>CAZFOT010000251.1:0-5203 GCA_964520365.1 uncultured Hydrogenophaga sp.
AAGGCCAAGGGCGCGATCTTCATCGAGGAACTGTCCGATGTGCCGCCCGGCGCCACGCTGGTGTTTTCGGCGCACGGCGTGAGCAAGGCGATCCAGGAGGAGGCCCGGCGGCGCGGCTTCCATGTGTTCGACGCCACCTGCCCGCTGGTGACCAAGGTGCACGTGGAAGTGGCCAAGCTGCACCGCGAGGGTTTCGAATTCATCATGATCGGCCACAAGGGCCATCCCGAGGTGGAAGGCACCATGGGGCAACTGGACAGCGGCATTCACCTGGTGGAGGACGTGGAAGGCGTCTCGCGCGTGGCGCCCTCGCAGACCGCCAAGCTCGCGGTGGTGACCCAGACCACCTTGTCGGTGGACGATGCGGCCGAGATCCTCACCGCCGTGAAGACGCGTTTCCCGCTGGTGCGCGAGCCCAAGCAACAGGACATCTGCTACGCCACCCAGAACCGCCAGGACGCGGTCAAGCTGTTGAGCCCGCAGGTGGACATCGTGATCGTGGTGGGCAGCCCCACCAGCTCCAACAGCAACCGCTTGCGCGAGGTGGCCATCAAGCTGGGCACGCCGAGCCACATGGTGGACAGCGCCGACGAGCTGCGCGCCGAATGGTTCGAGGGCCGGCACCGCGTGGGCCTGACCGCCGGTGCCTCGGCGCCCGAGATCCTGGTGCGCCAGGTGATCGAGCGCATCAAGGCCCTGGGCGCCATTTCCGTGCGCACCATGGACGGCCTCGCCGAGACCGTGAAGTTTCCCCTGCCCAAGGGCCTGCGGCTCGACGAAACCTCCGCGGCGCCGCTGCCGCACCTGCGCTGACCCCCATCATCCCGGGCCGCCGCCATGGCCCTTCATCCTGCTCCAACATGCTCGACATCGTTCAACTGAGAAAAGACCTCGACGCGGTGGTCGCGCGCTTGCAGACCCGCAAGCAGCCGCAACCCTACCTGGATGTGCCTGCCTACCAGGCGCTGGAGACCGAGCGCAAGGCGCTGCAGACCCGCACCGAGGAACTGCAGGCGCAGCGCAACAGCCTGTCCAAACAGATCGGCATGCTCAAGGGCAAGGGCCAGCACGCCGAGGCCGATGCAGCCATGGCGCAGGTGGCGGCGTTCAAGGCCGAGCTCGAAGCCTCGGCCACGCGGCTGGAGGTGATCCAGGCCGAACTGCAAACGCTGCTGCTGGCGGTGCCCAACCTGCCGCACGAGAGCGTGCCGGTGGGCGGCGACGAGCATGCCAACGTGGAACTGCGCCGCTGGAGTCCCGATGGCAAAGGGCCGCACAGCTTCGATTTCGATGTGCGCGACCACGTCGAAATCGGCGAGACGCTCGGGCTCGATTTCGAGACCGGCACCAAGCTGGCCGGCTCGCGCTTCACCTTCATGCGCGGCCCCATCGCGCGCCTGCACCGCGCGCTCGCGCAATTCATGCTGGACGTGCAGACGCAGGAACACGGCTACACCGAGTGCTACACGCCCTACATCGTGAACGCCGAGACGCTCTACGGCACCGGCAATCTGCCCAAGTTCGAGGGCGACCTGTTCGCGGTGAAGAAAGGCGGGCAGGAGGGCGAGGAAGTGCCCGACATCCAGGCGCTCTACCTGATCCCCACCAGCGAAGTGACGCTGACCAACACCGTGCGCGACACCGTGCTGGCCGAAGCCGATCTGCCCATCAAGCTGACCGCGCACACACCTTGCTTCCGTTCCGAGGCCGGCAGCGCCGGGCGCGACACGCGCGGCATGATCCGCCAGCACCAGTTCGACAAGGTCGAGATGGTGCAGATCGTGCACCCCGACAAGAGCTACGAGGCACTGGACGCCATGACCGGCCACGCCGAAGCCGTGCTGCAGAAGCTCGGCCTGCCCTACCGCGTGATCGTGCTGTGCACCGGCGACATGGGCTTCGGCGCGAGCCGCACGCACGACCTGGAAGTGTGGGTGCCCGCCCAGGGCACCTACCGCGAGATCAGTTCGGTCTCCAACTGCGAAGCCTTCCAGGCGCGGCGGCTGCAGGCGCGCTTCAAGAACGCCCAGGGCAGGAACGAACTGGTGCACACCCTCAACGGCTCGGGCCTGGCGGTCGGCCGCGCCCTGGTGGCCGTGCTGGAGAACTACCAGAACGCCGACGGCAGCGTGACCGTGCCGGAGGTGCTGCGGCCGTACCTGGGTGGGCTGGAGCGGCTGGCGCCGGGCGCTTAGGAAGGGACCGGCTACCGGGCTGCGACCCTCACCCCGACCCTCTCCCGCAAGCGGGAGAGGGAGAAACACCGCAACGCGTGTGTGGAACTCGAAAGCCAGGGGCATCAAGGGTCCGGCTTCGCCGGCCCGAGATGCCGTCTCCCCTCCAAGCGCCGCAAGGCGGCGCGCCAGAGAGGGGGGAAGCCGCGTCAGCGGCGCAGGGGGGAGCCTCAATACTCCAGCCACTCAAGAGGCGCGACCAGCGGGCCGCCGCTCATGCGCTCGATGGTCTGGGTGATCACGTCCACGTTGTTGTCGAAGGAGCCGTGCGTGGCCTGCATCGTCTTGCCCTCGCGGTTCACGGGGATGTTCGGCAGCGGCACCGGGTGCAGGTTGGCGCGCGGAAACCGGCCCAGCCAGTTCTGCAGGTGGGGTAGGTGGCTCTTCGCCCACTGGTCCTCGTTGAAATGCGCCGGGTCGTGCGCCCGTTCCATGCCCAGCAACGGCACCTTGCGCGTTTCGTCCAGGGCGCGGCTCACCAGGTAGAGCAGCGACTTGCCGTACAGGGTGACCGGTCCCAGCTTCAACAGGTCGTCGTCCTTTTCCTGCTTGTCGGTCAGGTAATGAACGTGCAGCCGCCGGGGGTCGAGCACGCTGGCGTTCCTGTCCAGGTATTTTTCGACGGCGAACTGCACCGTGCAGGCGGGCGCGTAGAGCGAACAGCCCGCCACGTTCACCTGGCTGGCCGCGAGCCGGTCCAGCAAGTGGCCGAGCACGATGGCGCCCGCCGAATGCCCGACCAGGTGCAGTTGCAGGCGGCGACTGCCCAATTGCGCCTGCAGGCGCGCGAGCGCTTCGGCCAGCAACGCGCTGCCGCGCCCCCGGCGCGCCGCCAGCCGGGCGTTCTCGCGCATTTCCGACCACAGCCCCTTGACGGTCTTGCTCGCGACCACTTCCACGCTGCGGTCGCGCGCCTCGGCCAGCAGGTCGAACATGCCCCTGGCGCGCTCGTCGTCGTCCAGGCCGAACAGCTTGCGCACCTTGTCCTCCAGGATGTGGCCCAGGGTTTCCAGCGGGCCGCTGCGCCAGGTCAGGAAGAACGGGTAGATGCCGTTGGCCTCGAAGCAGGGCGCCAGCACGCGGATGCGCTCGATCGACTCGTCCTGGCTGTTCAGGCCGCCGTGCGCGTAGATCACCATGCGCGCGGCGCCTTGCGACCGGAAGAAAGCCAGGGCCCGGTCCACCTGGGCCTGCACGAAGACGGCCTCGCTGCCGTCGATGCCCGCGGCCAGGTCGGTGACGACGACGTGCCCGTTGTTGCCCGTCACCAGCGTGTGCTCGTAGGCCTTGGCGGTGGGCCAGGGCTGGTAGGGCTTGTGCAGGAAGGGGTGGTCGATCGGCCAGGGGTCGTCGACCGGGTTGTCGGGGTTCTGGGTGCTGCGCACCGCGAAGCCGATCGAGCACCCGCTGCGCACGGGCCAGCGCAGGGCCGCGATGCGCTCGGGCGTCATCGCATGGCTCTGGGGCACGCCCAGCGCCACGGCCCAGGCGTCGGTGCCGTGCACCACCCAGTCCGCATAGGGCAGCACCGCGAAGCCGCCCGCGCCCCAGCGCGCGCCCCAGGAGTTCTGCACGATGAAGCCGCGGTCGTTGTAGCCCACCAGCGCGAAGGCGTGGCCGCCCCATGGGGAGTTCTTGCTGGCGGCGGGGATGGTCGGCAACGCCGCCTCATCGTGCGACTCCGGCGCCCGGTTCCGCCGCGCCACCTTGTCCCAGCCGTCGTGCACCCGGGCGGAGACGTAGATGGCGCCGATCTCGTTGATGGCCGCCTGCATCTCCACCACCGAGCGCTTGTCCACCCGGTAGTACACGCCCAGCGGGTGCTTGAGCGCGTCGAGCTCCCATTCGAGATCGGCCTGCTGCGCGCCCCGGTGGTCCTTGCGCCAGTAGTGCGCCTGGCAGACCCCGTGCTTGTGAAAACCCTTGAGCGCGCCGCGGCAGGACGAGCCTTCGTAGGCCTCGCCCTCCCATTCGTCATAGCGCCGGGCCAGCTCGTACAGCATGTGCGGGCTGACCTTGATCGCGGCGCTCTCGCCGTCCTCGCTGTCCTGGCCATGGTGCCGTATCCACAGCAGGTAGTTGACGACCGCCGCGAGGCCGAACCCGGTGCATGCGCCTTCCTGGCCCTGGTCCAGGATCAGGCCGGCGGCGACGTAGGCTGGAACCGCCTGGGCGAGGAAGGTCTGGGCTGGGTGGTGCGTGTCGAGCGACCGCAGCGGCGGCGCGTAGTTCAGGTCGCGAAAGTCGAGCCGGTCGGGCCTGGCATCGAAAAGCCGCGAGGTGATGTCTGCCTGCCCGCTGGTCTTGGGGGCCGCTTTTTTCGCGGCCGGGGGGCGGCGTCTGGTGCGTTTCTTGTCTGAGCTGGCCGCTGCGGCTGTTGCGGGCGCACGCCTGGATCGGGTTGCCATGTCACACCCTCCTGTGGAAGCGCTGGACCCACCGTGGGCCGCGTTTTCAAGGGTGCTGTTGTACGCCTACCTGGCTGCATTCCCATCCCCTGGTGAGAGGATGAGCGGGGCGCTGCGGGGTTGTTGTCGCTACAGGGCGGCACACCCCGGCTGTCAACGGCCGGGCGGCTTCACCAGGTCGGACACCAGCCCTGTGAGCACCAGTACCGGCCAGCCCACCACCACGGCGGCCACCAGCCCCGCGCCGGTGGCCATGAGGGCTTCGGCACCCGTGGCCAGGCCCAGCAACGTCAGTGGCACACCGATGACCACGAACCAGATGCACCAGACCAAACCTCGCATGAGGACTTTCCTATGACGACAAACGGCGATTAGCGTACATCAGGTTTGAGCCGGCAGGGTTTGTGTTTGATGCCAGGGTGTCACCACATGCCACAGCGAACGATGGGTAAAACGATGGGTAGGAATAGAAAACGGGCCGCGAGGGCCCGTCGTTCTTAGCAACCTGGCGGAGAGAGAGGGATTCGAACCCTCGGTACAGGAGAACCTGTACGCCGGATT
>CAZFOT010000252.1:0-1179 GCA_964520365.1 uncultured Hydrogenophaga sp.
CGGTCGTACACGCGCTCGTAGTCGGCCGGGCTTTTCGCGACGCGGGCGAGTGCGCGGCTGGCCATCACGATCAACCGGCCGCCGAGTTTTTCGATGGCGGCCATCTGCTCCTCGTAGCCTTGGATGACTTCGTCGACCGTCTTCACGTTCTCCAGCACCAAGTGGTCGGTGCCGCAGCCCGAGGCCACGCGCGCGCCGGGCACGTCCTTGGCGGCGTCGAGCGAGCGGCGGATGAGTTCGAGCGAAGTGGGCCAGTCCAGGCCCATGCCGCGCTGCGCGGTGTCCATGGCCTCGGCCACGCCCAGGCCGAGCGACCACAGGCGCTGGCGGTAGGCGATGGTTTCGTCCCAGTCCACCGCGCATTGCAGCCAGGGGTCGATCGCGGCCAGCGGGTCGGCCACCACGTGGGCAGCCGAGTAGGCGATGCGGTTGAACGTCACGCCCGCGGCGGGCTTCACCGGGGTAGCGCCGCGCAGGGTGTAGGCCTCGATCTGGCCCGAGGCCGTGGGCAACTGGAGCGAGAGCGCCATGTCAGACCTCCAGCGGCTGCACGTCGACCCAGCGGCGTTCTTTCCAGCTCGCCAGCGCGGCTTCCACCAGTTGCACGCCCTTGGCGCCTTCGGGCAGCGTCCATTTGTACGGCGCGTTCTCCACCACGTGGCGGATGAAGTGTTCCCACTGGATCTTGAAGCCGTTGTCGTACACCTGCGAGTCGGGGATTTCCTGCCACTGGTCGAAGAAGTTCATGGTCTGCTTCTCGTCCGGGTTCCACACCGGGCGCGGCGTGGCCACGCGGCTTTGCGCGCGGCATGAGGAAAGCCCGGCCACGGCGGAACCATCGGTGCCGTCCACATGGAAGGTCACGAGGTCGTCGCGGCGCACGCGCGTGGCCCAGCTCATGTTGAGCTGCGCGATCACCGGCTCGCCGTTGTGGCCAATGAGTTCGGCGGTGGCGTAGGCCGCGTCGTCGGCGGTGCAGGCGTAGGGCTTGCCGGCTTCGTCCCAGCGCGTGGGGATGTGCGTGGTGCCGATGCACGAGACCGACTTCACTTCGCCGAACAGGTTGTCCAGCACGTAGCGCCAGTGGCACATCATGTCCAGGATCATGCCGCCGCCGTCTTCCTTGCGGTAATTCCAGCTCGGGCGCTGGATCGGCTGCAGGTCGCCCTCGAACACCCA
>CAZFOT010000252.1:1189-5200 GCA_964520365.1 uncultured Hydrogenophaga sp.
CGGGCAGGAACAGCTTGTCCTGCACCGCGCCGTGCTTGAGGCCCGATTGCTCCGCCAGGCGCGCGATCTCCACCGCCTCGTTGAGGTTGGTGGCGATCGGCTTCTCGCAGTACACGTGCTTGCCGGCGCGGATCGCCTTGGCCAGCAGGGTCGGTCGCATCTGCGTGGTGCCGGCGTCGAAGAAGACGGTGTCGCCCGGGTTCGCGAGCGCGGCGTCGAGGTCGGTGCCCCAGCGCGCGATGCCGTGGGCCTTGGCCAGCGCTTCCATCTTCTCGGCGTTGCGGCCGATCAGGATGGGGTCGGGCATCACCCGATCGCCGTTGGAGAGCGTCACGCCGCCTTGCGCACGGATGGCGCAGATCGAGCGGATCAGGTGCTGGTTCATGCCCATGCGCCCGGTCACGCCGTGCATGATGAGGCCGAGTGTCTGTGTTGCCATGTGGGTTCTCCGTGTGAGCGGTTTCGGGTTCAGGTGATGGCCTGCAGGCTGAGCCAGTCGGGCGTGGCCGCGCGGGCAAAGCCGGGGACGTGCAGGGATGCGAGGTCGATCTGTCCGCCGCGCACCGCGAGATGGGGACGGCCGCCGGCCGTCTCGTACAGGCCGGGGTGGGCCCTGGCGAAGGCCTGGGCTTCGTGCTCGGGCGCGGTGCCGAAGCCGTCCACATAGTGGTGGCCGTTGCGTTCGATGTGGCGCACGCCCAGGCTGGCGGCCAGCAGCGTGTCCTGCTGCACCGCCAGGCCGGCCTGGCAAGTGAGGTCTTCGCCCGAGAGCAGCAGGCGCGGGTCCTGCGCGATGCGTTCGGCGTTGCACAGCGAGCGGTAGATGCCCTTGCAGGCCTTGCTGGAGATGCCGCGGTAGCCCAGGGCCAGGCCTTCCTCGAGCGCGCTGGCGTGGTCGTCGGACTCGTCCAGGATCACCGGCACGGCGATGCCCAGGCCGGCGATGGATTCGCGCAGCGCCACCGCGCGCGCCAGCGGCTGCTCCAGCAGCAGGGTGCGGCGCAGCAGATCGGACAAGGCAGGCGTGTCCAGCAGCGCCTGCCAGAAACGGCCGAGGGTGGCGGCGTCGGTGAAGGTTTCGTTGCCGTCGAGCGTGGCGCGGTAATCGCCCCCCAGGCGCTGCAGCACCTCGGCAATGCGGGTGAGCCGCTCCACGTCGGCGTCGATCTGGCCGCTCAGCTTGAGCTTGAAGTGGTGCAGGCCGTGGCGCCGGATCGCCGCCTCCAGCGTGGCGGGCAGGCCGTCCCGCGGGTCGGTGCCGGGGTCGCTGTCGGTCAGGCGGTCGGCCAGGCCCACGGTGTGGCGCAGCACCACCTGGGTGGGCCGCACCAGCGCCAGCCGAGCGCTCCAGGGGTCGCCCAGCACGCCGGCGCGCAAACCGTCCACCCACGAGAGGCCGGCCGCGCGCAGCGCCGCGTCGGCCACCGCCTTGTCGAGCAGCGCCGGGCCGAACTGCGCGGCCAGGCGCGGCAGGCCGCGCGCGACCGACACGCCGATGGCGGCTTCGCCGGCGGTCTGCGACAGCAGGTACGGGTTTTGCGGCGCCGGGTCGGCCAGCAGCGCCGCACGCGCGTTGCGCAGCGATTCGCGCAACTGCTCGAAGTTCTGTTCGTGCGTGAGCTGGGGCGACTTGTCGAACCACTTGGGCACCATGAGCTCGGCGCTCGCGCCTTCGAACACGCGGCCATCGGCCTCGGCGCGCACCTGCACGAAGGCCTGCGGGCACTGCGTGACGGTGGCCGCGCCGAAGCGGAACGGCAGGCGCAGCGTGACGGGGCGCTGGAACAGCAGCACTTCGCGGATGCGGAGCGGCACGGGGTTCATGAGAGTTCACTCCACAGGCCGTGCACGTGCCGCGCCGAGGCTTGGGCGCAGCCCGGTCCATCGGGCAGGTATTCAAAGGGTTCGACCGCCACCCAGCCGGCATAGCCGGCGTCTTTCAACACCTGCAGCACCGGGCGCTGGTCGGTCTCGCCCTGGCCCGGGCCGCGGCGGTTGGCGTCGTTCACCTGCACATGGGCGATGTGACCGCTGGCGAGAAAGCGGCGCAGTACCTCGTGCACCGGCTCCGTTTCGCTGTGCGAAGCGGCGCTCACGTCGAGCATGGTGCGCAATGCGGGCGAGCCGATGCGGTCCACCAGCGCGGCGGCTTCGGCCACGGTGTTGATCACCGGCGTCTCGAACCGGCCCAGCGGCTCGATGCAGTAGGTGACGCCGGCCGCGGCCGCATGCGGCGCGAGTTCGGCCAGGGCGGATTCGAGCCGCGCGGTGGCATCGGCCACACTCTGGCCCGGTGCGGGCGAGCGCTGCTTCGGCGAGCCGTGCACCAGCACCGCCGCGCCACAGGCCGATGCGAAGTCGATCAGGCGGCGCAGCAGGTCCAGCGTGCGGCGGCGCAGGGCCGCGTCGCCGGTGGCGAGCGACAGGCCCTCGGGCTTCACCAGCAGCCAGTGCAGGCTGGAGATCTGCAGGCCGTGGTCGTGCGCCGTGGCCCGCACGGTGCGCGCGCTGGCGGCATCCAGCGTGAACGGGTCCTCGGCCAGCGTGAAGGGCGCGAGTTCCAGCGCGCCATAGCCCATGCGCGCGGCGGCCACGCACTGCGCGGCCAGCGGCAGGGGCCGCAGCACCTCGTTGCACAGCGCCAGCTTCATCATGCCGGCGTCTCCTGCTTCGCCACGCGGCCGCGGCCGTACTGGCTCCAGAGTTTCCAGGCCACGGTGACGAAGATCAGCGCGGCCACGGAGCCGGCGATGGGGCGCGTGAAGAAGGGCGAGAGATCGCCGTCGGAGAGGATCAGCGCGCGGCGCAGGTTCTTCTCCAGCAGGTCGCCGAGCACGATGCCCAGCACCAGCGGCGCCATGGGGTAGCCGAAGTGGCGCAGGAAGAAGCCGATCAGGCCGAAGGCCAGCATCACGTACACGTCGAACAGGCGGCCCGCGATGGCGAAGCTGCCCACGGCGCAGAGCACGAAGATGATGGGCACGATCAGGTGCTGGGGCACGCGCAGCACCTGCACCAGCGCCTTGGTGAGCACCAGGCCGTAGATGAGGATGCCCAGCGTGGCGAACAGCATCATGGCCACCACGTCGTACACGAACTGCGGGCTCTCCACCATGATCAGCGGCCCGGGCTTGACGCCGTGGATGATCATCGCGGCCATGAGCACGGCGGCCGGCGCCGAGCCGGGAATCGCCAGCGTGAGCACCGGGATCATGGCGCCGGGCACGCAGGCGTTGTCGCCGGTCTCGGCGGCCATCAGGCCTTCGACCGAACCCTTGCCGTACTTTTCCTTTTCCTTGCTGGCGCGCTTGGCGGCCGCATAGGACGACCAGGCCGCCACGTCCTCGCCCACGCCGGGCACGATGCCCACGCCGGTGCCGATCAGGCCCGAGCGCAGGATGGTGCGCCAGTACTGGAAGACATCGCGCAGCTTCGGGATGACGGTGTCGAAGGCGCTGATCTTCACCGGCAACTGGCGCTGGCGCATGGCGGTGAGCAGTTCGGCGAAGCCGAAGGCACCCACCAGCGCGGGCACGAGCTGGATGCCGCCGGCCAGGTCGCGCACGCCCCACGCAAAACGCTCGTAACCGTACTGCGGCTCCTGGCCGATGGTGGCGATGAACAGGCCCGCGATGCCGGCAATCCAGCCCTTGAGCGGGTCGTCGCCGGTGAGCGTGCCGGCGATGATGACGCCGAAGAACGCGAGCCAGAAGAATTCATAGGCGCCGAACTTGAGCGCCAGGCTGCCCAGCACCGGGGTGAAGGTGGCCAGGAAGAACATGCCGATCAGCGTGCCCATGACCGATCCCGTGGTGGCGATGCCCATGGCGCGGCCGGCCATGCCCTGGCGCGCCAGCGCATACCCGTCCAGGCAGGACGCGGCCGAGGCCGGCGTGCCGGGAATGTTGAGCAGGATGGCCGAGCGCGAGCCGCCGTAGATCGAGCCCACGTAGGTGCAGATCAGGATCAGCAGCGCCTGGCTGGGCGGCAGCTTGAGCGTGAGCGTGGTCA
>CAZFOT010000253.1:0-4733 GCA_964520365.1 uncultured Hydrogenophaga sp.
CCGGGCCGGGCCGGTCGTCGAACTCGACCGCGCCGCTGATGTAGATGCAGCCCGAGTCGATCTCGGCCGAGGTGCGCTTCATCCAGTTGTCGAACAGCGCGCGCAGGCGGGGCAGGCCGCGCGGCGCGGCCATGGCCGGGTAGAACACCTCTTCCTCGAAGCGCGCGTGGTACTCGCGCACCACGGAGATCTGCAGTTCCTCGCGCGAACCGAAGTGGGCAAACACACCCGACTTGCTCATCTGCATCACCTCGGCCAGCGCGCCGATGGACAGGCCTTCCAGGCCGATCTGCGTGGCCAGGCCGAGCGCGGCATCCACGATGGCGGCCTTGGTCTGCTGGCCCTTCTGCAAGGGCTTGCGGGAGAGCGCGTCGGCGCGGCTGCGTTTGGGCATGGGCGTGACACTCATGGATGGGGGCGGCATGAAAGAAGGAGGTGGGCGGAAAAAAGACCGGACGAAGAATCGAACGGTCGTGCTATTTTTACCGCAAAACCCGACCAGGAGGGAGGTCGTGCCTGGGTTTATCGGGAATTTGTTTAGGGGCTGCGCCCTAAATCCCCTCAGAGGTGCGTGGCGGGCAGCAGAAGCGCAAGGCTGTGTTCAAGGTGCTCACTGGGCAGGCGCCGGAAGCCGCTGCGCGCGAACCGCTGCAGGCGCCCGACGCAGAAAGCGGTGACCACCGAGGCGTCGGCCTGGGCATCGACGGTGGGCGTGGCCGCGCTGGCCACCACCGAGGTTTCGCGCAGGTTCTGGCGCAGTGCCGCTTCGATCTTGTCGAAGAAGAGGTTCATGCGCTGCTGCAGGCGCTCGTTCTCGAACACCAGCGCATCGCCCACCATGACGCGCGTCATGCCCGGATTCTTTTCACCGAACTGCAGCAGGAGCGTCACCAGCTTGCGCGACCTCGCGTTGCCATCGGGCTCGCGCTCGACCAGTTGATTGACCAGGCCGAACACCGACTGCTCGATGAACTCGATCAGCCCTTCGAACATCTGCGCCTTGCTCGCGAAGTGCCGGTACAGCGCGGCCTCGCTCACGTCCAGCCGGGCAGCCAGCGCGGCCGTGGTCACGCGCTCGGTCCCGGGCTGCTCCAGCATCGCCGCCAGTGCCTGCAGGATCTGGACGCGCCGCTCGCCCGGCTTGGGCCGCTTTCGACCGCCTCCCTGCGCGCTTCCCTCGGCGTCCACCGGAACGTCTGGGGCGATGTCGGCCGCGGGCATGTGATCGGGTGCGCTGGAGGTCATGGGCAGTCGGTCCGTCGGTGTTCGGCTGGCGGGCCGCATGTGCGCCCGGTTTCTTTTGTCATCCCTTGTTTCAATTTTCGCACAGGCCTACGCGACTGCGTTGAACGCGACGCGCACGCGCAGACCGCGACCCATGGCGCCGGCCGCCAGCTGAAGCTGGGTGTGGTGCGCGCGGGCGATCTCGTCCGCGATGGCCAGGCCCAACCCGTTGCCTTCGCCGATGGTGCCCGGCACCCGGTAGAAGCGCTGCAGCACCCGTTCCTGTTCCTCGCACGGAATGCCGGGGCCGTCATCTTCCACCTCGATCCAGGCACACCGGCCATCGGGCGCATCGTCCTGCCCGCACCTCAAGGTGACCCGTCCGCCCACCGGGGTGTAGCGCACCGCGTTGTCCACCAGGTTGATGAGCAGTTCGCGCAGCAGCCAGGCGTGGCCCCGCACCTGGGCCGGATGGGCCTCCAGCCCGAGGTCGATCCGGCGTTCCGCCGCGGCGTCGAGGTAGAGCGCCAGAATGGTCTCGCACAACTCCTTGAGATCGACCTGCTGCTCCGGCTGCACGTCCACGCTGACCGCGTCGGCGCGCGACAGGGCCAGGAGCTGGTTGGCCAGCTGCGAGGTGCGGCGGGTGGCGTCGCGCATGCGCCGCACCTGGTCCACCCGCAGGGGCAACAGTTCGCCCGTGCTCATGCCGCGCGCCGCCTGGGCCCAGGCTTCCACCTGGGCCTGCAGCCCGGCCAGGGGCGTGCGCAGTTGATGGGCGGCGTCGGCCACGAAGCGGCGCTGCGCCTCGGTCTGCGTGTTGACCAGCCGGAACAGGCGATTGAGCGAGGCCACCAGGGGCCGGACCTCGGCCGGAATGCTGCCGGCGTCGATCGGGTCGAGGTCGCGCGGCGAGCGGTTTTCCACCGCCTCCTTGAGGTCGATGAGCGGCTGCAGCGCGCGCGCCACGCCCCAGGTGACCACGGCCGCGGCCACGGCGAACAGCACCAGGTTGGGCAGCAGCACGCGCATGAGCACGTTGCGGAACCACTGCTGGCGCGCGTCGGACCCGTCGGCCAGCATGACGATGATTTCGCCGGCGTCCGAAGCCATGCGCTGGGCCACCACCCGGTAGGTGACACCGGCCTCCACCACGCTGAGCAATTCGGGGTCTTCGGTGGTCGGCAGCACCGTGGGCAGCCAGCGCTCGCCCAGCATCTGGCTGCCCTGGGCATTGAACACGCCGAAGGCCGCGAAGCCGCGCCGCTCCGACAGGAACTCCGCCACCGGCGGCGCCAGCAGCATGGCCAGGCCGGGCGCGGCCAGCAGATCGGTGGCGCCCAGCAAGGGTTCCTCGAGGCTCACGGCGTCGCGGCTGGCCAGGCGGGTCACCACCACCGAATCCGCCAGCAGGGGCACCAGCTTGAGCAGGCGCTGGTCCTGCTGCAAGGCGGCGGTGCCGGCCCCCTGGTAGTGGAAGAACACGCTGACCGTGCCGATCAGGCCGATGGTGATGAGCAACAGGACCAGCAGGCGGCGCTGCAGGCCCCAGATCATGCCGCGCGGGACGCCGGCTTCAGCCGACCGTGGCATGACCGGGCAGATCGGCCAGTTCGAGCCGGTAGCCGAACCCCCGGATCGAGCGCAGGCGGATGCCCGCCGGATCGAGCTTGGCGCGCAGGCGCGAGATGTAGACCTCGATCGCGTTCGGCGTGATCTCCTTGTCCCAGCCGGTCAGCGCCTGCAGCAGCTTGTCCTTGGCCGCGGGCTTGGGCGCCTGCAGCAGCAGGTATTCCAGCACCGACCACTCACGCGGTCCGACCTCCATGGGCTCGCCGGCCAGGACGGCGCGGCGGTGCGCGGTGTCCATCTCCAGGGGACCGAAGCTCAGCACCGCCGAAGTGGCCGCCTGCGAACGGCGCAACAGGGCGCGCAGCCGCGCCAGCAGTTCGGGCAGCTCGAAGGGTTTGACCATGTAGTCGTCGGCGCCGAGGTCCAGCCCCTGCACGCGGTCGTGCAGCGCATCGCGCGCGGTCAGGATCAGCATGGGCATCTGCAGCCCGCCGGTGCGCAGGCGGCGCGTGAGTTCCAGCCCGTCGATGCCGGGCAGGCCGATGTCGACGATCGCCAGGTCGAAGCTGTCGCTCTGCAGCGCCTGCTCGGCCCGCTCGGCGCTGCCCACCCAGTCCACCGTGTAGCCGGCGTCGCACAGTCCCAGCTTGATGCCGCTGGCGACCATCACGTCGTCTTCCACGAGGAGCAGGCGCATCTAGAGCTCCCCCCTGCCGCGCTTCGCGCGTTCCCCCTGAGGGGGACGCACCCTGGGACCGGCGAAGCCGGATCCCAGGGTGCTCTGGAACAGGTGCCTTGCTCCGGGGGGGAGCGTGGGGGTTTCCATTTCAGTGCGACCTGATCATGGTGCCGAACGGCTCGTTGCCCAGCACTTCGAGCAACAGCGCATGCGGCACGCGGCCGTCGATGATGTGCACCGCGTTCACGCCGCTCTTGGCCGCGTCGAGTGCGCCGGCGATCTTGGGGATCATGCCGCCGGAGATGGTGCCGTCCTCCACCAGTTCGTCGATGCGGCGCGGCGTGAGTTCGGTGAGCAACTGGCCGTCCTTGTCGAGCACGCCGCGGATGTTGGTGAGCATGAGCAGCTTCTCGGCCTGCAGCACGGTGGCCAGCTTGGCGGCGACCACGTCGGCGTTGATGTTGTAGCTCTCGTTGTGCTCGCCGAAGCCGATCGGGCTGACGACGGGGATGAACTGGTCGTCCTGCAAGGCCTTCACCACGGCGGGGTCGATGCTCTCGATATCACCCACCTGGCCGACATCGTGCTCCAGACTGGGATCTTTCTGGTCGGCCATGCGCAGCTTGCGCGCGCGGATCATGGCGCCGTCGCGCCCGGTCAGGCCCACGGCCTTGCCGCCGGCCTGGTTGATCAGGCCCACGATGTCCTGCTGCACCTCGCCGGCCAGCACCCACTCGACCACCTCCATGGTCTCGGGATCGGTCACGCGCATGCCCTGGATGAACTGGCCCTGCTTGCCCAGGCGCTTGAGCAGCGTCTCGATCTGCGGACCGCCGCCGTGCACCACCACCGGGTTGATGCCGACCAGTTTGAGCAGCACCACGTCCTCCGCGAAGTCCTGCTGCAGCGCGGGGTCGGTCATCGCATTGCCGCCGTACTTGATGACCATGGTCTTGCCGTGGAACTGGCGGATGTACGGCAGCGCCTGCGCGAGGATTTGTGCCTTGTCGCGCGGGGCAATGGAGGTGATGTCGGTGGGCGTGGTCATGTTCGCGAGCCGGTCCGGTGGAATGGATGGATGGCGAAATTGTAGGGCTGGGCCGGACCGCGCTCCGGCAAGAAGCCCTCACCCCAACCCTCTCCCAGAGGGAGAGGGAGAAAGACAGAAAGTCAGAAGTGAATCCCTCGCATCATCTGCTGCATCGCCACCGCCTCGGCCGACAGCTGCGGCTTCGCGCCCTTCTCGCCCTTGGCCGCC
>CAZFOT010000253.1:4743-5192 GCA_964520365.1 uncultured Hydrogenophaga sp.
CTCGTGTTCATCACGATCTGCGCCACCCGCGGCACGAAGGCGTGCAGCACCTGCCCGGTCACGCCCAGGCGCGTGGCGATGCGCACCGGCTTGAAGATGCAGGCCTGCGCGATCATGTCGGCCGCTTCCTCGGGCGCCAGCGTGGGCACGTTCTTGTAGATCTGCGTGGGTGCGATCATGGGCGTGCGCACCAGCGGCATGTTGATGGTGGTGAAGCTGATGCCCTGGTCCGCGAACTCGCTGGAGGCGCAGCGCGTCCAGGCGTCCAGCGCGGCCTTGCTGGCCACGTAGGCGGAGAAGCGCGGCGCGTTGGTCAGCACGCCGATCGAGCTGATGTTGACCACGTGGCCCTTGCGCTTGGCCACCATGCCGGGCAGCAGGCCCATGGTCACGCGCAGGCAGCCGAAGTAGTTGAGCTGCATGGTGCGCTCGAAGTCGTGGAAGCGGTC
>CAZFOT010000254.1:0-5184 GCA_964520365.1 uncultured Hydrogenophaga sp.
ATGCCGCAGACCTGCTGGAAATAGGTGAACTGCGTGACTTCCATGCCGTTGAGCCAGACCTCCCAGCCCAGGCCCCAGGCGCCGAGCGTGGGATTTTCCCAATCGTCCTCGACGAAGCGGATGTCGTTCTTCTTCAGATCGAAGCCCAGGGCTTCGAGCGACCCGAGATACAGCTCCAGGATGTTGCTCGGCGCCGGCTTGAGCACCACCTGGTACTGGTAGTAGTGCTGCAACCTGTTGGGATTCTCGCCGTAGCGGCCGTCCTTGGGGCGGCGGCTGGGCTGCACGTAAGCGGCCTTCCAGGGCTCGGGGCCGAGCGCGCGCAGGAAGGTGGCGGTGTGGCTGGTGCCGGCGCCCACCTCCATGTCGTAGGGCTGCAGCAGCGCGCAGCCCTGGGCATCCCAGTACGACTGCAGTTTCAGAATGATTTGCTGGAAGGTCAACATGCGGGCAAGGCCCGGGCAGCGCCCGGGCCACAAGGTTCCGAAGGAAGAAACCGACGGCCGCGGCAGGCACGTCGGTAAACGCTCGATTTTACGGGGCCGAAGACCGGCGCCGGGCGAACCGCTGCCCCGCCGCCACGATGAGCACCACCGCGAGACAGCCCCCCCACAGCGGCCACAGGCCCCAGCGCGATGCCCAGCGGGCGAACGGCGTCATGCCGGTGCGGCCTTCCACGGCGGCCTCGAGACGGCCGCGCGTCAACCGGGGCAACTGGTGCGTGACCCTGCCGTGGTGATCGATCACGGCGGTGGCGCCGGTGTTGGTGGCGCGCAGCATGGGCCGCCCCAGCTCCATGGCGCGCAGCCGCGAGATGTGCAGGTGCTGGTCGATCGCCACCGTGTCGCCGAACCAGCCGATGTTGCTCAGGTTGACCAGAATGGTGGGCGCGCGCGCCGGATCGCCAAAGGACACCGCCAGTTCCTCGCCGAACAGGTCTTCGTAGCAGATGTTGGGCGCAATGCGCTGCCCGGCCAGGGGCCAGGCGGCCTGCCCCAGCCCGCCACGGCTGAAGTCGCCCAGCGGGATGTTCATCAGGTCGGTGAACCAGCGGAACAGCGGTGGAATGAACTCGCCGAACGGCACCAGGTGGTGCTTGTCGTAGCGGAAGAAGCCTTCCTCGGACGCACCCGTCTGCGCCCATGCGGCAGGCAGGCGTCCGTCCCGCAGGCCATCGAGCGCCGAGGCCGCCGCAGGCGCGGTGATGCCCCAGGCCGAGTTCGTATAGTCCTGCGAGAAGCTGCCGAGCGGCAGCCCCAGCAAGGCGCTGGCGGCGGAGCCCTCGGGCTGCTGCGCCAGGCCCTGCAACAACGGCCGCCAGAAGTCGGCGTTCAACTGCTGGGGCAGCAGCGGCAAGGCGGTCTCGGGAGCGACCACCAGTTGCGGCGCGGCAGCCCTCCCCACCGAGGCGGCCGACACGGCTTCTCCGAACTGCGCGGGATACCAGTCGAGCGCCTGTGCCACGCCCGTACCCGGCTCGAACTTCTCGTCCTGGGCGACGTTGCCCTGCAGCAGCCAGACGCGCAGCGTGCCCGCGCTGCCGGTGTGCTGCAGCGCGACAGCGCGCCAGCGTTCGGCACCGCCGGCCATGCTGTACAGGAGCGCGCCAAGCAGTGCCAGGGCCGCCAGCCCTCGAAGCACGCGTCCGGCGTCCGGCGCCCGAGCAGTGGCATCGGCGGCGGCGCGCTGTGTCGGCGCAAGCACCCAGTCGCCCGCCACACGCAGCATGCCATTCGCCAGCGAAGCCAGCGCATAGGCCAACAAGGCCGCCAGCAGGCCCATGCCGTACACCCCCACCCACGGCGCCCACGCCGCCATCAAGTCCACCTGGGCATAGCCGCCGGCACCCCAGGGGAATCCGGTGAACAACCGCCCCCGGACCAGCTCGGCCAGGGTCCACAACGCGGCAAAAAGCGCCGCCTGGGTCACGCGGGACTTGGGCGCCCAGGTGCACAGCATGGCCGCCGCCAGTCCGTAGGGCAAGGCCAGCGCGCCCGCCAGCGCGATCACCGCCAGCACCGCCATCCAGGCGGCCAGTCCGCCGTAGGTGTGCATGGACACGAACAGCCACCAGAAAGTCCCCGCCAGCCACACCATGGAAAACCACCAGCCGCGCCAGAATGCCTGGCCGACCCGGGCGCTGTGCAGCAAGGCCAGCACCAGCAGCGCCAACGCAGCGATCTGCAACCATCCGTCGGGCTGGCCGGGAGGCGCGCCCGTCGGGCTCCAGGCCGGCCATGGCCAGGCCAGCGAAGCCGCCTGCAGCCAGCCCCCGGCCACGCACAGCAGCCACCACACGACGCCCGAGGCGCCCGCGCCACGCCTCGGAGGCTGGCCGCTGAGGGGCGAGAAGCTCGAAGGGGTGTGCAGCGAACCGAACAGGCTGCGCATGCTGGTGCGGCCGGCGGGAACGCCCGGGCTCAGGCCTCGGCCACGCGAGGCATGACCTTGAACCACTTCACCGCGCCGCCCTTGGTGTGCAGCACGACGAAGCTCAGGCCTTCGACCTCGTGCACCTCGCCTCGCCTGGGCACGTGGCCCATGGTGTGCGCGATCAGTCCGCCGATGGTGTCGAAGTTCTCCTCGGACAGCGTGAGCCCGAAGGACTCGTTGATGCGCTCGATCGGCGTGTCGCCGCTCACGCGCCAGGTGTTGTCGGCCAGCGCGAAAACGTCGCCATCGTCCTCGGCCACGTCGAACTCGTCCTCGATCTCGCCGACGATCTCCTCGAGCACGTCCTCGATGGTGATGAGCCCGGCCACGCGGCCGAACTCGTCGATCACGATGGCCAGGTGGTTGCGGTTGCCACGGAACTCGCGCAGCAGGTCGTTCAGGCCCTTGGTCTCCGGCACGAAGGTGGCGGGGCGCAGCAGCGCACGGATATTGAGTTGGGGCGCGCGCTGCAGCTTGAGCAGATCCTTGGCCAGCAGGATGCCGATGATGTTCTCGCGCTCGCCCTCGAAGACCGGGAAGCGCGAGTGCGCGGTAGCGATCACGATGTGCAGCAACTCGTCGTACGGCGCGTTGATATTGAGCGCATCCATGCGCGGCGCCGCCACCATCACGTCGCCGGCCGTCATGTCGGCGATGCGGATCACCCCTTCGAGCATCACGCGCGATTCGGCGTTGATGATGTCGTTGTCCTCGGCCTCGGCGAGGGCTTCGATCAACTCGTCCTTGGAGTCCGGCCCGGGGTGGATGAACTCCGCGAGCTTTTGCAGGAAACCACGTTTATCGGCATGCCGCAGGCTGCGCTGCGGCCCGGGACTGGGAGGGGATTCGGCCACTGAAGGGGGAGGGTGATTGAAACAATGGGCAAGGATAACGCAAGCCCCTGCCACAGCGCAAAGCGCCAGCCCGCAAGATCAGCCCTTGACCCGCTCGCGCGCGCCTTGCCGCAGGTCCTGAAGCCGCGAAAGCACGCCCCAGAACTGCTTGGCCTGGGCCTTGAGGTGGTAGTCGGTGAACGCCATGTGCTGGTTCACCAGTTCCGTCACCCGGGAATCGAAGTCGGCCGGGGGCAGGCGCAGGTGCGCCTCGCTCTCCGACCCGTCGCGCTCGATGGCCGCCCCCGCGCGGCGCGCGATCTTGAGCATGGCGGTGTTCTCTGTCAGGGCGTGGATGAACAGCATCGCCACGCCTTCGTTGCGCGCATGCATGACCGCGCGCTCGAACAGGCGGCTGCCGAACCCCCTGCCACGCGCCGCGCTAGCGACCGACACGCCGAATTCCGCGCAGCTGTTGTATTGCGGGTCCACCGAGAAGGCCAGGTGCGCCATGGCAATCAGATCGAGCTTGCGGTTGAAGATGCCGAACAGCTCGTCGCGGTCGAAGTTGAGCTGGCTGACATAACGGCGAATCTGCTCGTCGCTGGCCGCGTAGCCGAACCGCAGATAGCGGTCGTGCGGCTCCAGCGCCAGCAGGTGCTCGTCGATGCGATCGACCTGTGCCGGCCCGATGGAGCGGATGGGTACCACCACCGACGCCGGTTTCGCCACGACAGCGGAAGCCGCCGCGCCCGTGGCGCCAGCGGGCGCATCGACAGAGGGCGTATCAGGCTTGAACCAGTGAAGCGGGTTGACCATGCGATCGAATGTAAGGGTTTTCCCCATATCGACAAGGAGCAGCTTCTCTAAACGGCGCATGGCCCGACGAGCGGGTCATGAAATTGGCATATATTTCACGAAGCGTGCGCTCACACCAGCAAAGCCGTCGTGCTTTTCAAACGGTCCATCACGAAACTGGTCTTGCAGTCCTGCACGCTGGGGTGCTGGAGCAAGGTGTCCATCATGAAGCGGGAGTAAGCGGCCATGTCGGCCACCACCAGCCTGAGCTGGTAGTCCATCTCGCCGGTGAGGGCGGCGCACTCCACCACCTCGGGCCAGGCCATCACGCTGGCCCGGAACAGGTCCATCGGGTTGCGCTTGCTGGCTTCGGTGTGCTTTTCCAGCCGCACGTTGACGTAGGCGGTGAGCCCCAGGCCCACGCTCTCGGGCCTGACCAGCGCCACGTAGCGGTCGATCACCCCCGTTTCCTCCAGGCGCTTCACGCGCCGCAGCACGGCGCTGGCCGACAGGCCCACCTGATCGGCGATCTGGTCGTAGGTCGCCCGTCCATCAGCCTGGAGACTGCGCAAAATATGCCGATCGAGCTTGTCGAGTGCTTGCATGAATCACATTTTGCAGTTTTCCTGCAATCAAGACAAGCGGCGCGCCCCAAAACGCCGGAATCGTGACACCCTGCGCCGATACAGTGGCGCATTCACCCACCCCGATGGAGACAGCCATGACCGCCAGCCCGACCAACGACGCTCCTGCCGAATGGGACAACCCCATGGGCACCGACGGATTCGAGTTCATCGAATATGCCGCACCCGATCCCGTGGCCATGGGCACGCTGTTCCAGCGCATGGGCTTCAAGCCGATCGCCAAGCACCGCCACAAGGCCGTCACGCTCTACCGCCAGGGCGAAATCAACTTCATCATCAACGCCGAACCCGACAGCTTCGCCCAGCGCTTTGCGCGGCTGCACGGCCCCAGCGTCTGCGCCATCGCGTTCCGGGTCCAGGATGCCAAGGCCGCCTACGAGCGTGCGATCTCCCTGGGCGCCTGGGGCTATGCGCACTCCGCCGGACCGGGCGAGCTCAACATCCCCGCCATCAAGGGCATCGGCGACTCGATCCTC
>CAZFOT010000255.1:0-5079 GCA_964520365.1 uncultured Hydrogenophaga sp.
ACATGTTCGGCGTGGTCAAGAACAAGATCATGTACGGCAAGAAGGTCAAGGGCATCGAGCGCAGCACCTTTCTGATCGGCCCCGACGGCGTGCTCAAGCAGGAGTGGCGAGGACTCAAGGTGCCTGGCCACGTCGAGGACGTCCTCAAGGCCGTCAAAGCCCTGAAAAAGGCCGCCTGACGCGGCCCGCCCGAAGATGGCGGCATGGTCACATGACTCGTGCATAATGAATTCATGACGCTGGGAAGTCCTTCCGCTCCGCCCTCTTCCTTTCCCTCAAGCAGCCCCGAAAGCCGCCCGGTCCACCCGGCGGCTTTTTGTTTTCCGGCGCTCCGCTGAACACCACCCGATCCATGCCACTGCCACCCGCACCCACCAAACGCGCCGCCCTCCTCTCCCCCGAGGCCTACAGCCTCAAGGCCGTTGAAGACGCCTTCGAGCCCGAAGCCGCGCTGGACACAACGCCGGCACCCGCGCTGCCATCGATGCCCATGCGTAAACCGGAGGCCACCGAACCCGCAGCGGCGGGCCGGGCAGACCGGTCCGCGTCGCGGACGCGCCGGGCCAGCCCCAAGCCGCCGCACGTGCAAACGCCCGTGGTCGGCCACCCGCCACCCGCCATCGCGCTGGCGCCCGTCGAAGCCCGAAGCGGCCATGCGCCCGCCGAGGCCCGTGCCGCGGCACCCGGCGTCTCCCCGGTCGCCAGCAACCGGCGCGCTGGCCGCGCCAAGGCGGTGGCCAGCGGAATCGCCCGCCTGTTCGTGCTCGACACCAACGTGCTGCTGCACGATCCGGTCAGCCTGTTCCGGTTCGAGGAGCACGACATCTTCCTGCCCATGATCGTGCTGGAAGAGCTCGACGGGCACAAGAAGGGCATGACCGAGGTCGCGCGCAACGGCCGGCAGACGAGCCGCACCCTCGATGCCCTGGTGGCCCAGCAAGGCGGGGACCTGACCAAGGGCCTCAAACTCTCGGCGACCGGCCACCAGTCCGCCAGAGGCGTGCTTTTCTTTCAGACCGAGCCCCTGGACAGCGAACTGCCTTCCAGCCTTCCGCAAGGCAAGGCCGACAACCAGATTCTCGGGGTGGTGCACGCGCTTCGCGACAAGTTTCCCCAGCGCGAAGTGATCCTGGTGTCCAAGGACATCAACATGCGCGTCAAGGCGCGGGCGCTGGGCCTGGCCGCCGAGGACTACCAGAACGACAAGACGCTGGACGATGGCGAACTGCTCTACGCCGGCGCGCTGGCGCTGCCGCAGGACTTCTGGACGCGCCAGAGCAAGACCATCGAGAGCTGGCAGAGCGGCAGCCACACCTTCTACCGCGTCAGCGGCCCAGCGGTGGGGCAGTTCTACATCAACCAGTTCGTCTATTTCGAAGCCCCGGGCGAGCCCTCGCTGTACGCCCGGGTCACCGAAATCCGCGACAAGACCGCGGTGCTCAAGACGCTCAAGGACTTCACGCACCTGAAGAATGCGGTGTGGGGCGTGACCAGCCGCAACCGCGAGCAGAACTTCGCGCTCAACCTGCTGATGGACCCGGAGGTCGACTTCGTCACGCTCGCCGGCACGGCCGGCACCGGCAAGACGCTGATGGCGCTGGCCAGCGGCCTCACGCAGGTGCTCGACGACCGCCGCTACACCGAGATCATCATGACCCGCGCCACCGTGAGCGTGGGCGAGGACATTGGCTTCCTGCCCGGCACCGAAGAGGAAAAGATGGGCCCCTGGATGGGCGCGCTGGACGACAACCTGGAGTTCCTGGCCAAGGGCGACGGCGGCAACGCCGGCGAGTGGGGGCGCGCGGCCACCAACGAACTCATCCGCAGCCGCATCAAGGTCAAGAGCATGAACTTCATGCGCGGGCGCACCTTCATGAACAAGTACGTCATCATCGACGAGGCGCAGAACCTCACGCCCAAGCAGATGAAGACGCTGATCACCCGCGCCGGCCCGGGCACCAAGATCATCTGCATGGGCAACCTGGCCCAGATCGACACGCCCTACCTCACCGAAGGCTCGTCGGGCCTGACCTATGCCGTGGACCGCTTCAAGGGCTGGCCGCACGGCGGGCACATCACGCTGGCGCGCGGCGAGCGCTCCAGGCTGGCGGACTTCGCCAGCGAGGTCTTGTAGGGGTTGGGCCTTGAGCGAGAGTGGAACGGGGGGAGTTCACACCGAACGCTCAACGAATTTCAGAAATCACCACCTCCGGCCAGGCTCTCGAAACGCGTCAGCATGTTCAGGAACGCCAGCTTCACCGTGCCCGTGGGGCCGTTGCGCTGCTTGCCGATGATGATCTCGGCCACGCCGGGCTCCTTGCAGGCGTCCTTGGTGTAGTACTCGTCGCGGTAGATGAACATGATGATGTCCGCGTCCTGCTCGATCGCGCCGGATTCGCGCAGGTCGCTCATCATGGGCCGCTTGTCGGTGCGGGTCTCCACGCTGCGGTTGAGCTGGGACAGCGCAATGACCGGGCACTGCAATTCCTTGGCCAGCATCTTCAGGCCGCGTGAAATCTCGCCGAGTTCGGACGCGCGGTTGTCGCCGTCCGAGCCGCTGCCGCTCATGAGCTGCAGGTAATCGACCACGATCAGTCCGAGCTTGCCGCACTGCCGGGACAGGCGCCGCGCGTTGGCGCGCAGCACGCTGGGCGTGAGGCCCGGCGTCTCGTCGATGTGCAGCGACACGTTGCGCAGCTTCTCGATCGCCTCGGTCAGGCGCGGCCATTCGTCGTCGGTCAGCTTGCCGTTGCGCAGGTGGGTCTGGTTGATGCGGCCGATCGAGCCGACGATGCGCACCGCCAGTTGGGCTGCGCCCATTTCCATCGAGAACACGGCCACCGGCAAGCCTTCGTTGAGCGCCACGTGTTCGGCGATGTTGATCGCGAACGCCGTTTTCCCCATGCTGGGCCGCGCGGCCAGCACCACGAGATCGCCCGCCTGCAAGCCCGAGGTCATGCGATCGAGGTCGATGAAACCCGTGGGCACACCGGTGACGTCATTCGGGTTGTCGGCCATTTCCTGCACGCGGTCGAGCAGGTCGACCACGAGCTTGTCCATGCCCTGGAAACCCTCCTTCATGCGCGAACCCTCTTCCCCGATGTGGAAGATCTTCTGCTCGGCCTCGTCCAGGATCTTGTCCACCGGGCGGCCCTGGGTATTGAAGGCCGCGGTGGCGATTTCATCGCTGGCCGCGACCAGCTTTCGCAGGATGGCGCGCTCGCGCACGATCTCGGCGTAGCGGCGGATGTTGGCCGCGCTGGGCACGTACTGCGCCAGCGAGTTGAGATAGGCCAGTCCGCCGACCTCTTCCGCCTTGCCCAGGTTCTGCAGATGCTCGAACACGGTCACCACGTCGGCCGGCTTGCTGGCGTTGACCAGCGCGGCAATCGCCGAATACGCCAGGCGGTGCTCGTAGCGGTAGAAATCGGAGTCGTTGACCAGGTCGGCCACCCGGTCCCAGGCGCCGTTGTCGAGCAGCAGGCCGCCCAACACGCTGGACTCGGCTTCGATCGAATGGGGAGGCACCCGGAGCTGGGCGATCTGGCGATCTCCGCCGAGACCCGAAGCATCTTCCAGGCCGGCGTCGAAAGGGGGAAAAGGGCTCGAATACAGGGCAGACATGGGCATTCTTCGATCAGTCCGTGATGGTACGCGCTGACACCCGGGAAGTCATGGGACAAGTCTGTGGAAAACCCGTGCACGGCCAGTGAAGGAAGCGGTACAACGCGGCACTCGACCAACGGTCCGACAGGCCAGCGCTGCACCAAGAAAAAAGCCGCCACACCGAAGGGTGGCGGCTCCTGTCCGGCACGTCGCCCGGGCGGGCGCCGGTGGAAGAGGAAAGAAGGCCTCAGGCGGTCTCGCCCAGCACCGTCACGGCCACGTCAACCGTGACGTCGGTGTGCAGGTTCACGCTCACCGTGTAGTCGCCCACGTTCTTGAGCGGACCGTTGGGCATGCGCACTTGCGACTTGGCCACCTTGAAGCCTTGCTTGTTCAGCTCCTCGGACACGTCGTGGTTGGTCACGGAGCCGAACAGGCGGCCATCGACGCCAGCCTTTTGCGACAGCTTGACCGTCGCGGCGGCAAGCTTCTCACCCAGGGCCTGGGCTTCGGCGTGCTTGGCGGCGGCCACTTTCTCGAGTTCGGCGCGGCGGGCCTCGAATTCGGCGATGGCACCCTGGGTGGCGCGGCGGGCGCGGCCCGACGGGATCAGGAAGTTGCGGGCGTAGCCGTCCTTGACCTTGACCACATCGCCGAGGGCGCCGAGGTTGACAACTTTGTCGAGCAGGATGATTTGCATGTCAGGCTCTCTTTCAGACGCGGTGCTGGTCGCTGTACGGCAGCATGGCCAGGAAGCGGGCGCGCTTGATGGCGGTGTTGACCTGGCGCTGGTAGAAGGCGCGGGTGCCGGTCAGGCGCGCGGGAATGATCTTGCCGTTCTCGGCGATGAAGTCGCGCAGGACGTCCACGTCCTTGTAGTCCACTTCCTCGACGTTGGCCACGGTGAAGCGGCAGAAACGCTTGCGCTTGAAGAGCAGCGACTGGGTGTTGCGCTTGGGGCGCTTGTCTTTGTTGAAACGCTTGGGTGCAGCCATGATGTATGGGCCTTCCTATGTCTTGCTGAAATCTTGGATGTGGAACACCACGCCCTTGCCATTGCGCGCGTTCGTCATGAAACCCTGAAACTCGCAAACCGCGTCGAGTCCCTGTCGGGACAGGATCTCGGCCTGGGCACCGAAGGCCACGGCCTTCAGTTGCAGTTTCACCTGCCGGGTGGTGTCCATCTCGACGACCTGTGATTCGTGCTCGAGCACGAGATTGACGGCCGGGATGCCCGCTGGCGTGAATCGCAGACTCTGCACCTGCACGACCACGGCGGACAACTGAAGACGGTTCACCCGATGACGACGCCTCGCCGCGGCTTAGGCGGCGGCCTGCTCCTGCGACGAGTGCTGGACGGGCTGCTGAAGCTTGCGGGCTTCTTCGCGCTCGACCGACTTCATCATGGAAGAAGGCGCAGTGTCGGCCTTCTTGCGTTGCACGGTCAGGTGGCGCAGCACGGCGTCGTTGAAC
>CAZFOT010000256.1:0-4702 GCA_964520365.1 uncultured Hydrogenophaga sp.
TTCATGCCGATGAAGCCGCAGGCGCCCGAGAGCACTGCGCCGAGCACGAAGCCGATGGCGGTGGCGCTGTCGAGAAAGATGCCGATGAGCACCGCCAGCACCACGCCGACGATGCCGATCGTCTTGTATTGCCGCGCAAGGTAGGCGGCCGCGCCGGTCTGAATGGCTCCGGCGATTTCCTGCATGCGGGCGTTGCCCGCGTCCTGGGAAAGAATCCAGCTTCTGGACCAGAAGCCGTAGACCACGGCCACCAGTCCGCACACCAGCGCAAATATCAGCGCAGTTTGACCAACCATTTGTTTCTCCTGCTCGTTTCGACTTGGAGGGGGCAACGCCTCCGGGGATGCCCCCGCTGCGTTGCTTCCTCGTTGCCGTCCCGACCCGCTGCGAAGCGGTGGAGAGGGGCGATTGGCCAACGGAGTCAATTTAGCGGGAATTGCGCTTCGTGGGAAGGCCATGGCGCGTGGTGGGAAACGATCCAGGCCATTCCGTAAGGCTGGAGTCGGTAAAATCAGGGTAAATCCCAGGGGCCTTCCTGCGTCTTCGCGGCGCAGCCACCAGACTCCGGTGACACCCGATTTCCTTCAACTCTCAGCAAAAAACATGTCCCTCGACAACGTCACGCCTGGCAAAAACGTCCCCGAATCGTTCAACGTGGTCATCGAGATCCCGATGAATGCCGACCCGATCAAGTACGAGGTGGACAAGGAGACCGGGGCCATCTTCGTGGACCGCTTCATGAGCACGGCCATGCACTACCCCACCAACTACGGTTACGTGCCCAAGACGCTCTCCGGCGACGGCGACCCCGTCGATGTGCTGGTGATCACGCCCGTGCCGCTGATTCCCGGCGTGGTGGTGCCATGCCGCGCCATCGGCATCCTGAAAATGCAGGACGAAGCCGGCGAAGACGGCAAGGTGCTCGCCGTGCCGATCGACAAGATCCTCTCCATCTACACGCAATGGCAGAAGCCCTCGGACCTCAATCCGATGCGGCTGAACACGATCCAGCACTTCTTCGAGCACTACAAGGACCTGGAACCCGGCAAGTGGGTCAAGATCCTGGGCTGGGAAGGCCCCGAGGCCGCGCACAAGGAAATCCTGGACGGCGTGGCCAACTACGAAAAGGAACACGCGGCGCAAGCCTGATCCGCGTTCACTGTTCAGCGTCGATGTCGCCCCGGTACTCGATCTTGCCGCGCACCCGGGCGCGTGGGTGCATGTCGATCAGCTCGTCGTAGCTGGCGTCGCCCAGCAGGGTGGCCGACCCGGTGATCTCCAGCGCCTTGCGGGCGATCACGGTACCGACCACCTTACCTTCGATGAACACATAGTCGGCCTCCAGCCGGGTGTTCTCGATCACGCCGGTGGCCCCCACGTGCAGGGTGCCGCCGGCCTCGAAGGTGATGTTGCCCTGAAGCCGGCCGTCGACCTTGATGCCCTGGTCGCTCGCGGTGTGGAAGTTGCCCTCGAACACCGCGCCTTCGGCGATCAGGCTGGTGATGGCCGTGAGGCGGTCGGCGGGGACCAGTCGGGTGGCGGAGGGGTTTTCGCTCATGGGTCAAGGCTCCTTGATTTGCAATGCGTTGTCGATTTTGAGCAGGGGGGCGCTTGGGGGCTCTGGCGCTCCCGGTTCAGCGGATGCACCGGCGTCCGCTCGCGCCGCCGCCGGCACAGCTTCGCTTCGGACCGAGGGAGCATGCTGCGCCGCCTTTTGCGACAGATAAGGCAATGCCCAGATCCAGGCCGCCACAGCGGTGCCCAGCACCAGCAGCAGCGGCAGGCCGTAGCGGCAGCAGGCCCAGACGATCCATCGCGCCCTCAGGCGCCGCCGGCTCACTTCGCGGTCGCGTTGCCAACTGCGCCGCAGGGCTTCGAGGCGCACGGACTCGGCATTCGGCAAGGGCGCGTCTCCCGGTGCGGCGTGGGTCTGAGCCGAACTTGTCCACGGCATGGATGCGGGTCGGACGGGTCAATGCTGGGGCGGGGTGGGTGCCGCGCGCTCCAGCGTGGCATTGAGGTCGGCGCCGTTGACCTGGATGCGGCCGTAGCGCACCAGGCCATGCACGCTGGCGGTGTCGTGCAGCGACACCTCGCCCTGGCCGGAGTCGAGGATGCCGTCGGTGTGCCCCATCACCGAGATCTTGTGCGCGGTGATGTCGCCCTTGACCCGCCCGGTCTCCGTCACCACCACGGCGACCTGCGCATTGGGCGCTTGTTTGATGTTGCCTTCGACATGGCCGCCGATGCTGAAGGGGCCTCGAAGCTCCGCGTTGCCGACGAATCGCATGCCTTCGGCCACCATGCTGCGGGCGGTGCTGGAATCGCCGGCGTCGAGCATCGGCGCGGGCTGCGGATCGGCTTGCAGCAAGGGGAGGCTGGACGGCTGGGACGGAGGCATCGCGTTGCCCACGTCCACCTCGATCTGGGTGGCCGGCGCGTCGGGCTGGATCTCGCCCTCCGGGGCTGGCGCCGAGCCGGGATCGGCGGGGCTGCTCGGGTCGAAGTGGTCGTTGTTCATGTCGGTGTCTTCCTGGTCCTGTTCAAGATGGCGGTCGGGTTGCAGGTAGCGGGTGGATTTCATCGGGAGGGCGCCGGTCTCGAGGGTCAGCGCCCGCCAGCCTGCACGTCATGCAGCACGGGCAGGTTGTCGCCGAGTTTGAGCGTCTTGAAGGGACCCTGCAAGTCGGCCCCCTCGTAGAGCTGGAGGCGCCGCGCCATGAGGGTGCCGGTGGATATGCCGGAATTCGCCACGTAGGCCATGCCCTGGCATTCCAGCGTGGTGGAATTCGGTCCCGCGTCTGGCGAGCCCAGGCGGCCAAAAAGATAGAAATCGCCCGTGACGCGGATGCGGCCCCTGACGACGCCGCCGGTCCAGACGATGAGATTGCCGTTGACGTGCACGAGTCCGGAAAGATCGCCTTGCACCAGCAGCCCTCCGTTGAATCGGAGTTCCCCGCCGAGCTGGCTGCCGGCGGCCACCCGGTTGACCACGTTCATGGCCACGGGGTCCAGGGTGAGCGTGTCCTGAGGGGTTTTCAGCGCCATGCCAGGGCTCCCCAGAGCCCGGCCGACAGCAGCAGGGATGCGAGTCCGAAGGCGGCCAGCCACAGCGCGTGGCGCTCCATCCATTGGCGCGCGCGGCCCGGGTGGCGCCGCGGCCGGCCCGGCCGGTCGGTGGCGTGGTCCAGCACCAGCCAGTCCTGCCAGATTTCGCTGAGCCGGTGTTCGCCCGTTCCGAGGTTGACCTGAAGGCCTGCCGCTGCCATTTCCTTGGGGCCAAGGCGGCGCCCGAGCACCACGGAGAAAGGTGCGCCCACGATGGTGTGAGTGAAGAAGGCGTCCGATTCGTTCATCTGGCGCTAGTGTAGCCACGCGGCGGTGTCGGCACAGGCCGTTTGGCCGGGCTGCGTGCTTCGAGATGCTGGAGGTACTGGTCGATGCCCTGGCCTTCGCGCACCAGGAAGCGTTCGACCGCGTCGGCGAACGAGGGATGGGCCAGCCAGTGCGCGCTCGTGGTCCTGACCGGCAGCAGCGCGCGCGCCATCTTGTGTTCCCCCTGGGCGCCGCCTTCGAATCGCGCGTAGCCATGCTCGATGCACCACGCAATCGGCTGGTAGTAGCAGGCCTCGAAGTGCAGGCAGTCCACGCGTTCCAGCGCCCCCCAGTAGCGGCCATACGCCACACCGTGCGCGGCATCGATGCCGATGAGGCTGCAGGCGATCGGCTGCCCGGCTCTTTCGGCGACGAACAGCAGCCAGTGTTCGGGCATGGCGCGGGCCATGCGGTGGAAGAAATCCCGGCTCAGGTAGGGCGCATTGCCGTGCTCGAGGTAGGTGCGCTCGTAGCAGCGGTAGAAGAAGTCCCAGTCGGCCGCGGCGATGCCGGCGCCGGACGCATGGCGGAAAGTGGCGCCGGCCTCGGCCACCTTGCGCCGCTCCTGCCGGATCTTCTTGCGCTTCTCCTGCGTGAGGCTGGCGAGGAAATCGCCGAAGTCGCGCCAGCCGGCGTTGGTCCAGTGGAACTGCACCGTGTGCCTCAGCATCAGGCCGGCGGCCGAACAGGCCGCGGCGTCCTCGTCCGAGGCGAAGAGCAGGTGCAGCGACGAGAGATGCTGCTTGCGGCAAAGCGCAAGCACCGCTTCCACCAGCGCGCGCCGCGCCGGAGCGTCGCGCGCCAGCAGCCGTGGCCCCGGCACCGGCGTGAACGGCACGGCGACGACGCCCTTGGGGTAGTAGCCGAGGCCGTGCTGCTCGTAGGCATTGGCCCAGGCCCAGTCGAACACGTACTCGCCGTAGGAATGCGCCTTGATGTAGAGCGGGCAGGCCGCCTGCAGCTGCGCGCCGTGCCACAGCGTCATGAAGCGCGCATCCCAGCCGCTCGCCGCGGTCGCGCTGCCGCTTTCGTGCAGGGCCAGCAGGTACTCGTGCCGCATGAAGGGCGAGCCGCCGTCCGCCGCGACGAGCGCGTTCCACGCCGCCGCGTCCAGCTCGCCCGGCGCGCGAAGCACGCGGGTAACATAGTCCGTCATGGCTCTCACAATCTGTACCGCCCAGCTCAACGTCACCGTGGGTGACATGGCGGGCAACGCCCAAAAAATCATGGATGCCGCGCGCGAGGCCTACGCCCGCGGTGCGCGCCTGGTGCTCACGCCGGAACTCTCCATCTGCGGCTATCCGGCCGAAGACCTGCTGCTGCGCCC
>CAZFOT010000256.1:4712-5070 GCA_964520365.1 uncultured Hydrogenophaga sp.
TGCTGCGTCCGGCCTTCATCGCCGCCTGCGATGATGCCGTGAAATGGGTGGCCCGCGAGCTCGCGGGGTTGCAGGGCCTGCACGTCGTCGTCGGCCATCCGAAGGGCGGCGCCATCCGCGGCAGATCGGTGCAGGTGCAGCAGCGCTACAACGCCGCCAGCGTGCTCAGCGAAGGCAAGGTGGTCGAGACCTATGCCAAGCGCGAGTTGCCCAACTACCAGGTGTTCGACGAATACCGCTACTTCACCAAGGGCCAGGGCAGCTGCGTGTTCCAGGTCGACGGCATCAACGTGGGCCTGCTGATCTGCGAGGATGCCTGGTTCGATGAGCCGGCGCAGCTCGCCAGGGATGCCGGGGC
>CAZFOT010000257.1:0-5067 GCA_964520365.1 uncultured Hydrogenophaga sp.
CGGCACCACCATGAAGCCGCCCAGGCCGCCCAGCAGCACCAGGAACGGCGCGGCCACCCAGACGTTGTCGATGAAGTTCATCAGGATCACCAGCAGTCCCATGCCGATGCCCAGCGGCATCACGCGCGTGGCCTGGTCCAGCCGCATGCGTATGGACGCCACCACCGCGCCCACGGCGGTGCCCAGCGCCACCACGCCCACCAGCGACGAGGCCTGCGTGGTGCCGTAGCCCAGGGCCGCGCCGGCCCAGGCCAGCACGATGTAGCGCAGGTTGCCCGAGACGCCCCAGAACAAGGTGGTGGTGGACAGCGAGATCTGGCCCAGCCGGTCGCGCCACAGGCGCGAGTTGCAGCGCCAGAAGTCGGGCAGCAGGGCCAGCGGGTTGCGCGGCATGGGCCGCGGCGTCACGCCGGTGCGTGGAATGCGCAGGTTGAACAGCGCCGCCAGCACGTACACGCCCACCAGCACGGCGATGGCCGCCTCGGGAGGTTGCTCGATCCCCAGCGTGAGGCCGGGGGCATCCAGCGCGAGCAGCTTGCCCGACAGCCAGGGACCCACGAGCTGACCGCCGAACAGCACGCCCAGGATGATGGAGGCGATGGTCAGGCCTTCGATCCAGCCGTTGGCCTTGACCAGTTGCGAGGGCGGCAGCAGCTCGGTGAGGATGCCGTATTTGGCCGGCGAATACGCTGCCGCGCCCAGGCCCACCAGCGTGTAGGCCAGCAGCGGGTGCACGCCGGCGAGCATGAGCAGGCAGCCGGCCACCTTGATGGCGTTGCTGATGAACATCACCTGGCCCTTGGGCCGGGCGTCGGCGAACGCGCCCACGAACGGGGCCAGCGCCACGTAGAACAGTGCGAACAGCGGCACCAGAGCCGCGCTCTGCCATTCGGGCGCGCCGCGCGTGCGCAGCAGCTCGATGGCGGCCACGAACAGCGCGTTGTCAGCCAGGGAGCTGAAGAACTGCGCCGTCATGATGGTGTAGAAGCCACGCTTCATGGCGATGAATAGTCTCCCGGGCCAATCTGCAGTCGTGGCCCGCTGCGGCGCTTTTGTGCGAAAGTCCGGCGTCTGGTCGCCAGCGATGCCGGGTTATAGCACGTCAAATGTGACATCTTGTAAGCCACGGTGTGCCGGAATGGGCATCCAGCGGTGCGGGTTGGCCGCATCCGGTCGCTCGCCGTCCAGGATCGAGACTTTCTTCACAGCGCCCTGACTCCACCATGCCACGTCCCATTCTGGCCACCGTCCACCCCGAGGCCTTGCGCCACAACCTGCAGCGCGCGCGCGATTGTGCGCCCGACGCCCGTGTCTGGGCGGTGGTCAAGGCCAACGCCTACGGGCATGGCATCGAGCGCTGCTTCGATGCGCTGCGCTCGGCCGACGGCTTCGCCCTGCTGGATCTGGCCGAGGCCGAACGGGTTCGCGCGCTGGGCTGGCGCGGGCCGGTGCTGTTGCTCGAAGGCGTGTTCGAACCGCGCGACCTGGAGCTGTGCTCGCGCCTGCAGCTGTGGCATGTGGTGCATGCCGCGGAACAGATCGACTGGCTCGCCGCGCACAAGACCCAGGTGCCGCACCGGGTGTTCCTCAAGCTCAATTCGGGCATGAACCGCCTGGGTTTCACGCCGGCGGCATTCCGGGCCGCCTGGGCGCGCCTGAACACGTTGCCGCAGGTGGAGGAGATTTCGCTGATGACCCATTTCAGCGATGCCGACGGCGCGCGCGGCGTGGCGCACCAGCTCGCTGCCTTCGAGGCCGCCACCGCCGACCTGCCGGGCGAGCGCTCGCTGTGCAACAGCGCGGCCATCCTGAGCCATGCGGCCACCGGCCTGCGCACCCGGTCGGACGAGCCGGCCGCCGACACGCTCGCGGCCGACTGGGTGCGCTCGGGCATCGCCACCTATGGCAGCGCCCCCGACCATCCGCGGCGCACCGCGGCGGACTGGAACCTGCAGCCCGCCATGACGCTGAGCAGCCGCCTGATCGCGGTGCAAAGCCTCCAGGCTGGCGACACCGTGGGCTACGGCTCGACCTTCACGGCCGAGCGGCCCATGCGCGTCGGCGTGGTGGCCTGCGGCTACGCCGACGGCTACCCGCGCCACGCGCCCAATGGCACGCCGGTGCTGGTCGAAGGGGTGCGCACGCGCGTGGTGGGGCGGGTGAGCATGGACATGATCACGGTGGACCTCTCGCCCCTGGACGCCGCCGGCCAGGCCTGCGGCGCCGGGGCCGAGGTGGTGCTGTGGGGGCGCAGCACGCACGGCGCGGTGCTGCCGGTGGACGAGGTGGCGGCGGCGGCGGGCACGATCTCGTATGAGCTGCTGTGCGCGGTGGCGCCGCGCGTGAGGGTGGAGGTGGAGAGCCCCCCCCTGCGCCGCTGACGCGGCTTCCTCCCTCTCTGGCGCGCCGCTGCGCGGCGCTTGGAGGGGGGACGGCACCCTTGGGCCGGCAGAGCCGGACCCTCGGTGCCCCTGGCTTTTGGGCTGTCTCGCTCGTTGCTGTCTTGTTCCCTTTCCCGCTTGCGGGAGAGGGCCGGGGTGAGGGTTTTCCGTTGACCTGCGATTGATGGGATCTTGTACTCCTAGGGGTATAAATGTATACTGCCCGCCGTATAGGAGCGCAGCATGCCGACCCCCGCCAAACCTTCCCTCGCCACGACCCTGATGGCCGCGCCTGCGCGCGGGCTCGGGGCTTTGTTCCTGGGGCTGCTCGTGTGGGCGGGTGGCCTGGCGCAGGTGGCCCATGCGGGCGTGCAGGTGCCGGTGATCGCGCTGGAGGCCCGTGCGGTGGGGTCGGGCCTGGTGCTCGACGGCAGCCTGCAGGCGGTGCGCCAGAGCACGCTCTCGGCCCAGGCCAGCGGCCGCATCGCCGAGTTGCGTGTGAAGGCCGGCGACCGGGTGGCGGCCGGGCAGGTGCTGGCGGTGATCGACGACCGCGCCACCCAGGCCGGCCTGGCCCAGGCGCAGGCCGGTTTCGCGCAGGCCGATGCGCAGCGGGCCAACGCCCGTGCCCATTTCGAGCGCACCCGCGAGTTGCATGCCCAGGGTTTCGTGGCACAGGCCGCGCTGGACACGGCGCGCTCGCAATGGCGCGCCGCCGAGGCGGGCGTGGCCGCCGCGCGCGCCGGGCAGGCGCAGTCCGCGCTGGCGCAGGGCTTCACCCGGCTGGTGGCGCCCTATGCCGGCTGGGTGCTGCAGACCCATGCCGAGGCCGGCACGCTGGCCTTGCCCGGCTCGCCGGTGGTCACGGTCTACGCTCCCCAGCCCATCCGCGCGGTGGTGCACGTGCCGGCGTCCCTGCAGCCGCTGGCGCGCAGCGCGCAGCGCGTGGAAGTGGAACTGCCCGGGGTATCCGGCCGCTGGGTCGCGCCGGTGCGCCGCGCCAGCCTGCCTGCAGCCGATGCCGTGTCGCAGACGGTGGAGTGGCGGCTGGACCTGGCCGAGGCCGATGGCGCCGATCAGGTGCCGGGGCGCAGCGTGCGCGTGCGCTTCGCGGGCGATGCCCCCGGCGGCGCGCGCGAACGGCTGATGCTGCCCGAAGCGGCGCTGCTGCGGCGCGGTGAACTCACCGCCGTCTACCTGGTCAGCGGCGAGGGCTTCGTGCTGCGCGCGGTGCGCGCCGGCGTCCGCCACGGCGACGCCGGCGTGGAGGTGCTCGCCGGCCTGCGCGCGGGCGACCGCGTGGCACTGGACCCGGTGCGTGCCGGCCTTTCGGGTGCGCGGCCCGCGTCGCAATGAACCACCCGCACCGCCTCCCCGCGCGAACGCCATGAACGCCATCGACGACCGCATGCCGCCCCCCGGGAAGCTCGGCTTCTCCGGCACGGTGGCGCGCGCCTTCCAGGCCAACGCCATCACGCCGCTGCTGGCGCTGGTGGCGCTGCTGCTGGGTCTGTTCGCGGTGCTGGTCACGCCGCGCGAGGAGGAGCCGCAGATCAACGTGACCATGGCCAACGTCATCATTCCCTTCCCCGGCGCGTCCAGCGCCGACGTGGCGCAGATGGTGGCGCGGCCGGCCGAGCAGGTGCTGGCGCAGATCCAGGGCATCGAGCACACCTTCTCGGTCTCGCGCCCGGGCGTGGCGGTGCTGACGGTGCAGTTCGAGGTCGGTGTGCCGCGCACCGAGGCGCTGGTGCGCCTGTACGACGTGCTGGGCGCCAACCAGGACTGGCTGCCGCAAGGCCTGGGCGTGATGGCGCCGATCGTCAAGCCCAAGGGCATCGACGACGTGCCGGTGCTGGCGGCCACGCTGTGGTCGCCCGACGGCGACAGCGCGCACGAGCTGGAGCGCGTGGCGCGCGCGGTCGAGGCCGATCTCAAGCGCGTGCCCGGCACGCGCGAGGTGGCCACCATCGGCGGCCCGGGCCGGGCGGTGCACGTGTGGCTGGAGCCGAACCGGCTGCGCGAGCGCGGCGTGAGCGTGCAGGCACTGCAGGGCGCCATCGCGGCCGCCAACCAGGCCATGCCCTCGGGCGCGGTCGTGAACCCGGCGCCGGCGGCGGGCGAGCCGGGCATGCTCACGGTGGAAACGGGCGAGTTCCTGCGCAGCGAGCAGGACGTCGGCAACATCGTGGTCGGCGTCACAGGCCGGGCAGGCGAGGGCCGCCCGATCTACCTGCGCGAGGTGGCGCGCGTCGAGGCCGGCGCGCAACTGCCGCAGCGCTACGTCTGGTTCACCCCGGGCGCGGCCGATGCCGAGCACGCGGGGCGGCAGGGCCAGGCCTTCCCGGCCGTGACCCTCACCGTGACCAAGAAGCCGGGCGAGAACGCGGTGGACGTGGCGCGCGGCGCCGCCGAGCGCCTGGCGCAGTTGCAGAACACGGTGATCCCGGACGGGGTGCAGGTGTCCATCACCCGCGATTACGGCCAGACCGCGGCCGACAAGGCCAACCAACTGATCCAGAAGCTCGTTTTCGCCACCGCCAGCGTGATCGTGCTGGTGGGCCTGGCGCTGGGCCGGCGCGAGGCGGTGATCGTCGGCGCGGCGGTGATCCTCACGCTCACGGCCACGCTGTTCGCGTCCTGGGCCTGGGGCTTCACGCGCAATCGCGTCTCGCTGTTCGCGCTG
>CAZFOT010000258.1:0-1907 GCA_964520365.1 uncultured Hydrogenophaga sp.
GGCGGCGTGGCGGTGATCAAGGTCGGCGCTGCCACCGAAGTGGAAATGAAGGAAAAGAAGGCCCGCGTGGAAGACGCGCTGCACGCCACCCGCGCTGCCGTGGAAGAAGGCATCGTGGCCGGTGGCGGCGTGGCGCTGCTGCGCGCCCGTCAGGCCGCTGGCGACATCAAGGGTGACAACGCCGACCAGGACGCCGGCATCAAGCTGGTGCTGCGCGCCATCGAGGCACCCCTGCGCGAGATCGTGGCCAACGCCGGTGGCGAGCCGTCCGTGGTGGTCAATGCCATCCTGGCCGGCAAGGGCAACTACGGCTTCAACGCCGCCAACGACAGCTATGGCGACATGATCGAGATGGGCATCCTGGATCCCACGAAGGTCACCCGCACCGCCCTGCAGAACGCCGCCTCGGTGGCGTCGCTGATGCTCACCACCGAAGCCATGGTGGCCGAGTCCCCGAAGGACGACGCACCGGCCATGCCGGGCGGCGGCATGGGTGGGATGGGCGACATGGGCGGCATGGGCATGTAATTGCTCCTTGCCTGAGGCGCCATGCCGGCGTCTCAGGAGCGTTCTGGCGCCCCCAAAGAAAAAGCCCCGCGAGTCACCTCGCGGGGCTTTTTCTTGGGTTGGTGCTGGCCTACTTCATCAGCGCTTCGAGCTTGATGGTGTCGGCCACGAAGGCGCGGATGCCTTCGGCCAGTTTCTCGGTGGCCATGGCGTCTTCGTTCAGGGCGAAACGGAAGCTGGCTTCGTCGTGGGTGGCGAACGGGATGTCCATCGCTTTTGCGGCTTCGGCGTCGAGGACCCTGGCCAGCGGTGCCTCGCTGGCGGCGAGCTGCGCCAGCAGATCCGGACTGATGGTCAACAGGTCGCAACCGGCCAGGGCCGTGATCTGGCCCGCGTTGCGGAAGCTCGCGCCCATCACTTCGGTCTGGATGCCGTGCTTCTTGTAGAAATGGTAGATCTGGCGCACCGACCGCACGCCCGGATCGTTCGGGCCCGCGTTCGCGGCCTCGTCCCAACCGGTCCCGGCCTGCTTCTTGTACCAGTCGTAGATGCGGCCCACGAACGGCGAGATGAGTTGCACCTTTGCCTGACCGCAGGCCACGGCCTGCGCGAACGAGAACAGGAGCGTGAGGTTGGTGCGGATGCCGTCGCGCTCCAGCCGCGCCGCGGCCTGGATGCCCTCCCAGGTGGACGCGATCTTGATCAGCACGCGGTCCACGTGCACGCCCTCGCCCTGGTACAGGTCGACGATGCGGCGCGCGCGCGTCACGGTGGCTTCGGTGTCGAAGCTCAGGCGGGCGTCCACCTCGGTCGAGACGCGCCCGGGAATGTGCTTCAGGATCTCGCAGCCAAAACGTACCAGCAGGCGGTTCATGGTTTCGTCCAGCCCCTGGGCGCCGTATTGCGCCACCGCGTCTTTCAGCAGGTGGGCGTATTCCGGTTTCTGCACCGCCTTCAGGATCAGGGAAGGATTGGTGGTGGCATCGCGGGGCGCGTAGGCCGCGATCTGGTTGAAGTCCCCGGTGTCGGCGACCACGGTGGTAAGCTGTTTGAGGGCGTCGAGTTGGTTCATTGCGTCTTTGTCGGGTGTGAAGGTTTCACCATTTTACGTAACTCGATTACCATCCCGCCATGCTCGACCGCATCAAAGCCTCCCTGCCCTCGCTGGCCCCCGCCGAACAACGGGTGGGCAAGCTCGTGCTGCTCGATCCGCGCAGCTTCGCCAGCCTGCCCGTGTCCGAGCTGGCCGACCGCGCCCACGTGAGCAAGCCCACCGTGGTGCGCTTCTGCCGCAGCATGGGCTACGACGGCCTGTCGGACTTCAAGCTCAAGCTGGCCGGCACGGTGAGCGAGGGCGTGCCCTTCATCCACCGCAGCGTGGACGTGGACGACAAGGTGAG
>CAZFOT010000258.1:1917-5058 GCA_964520365.1 uncultured Hydrogenophaga sp.
GGCGTGCCGCTGGTGATCGACAACACCGTGGCTGCATTCCTGAAGTACCGCAACGACGCATCGACCCACGCGGTGGAAAAGGCCGTGGAGGCACTGCTGGCAACCTACCGGAAGCGCGGGCGGATCGAGTTCTTCGGGGCGGGCAATTCCGGCATCGTCGCCCAGGACGCCCAGCACAAGTTCTTCCGCCTGGGCATCAACGCCATCGCCTACAGCGACGGCCACATGCAGGTCATGAGCGCTTCGCTGCTCGGGCCGGGCGATTGCGTGGTGATCATCTCCAACTCCGGGCGCACGCGCGACCTGATGGACGCGGCCGACATCGCGCGCAAGCACGGCGCCACGGTGATCGTCGTCACCGCGAGCGGCTCGCCCCTGGCCCAGACCGGACACGTCCATCTGGCGGCGGACCACCCGGAAGGCTACGACCGCTACAGCCCGATGACCTCGCGCCTGATGCACCTGATGGTGATCGACGTGGTTGCCACCTGCCTGGCGCTGCGCATCGGCGGCTCGACGCTGCAGCCCCTGCTCAAGGAAATGAAGAACAACCTGCGGAGCAAAAGATATGCGTGACCGTGCGCGTTGCGCACAGGTCACGCCCCCCTGCGCCGCTGACGCGGCTTCCCCCTGAAGGGGGACGATGCCTGCGGCCCGGCAGGGCCGGTTCCGCGGCATCCTGGAATCAGGCACCTTGCGCCGGCGAGGATCTTTTCCAGAACAGCGCGGAACCGGCTTCGCCGGGCCGCTGCTGTTGCCCCCTGGGGGGTGACGTGCGCAGCGCGGCGCGGGGGGGTCCTATACCCTGCCCTCCTCCACCGCGTGGCACGCGATGCGGATGCCGCCGAGGTCCAGCAGGTTGGGCCGCTCGCTGCGGCAGCGGTCGTTGGCGTGCGGGCACCGGGGGTTGAATGCGCAGCCATCCGGCGGGTTCAGCGGATTGGGCACTTCACCCGACACCGGCGTGCGCGCCTTGCCGGTGTCGTGCATCTTGGGAATGGCGTCGAGCAGCATGCGCGTGTAGGGGTGGCGCGGGCTGTCGAACAGCGTGTGCTTCGGCGCGAGTTCCACCAGGCGGCCCAGGTACATCACGCCGACCTGGTCGCTCACATGGCGGACCACGGCCAGGTTGTGGCTGATGAACAGATAGGTCAGACCCCGCTCGCGCTGCAGGTCCTTCATGATGTTGAGCACCTGCGCCTGCACGCTCACGTCGAGCGCCGAGGTGGGCTCGTCGCACACCAGGAACTCGGGCTGCGTGGCCAGCGCGCGGGCAATGGAAATGCGCTGGCGCTGCCCGCCGGAGAACTGGTGGGGATACTTCACACGGTCCAGCGGGGAAAGCCCCACCGACTGCAGCAAGGCGTCCACCCGCGCACGCAAGGCCACAGGCTCGGTCTCGATCTCGTGTTCGCGCAAGGGCTCGCCGATGATGTCTTCCACCCGCCAGCGCGGGTTCAGGCTCGCGTACGGGTCCTGGAAGATCATCTGGATGCGCCGGCGCAGCTTGCGGCCCTCGGGCGTCTTGAACGCTGCGTGCGCGTCCTGGCCATCGAACTCGAAGCCGCCGCGCGTGGGCTCGTACAAGCCCACGAGCAGGCGCGCCACCGTGCTCTTTCCGCAGCCCGACTCGCCCACCAGGGCCAGCGTTTCCCCGCGCGGAATGTCGAACGACACGCCATCCACCGCGCGCAGCAACTGCCGCGGCTGTCGCTCCAGCACGCGGTTCAGCCAGGGCGCCGAAACATCGAAGGTCTTGGCCAGGTCGGTGGCGCGCACCAGTGGCGCCTCGGACGAAGGACCCTTTTGCGCCAGGGTCGCGCTGGGGTCGTGCCGCCGCACATCTTGTGGCGGAGCCGCCTTTTCCGTCAGATCCGCGCTCATGCCAATACCTCCGACGCCGCACCCGCATGCAGCCAGCAGGCCGCGCGGGTCGCACCGGCGGGCACCAGGTCGGGGCGTTCCACATGGCAGCGATCGAACACGCGCTCGCAGCGCGGGTTGTAGGCGCAGCCCTTGGGAATGGCGTTGAGGCGGGGCATGGCACCGTCGATCTGGTGCAGGCGGTCGCGGTCCTCGCCCATGTCGGGGATGCAGGCCATCAGGCCCGAGGTGTAGGGATGCGCCGCGTGGTTGATGACCTCGTGCACCGGTCCGATCTCGGCGATGCGGCCGGCATACATCACGGCGACACGGTCGCAGGTCTCGGCGATGACGCCCATGTCGTGGGTGATGAGCATGACGGCCGCGCCACGGTCCCTGCAGATGGTTTTCAGCAAGGTGATGATCTGGGCCTGGATCGACACGTCCAGCGCCGTGGTGGGTTCGTCGGCCACGATGAGCTGCGGCTCGGCCGCCAGGGCCAACGCGATCACCACCCGCTGGCGCATGCCGCCCGAGAACTGGTGCGGGTAGTGGTCGATGCGCTGCTCCGCGGCCGGGATGCCCGTGTCCTTGAGCAGTTGGATCGCACGCTGCCTCGCCTCCGCCTGGTTCACGGGCAGGTGGGTGGTGATGGTCTCGATCAATTGGCGGCCGACCGAATACAGCGGGTTCAGGGAGGTCAGCGGGTCCTGGAAGATGGCGCCGATCTTGCGGCCGCGGACCTTGCGCATCTCCTCGTGGGGCAGGTTGTCGATGCGCTGCCCGTGCAGCAGGATCTCACCGGATGCCACGCGCCCGGGAGGTTCCAGCAGTCCGATGATGGACGCGCCCGTGAGCGACTTGCCGGCCCCGGATTCACCGACCACGCCGAGGATTTCGCCCGGCGCGATATCGAAGGAAATGTCGTCGAGCGCGCGCAGAGTGCCGCGGCGGCTTGGGAACTCGACGACGAGATTTTTGACTTGTAGAAGGCTCATTCGTGGTGGGATGAAAAGCGCGGTGTGTCCTGTCGCACTACTGCAGGCGGGGATTGAGGGCGTCGCGCAACCAGTCGCCCAGCAGATTGACCGAGAGTGCGATGAGCACCAGCATCACGCCCGGGAAGATGGTGATCCACCATTCGCCCGAGAACAGGTAGTCGTTCCCGACCCGGATCAGGGTCCCGAGCGACGGCGAGGTGGGCGGCGCGCCCACGCCCAGGAAGGACAGCGTGGCCTCGGTGATGATGGCCGTGGCGACCTGGATGGTGGCCAGCAC
>CAZFOT010000259.1:0-4989 GCA_964520365.1 uncultured Hydrogenophaga sp.
TTGCCCGACGCAATCTCCTGCGACGCCGTGTGGATGCTGTCCGTCGCGCTGCGCAGGTCGCGGATGATGCCCACGAAGCGCTGGCGCATGTTCTCGACCTCACGCACCAGCACGCCGACCTCATCCTTGCGGTCGGAACGGAAGGCCTGGGAAAGGTCGCCCTGGGCCACGGTGGTGACCGCGACCGTGAGATCGCCCAGCGGGCGGCTGACGTTGCGGCGCACGAGGGCGTACAGGCCCGCGCCCAGCAAAGCCGTCGCCATGGCCAGCAGCGCCCAGAAAGCGTAGATGGTCTGCCAGTGCGTGGCCATGGCCTCGTCGTCGGACACTTCGGACACCACCCACCAGCCGTTCGCCTCGGCGTTGCGTTTGACGGCCCAGGGCGATGCCATGCCGGCGCCGAACAGGGAAACGCCCTTGCGCACGAATCCGCTGGAGGAGGTCCGCAGCTCGCTCAGGAAGGCGTCGGCCTGCGGGTTCACCTCCAGCACCTTCTTGCCGGCTGCGGTGGGGTGCGAGATGAAGACCGCGTCCGCGTTGGACGCGCCCGGGTCGATGACATAAGTGCCGCCGGTCTCGTAGAACTTCGCCTCGGCCACCAGCTTGTCCAGCGAAACCTGGAAGTCGGTGACGTCGAACCCGATGAACACGATGCCCACCACCGCGCCGCCTTCGTCCTGCACGGCCTCGTAGTGGGTCATGTAGGGTTTGCCGAACAGCACCGCGCGCCCGGTGTAGGTCTTGCCTTCGATCATCAGCGGATAGGCAGGATGGTTGCGGCCCAGCATCGTGCCCATGGCGCGCTCGCCATCGGCCTTCTTGAGCGAGGTGCTGATGCGCTCGAAGTCGTCGCCCTTGCGCATGAAGATCGTGGCCACGCCCCCGTTCTGCGCGTGGAAGCTGTCCACCTCGGAGAAGTCGTTGTTGAGCAGCATGCCCCAGCCCTTGAGCATGTTGGCTTCTTCGTCGAGCTCGAATTTGGCGGCGAACTTCTGCCGGAACGGCCGGTAGGCCCGGTCGGCCATCATGCGCGCCGTGCCGTCGAAGGCATCGATCGAGCCCGCGATCGACCGCGCCTTGTCGCCCACCCACTCCACCTGGCGATCGCGCGAACGCCCTTCGGCGACCAGGGCCATGACCGTGCTGATCACGATCAGCACGCCCGCCAGCAGGGCCACGGACAACAAGGCCACGCGGCGCGCCACGGACGGGATTTTTGTGACAGGCTTGCTCATGCCGACTCCTTCAGGCAACAGGGAAATACGAAAAAAATGCGAACACGGAAATGGGATGCGGAACGCGGCGGGTCACTGCAGGACCTGGCTGGTGTCCATCAGGCCCATGTCGGCGCTGGACATGAGCGCCTCGATGTCCATGAGAATCAGCATGCGTTCGCCCACGCTGGCGATACCGGTGATGAAGCTGGTGTCGATCACGCTGTTCATCTCGGGCGCGGGCTTGATCAGGTCGCCCGCGAGTTCGAGCACGTCGGAGACCGAGTCCACCACCGCGCCCACCACGCGGCCGTGCACGTTGAGCACGATCACCACGGTGAAGCCGTTGTATTCGACCTTGTCGCAGCCGAGCTTGATGCGCAGGTCCACCACCGGCACGATGACGCCGCGCAGGTTGACAACGCCCTTGATGAAGGAGGGCGCATTGGCGATGCGGGTCGGCTCCTCGTACGAGCGGATCTCCTGCACTCTCAGAATGTCGATGCCGTATTCCTCGGCCCCGAGACGGAAGGTCAGGAATTCGGCCGCGGCCTTCTGCGCGGTGGCGCGCGCGCTGTCGTGGCGGGCGATGTGATTGGCGTCGTTGCGCATGTCCATGGTGGCGTTCCTCGGTAAATCGGATTGGTCCATGGAATATCGGCCAGTGGGACACCGACTGAAGTCGCAATAAAGTCCACAAAGATCACGCAAACGAGGGCTTTGGCGGCGACCTGAATACCTAAGTTCGCAAGGCCGGCGTCGCGCGTGCGTCCGCCCGAACCGGCCGGGACCTGCTACAACCCCCATCCATGAAGACCTTGCATCCCGCGCCCGCGGGCGCCGTTGAAGGCGCCACCCGGTACATCGACAGCGACCATCCCGAGGTGAAGGCTTTTTCGCAAGCCCACGCCGTGGGCGACACGGCGCGCGAGCGCGCGGTCTCGCTTTACCTGGCGGTGCGCGACCGCCTGCGCTACGACCCTTACCGGATCGACCTCTCGGACACCGGCATGCGGGCCAGCACCGCCTTGCGGCGGGGCATTGGCTGGTGCGTGCCCAAGGCGGTGGCGCTGGCGGCGGTGGCGCGCGCCGCGGGCATTCCGGCGCGCCTGGGCTTCGCCGACGTGAAGAACCACCTCTCCACCGAACGCCTGCGCCGCGCCATGCAGACCGACGTGTTCGCCTGGCACGGCTACACCGAGCTCTGGCTGGACGGCGCCTGGCGCAAGGCCACGCCGGCCTTCAACATCGAGCTGTGCGAGAAGTTCGGCCTGCTGCCGCTGGCCTTCGATGGCGTGCACGATTCGCTCTACCACCCGTTCGACCGGGCGGGCAACCAGCACATGGAATACGTCAACGAACGCGGCAGCTTCGACGATCTGCCGCTGGCGCAGATCCGCGCCACCCTCGTCGAGATCTATCCCGGCCTGCTCGACGCCACCAAGGACACCGAAGGCGATTTCGCGGCCGACGCGCAGCGGGAAAACGGGTAAGGGCCTACCGCTCCGGGGGGCGGCCCTCACCCCAGCCCTCTCCCAGAGGGAGAGGGAGCCAAACCCGCAACGACCGAAGTGTCTTCATCCAGAGGCATCAAGGGTCCGGCTCCGCCGGCCCGAGATGCCGTCCCCCCTCCAAGCGCCGCGCAGCGGCGCGCAAGAGAGGGGGGAAGCCGCAAAGCGGCGCAGGGGGGAGTCCTCGGCACCCCTCATGCCATGAATTTGAACACCGCCGTGCTGGCCATCAGGTTGGGCAGCCTGCGCACCTCCCGCCCGTTGTGCAGGCCGAAGCTGTCCACGATGCTGAGCCCGCAACTGCGCGCCAGCACCTCGAAGTCCGCGTGCGTGCCCACGCGGATGTTGGGCGTGTCGTACCACTGGTAGGGCAGCCGCCGCGTCACGGGCATGCGGCCCTGCAGCACCGCGAGCCGGTTGGGCCAGTGCGCGAAGTTGGGAAACGCCACCACGCCGATGCGGCCCACCCGTGCCGTCTCGCGCAGCATGGTCTCGGCGTTGCGCAAATGCTGCAGCGTGTCGATCTGCAGCACCACGTCGAAGGCGTCGTCCTCGAACATGGTGAGACCGTCCTCGAGATTGAGCTGCAGCACGTTGACGCCGCGCTTCAGGCAGGCCAGCACCTTGGCGTCGTCGATCTCCACGCCGTAGCCGGTGCAGTCGCGCGTGGCCTGCAGGTGCGCCATCAGCGCGCCGTCGCCGCAGCCGAGGTCGAGCACGCGCGATCCCGGCGGCACCAGGCGCGCGATCGATGCCATCACGTCGTGCTCAGCCATGCGCCACCTCCGCAGCCAGCGACGCACCCACGGTGCGGTCGAAGTAGGCGCGCACCGCCTGGTGGTAGCGTGGATCGTCGAGCAGGAAGGCGTCGTGGCCGTGGGGTGCGTCGATCTCGCAATAGCTGACCTCGCGCCGGTTCTCCAGCAAGGCCTTGACGATTTCCCGGCTGCGCGCGGGCGAGAAGCGCCAATCGGTGGTGAAGCTGATGAGCAGGAACTTCGCCCGTGCACGGGCCAGGGCGGCGCTCAGGTCGTCGTCGAAATCGCGTGCCGGATCGAAGTAATCGAGCGCGCGCGTGATCAGCAGGTAGGTGTTGGCGTCGAAGTACTCGCTGAACTTGTCACCCTGGTAGCGCAGGTAGCTCTCGATCTGGAACTCCACGTTCTGCGTGGAGTAGCGGTAGCCCGTATGGGCAGAGCCCCCTTGGGGCGACTCGGCCGCAGCAACGGTGGACCCCAGCACTGCCGCCTCGAGGTCGTCCGGCCGCAGCGAGCGGCCGAACTTCTCATTCATCACATCGTCGCTGAGGTAGGTGATGTGTCCGATCATGCGCGCGATGCGCAGCCCGCGCCGGGGCAGGGTGCCTTCGCGCAGGTAGTGCCCGCCGCGAAAGTCCGGATCGGTCACGATCGCCCGGCGCGCCACTTCGTTGAAGGCGATGTTCTCGGCCGTGAGGTTGGGCGCGCTGGCCACCACCACCGCGTGGCGCACGCGCCCGGGGTATTGCAGCGTCCAGGAAAGCGTCTGCATGCCCCCCAGGCTGCCGCCCATCACGGCCGCCAGCGTGTCGATGCCCAGCACGTCGAGCAGGCGCGCCTGCGCATGCACCCAGTCCTCCACGGTGACCACGGGGAAATCCGCCCCCCAGGGCTGGCCCGTGGCCGGATTGACGTGGGTCGGGCCGGTGCTGCCGAAGCACGAACCCAGGTTGTTGACGCTGACGACGAAGTAGCGCTCCGTGTCGACCGGCTTGCCCGGGCCAATCATGTTGTTCCACCAGCCCTCGCTGCGCGCCAGCGGCTGGCCGCCGGCATCGGCGTGCCAGCCGGCCACGTGGTGCGACGCATTGAGCGCGTGGCAGACGAGCACCGCGTTCGAACGGTCGGCATTGAGGGTGCCGTAGGTCTCGTAGACCAGCTCGTAGGCCGGCAGGACCGTGCCGCTTTGCAGCGGCAGCGGCTCGTCGAAGCGCTGTGTCTGGGGCGTGACGATCACGTTGGTGCACCTCGGCCCCCGCAGGGGCCAAAAAACGAAAATCCCGGTGCCGCAAGGTGCGAGACCGGGAGTCTCCCCTTTAGCGGCATTTTTAAAGCGCCCGCAATCCGGAACAAATCGGCGCTGGGCAGCAGTATAAGTTGAAGCGGCGGCAGCGCACCCTGACCCCGCCCTCCGCAGCGGGAGAGGGAGCATGACCGCAACGCATGTGTGAAACTCGAAAGCCAGGGGCAGCAAGGGTCCGGCTCCGCCGGCCCGAGATGCCGTCC
>CAZFOT010000260.1:0-4983 GCA_964520365.1 uncultured Hydrogenophaga sp.
ATCGAGTACCAGACGGGCGGCGCCTTGTCCTGGGACTGACCCTGCCGATGCCTGGGCCCGATTGCAGTCAACCACCATCACATGTGCTTTCGACATTCAAAACCCTGCACCCGGCGCGATGGCGCCAGGGGCGGGGTTTTGTCACTGAATTCAGCGCCTTGGGGCCTTTCGTGGATGCATCCACCCGACCCCAGGACGTTGAATCACTTCAGGGGCCCAAGCCCTCTTGAAGTGCTCTTTGCAACTTGATCAAGGAGAAAATAATGGCAACTGCGAAAAAAGCCCCGGCCAAGAAAGCCGCCCCGGCGAAAAAGGCCGCCGTGAAGAAGGCCGCTCCGGCCAAGAAAGCCGCTCCGGCGAAAAAGGCCGCTCCGGCCAAGAAGGCTGTCGTGAAGAAGGCCGCTCCGGCCAAGAAAGCGCCAGCGAAAAAAGCCGCACCGGCGAAGAAGCCTGCCGTGAAGAAGGCAGCTCCGGCCAAGAAGGCACCAGCGAAAAAAGCTGCGCCCGCCAAAAAGGCCGCGCCGGCCAAGAAGGCCGTTGTGAAGAAGGCGGCTCCGGCCAAGAAGGCGCCAGCGAAAAAAGCTGCACCGGCGAAGAAGCCTGCCGTGAAGAAGGCTGCACCGGCCAAGAAGGCGCCAGCGAAAAAAGCTGCGCCCGCCAAAAAGGCTGCACCGGCCAAGAAGGCTGCCGTGAAAAAGGCAGCCCCCGCAAAAAAAGCTGAGCCGGCCAAGAAGCCGGCAGCCCCTGCGGCCCCTCCAGCACAAACCAAGCTGAACCCTCAGGCTGCCTGGCCGTTCCCGACGTCCAGCAAGCCCTGAAGCCCGTCATTTGATGGGCAATGGCCCGGTGCGAAAGCACCGGGCTTTTTTTTGTTTCGCTTCGTCGCGACCCATGAAACAAAGAGGCTCCGAGACCCTCACCCCGACCCTCTCCCGCAAGCGGGAGAGGGAGAAAAACCCGCAACGAGCGAAGCAGCGCAAGATCCAGGGGCATCAAGGGTCCGGCTCCGCCGGCCCGAGATGCCGTCCCCCCTCCAAGCGCCGCAAAGCGGCGCGCCAGGGAGGGGGGAAGCCGCGTCAGCGGCGCAGGGGGGTGTTCTCCCAGTTCTGCCCGCCTCGGCTGGCAATCTTCAGCGCACCCAGGCGGTTGCCCAGTTCGGCGCACCGCTGCAGCGGCCAACCCTGTTCGATGCCATGCAGCAGCGCTGCCCGGAACGCGTCGCCGCAACCCGTAGGGTCCAGCACGGCCGTCGCCGCCACGCCAGGCACCACCACCTTCTGGCCGCGCTCCCAGACTTCGCAACCCTGCTCGCCCAGCGTCACCACCAGCCCGCGGACCTTTTCGGAAATGCCCTCCAGGCTGAGCCCGGTCCGGTCCGTGAGCATCCTGGCTTCGTAGTCGTTCACGGCCACCCAGCTGGCCAGCTCGATGAACTGACGCAGTTCCTCGCCGTTGAACATGGGCAGGCCCTGGCCAGGATCGAACACGAACGGAATGCCGGCCGCATGCAGTTGCTGCGCATGAACCAGCATCGCATCGCGGCCGTCGGGCGCGACGATGGCCACGGCGATGTCAGCGCGCGAAGGCACGGGGTTGTCGTGCGCGTGGGACATCGCGCCGGGGTGGAAAGCGGTGATCTGGTTGTTGTCCCGATCGGTCATGATCATGGCCTGCGCGGTGTAGCTGTCTTCGACACGCGCCACATGGGCGGTGTCGACACCCAGGCGCTCGAGCCGCTCCAGGTATTCCTGGCCATCGCTGCCCATGGCCGCCAGCGGCACCGCCGTGGCACCGAGCTGGCGCAAGCCGTAGGCGATGTTGCCGGCGCAACCGCCATACTCGCGCCGCAGCCCGGGCACCAGGAACGACACATTGAGGATGTGCAACTGGCTGGGCAGTATCTGCTCGGCGAACCGGCCCTCGTAAGTCATGATGGTGTCGAACGCAAGAGAGCCGCAAACAAGAATGGCCATGAGGATGTTCCAGGGTCAGGGATAAAAAACCAGTGCGCGGTAGCCCGACATGGGCACGGCATCGCCAACGGCGATGGACAGCCGCAGACCGACATTGAGCGAGCGCCCCGCCGCGATCACGTCGGGCACGGCGGGCATGTCCTCGGTCAGGAACACCCGCCGCGAGATCACCCTGTCGCTGGCGTCGGTCAGGCTGAGTTCCAGCGCGGGCACAGCCACGCCGATGGACGCGGTGTTCTTGAGCACGAAGTCGAAGGAGTAGAAGTTGCCCAGCCTGCGCACCAGCGCCGTGCTGTCGATCACGATCGCATCGATGCGCCGGACCGGCTCCAGGGCACACCCGAGCACGCCGCACACGGCCTGGAACGTGGGTTGAAGACCCGGTTTCCACGCGACCAGGCGGTTGCGCTCGAACAAGGCCCATTGCGCGAACAGCAAACCCGTGAGCAGGACCACCGTCGCGGTCAGCAAGGCACGCATACCGGGGGACTGCCAGTAGGCGCGCCGCCGCGCCAGTTGAACGAACCCGGGTTCGACCGGCGGCAGCGATGCAGCCTCTTCTTCCACGGGCTCCTGCACCTGCGGCGCCACAGCCTTCGCCGCAGGAGCGGCCGGCGCCGACGCCTCGACATCGGGCGGCGATGGTGATGGTGGTGGCAGAGAGACCGGCGCATCCGGCGCGACAGCCTCCTCCTCCTTCGCACCCACCATCGAGCCCTTCAGCTTGAAATGGGGCGGCTCGCCGACCGCCTTGGGCGGTTCATCGGCGCCCGCCTTGGCGGCGAAACGCTGAAGCTCCGCCAGGAAATCGGGTTCGTCCGGCGCGGGGCGCTGCGCAGCGGATGGCGGTGGCGGCGTTTTCGCCACCGGGGCCGGCCTTGCCCGAGCGACCCTGGGCGCCGGCCGCGTGGTGGCCTCCGGTCTCGGATTGCGCTCGCCATCCAGGGCGGCGCGCGGCTCCCGCGCGAGCGGTGGCGGACCGGTATCCGGCGCAACGGACGATGAAGGCGGGTCGGCCGCGAGACCTCGTTCCGCTTCCGCCGCACGGGCCGGCGGTGACGGCGGCTGCGCGGCGGCATCCGCCACCGGCGGCGCCCAGGCCTCCAGGTGCAGCGTGGCGTCGAAAACATCGGCGCAATGGCCACACCGCACCCAGCCATCGGATATCTTGAGCTGGTCGGGAACGACCCGGAACGTCGTCGCGCAAGCTGGACAGCGAGTGGTGTAACTCATGCGCCAATTATTGCAGTCGCCATGCCCCCTCCCGATCGACCAATGAAGTGAAACAACACCCCCGCCCCGCTTCGCGCGACCCGCAACGCATGAAACGGTGCTAGGGCCTGTTCACACTATTTTTCCAAGATGCGTTGCGGATCAAAAAGGCCATGCGCAAGGCGCGAAACGCAGACGGGCCGGTGGCCCGGCGAGGCTTCGCAACGCGGCGCATGGCCTTTTTGGCCGCAACCCGAAGGGAACGGGGTGAAAACAGCGCCACTCGTCGTTGCACTCCTAGGCCAGACGCCCGGTCTGGCCGTCGTCGCGCGCCTAGATTGGCGCTGTTTTCAACCCGTTCGCACTTGGAAAAATAGTGTGAACAGGCCCTAGCCCAGAGACACCGCCGGGCCGGCTTTGCCGGACGGCTGGTGTCGCCCCCCTCAAGGGGGGTGGCGCCGGAGGCGACGCGGGGGGTGTTTTATTTCACAGCGGTCATGAGGATCCAGCCGTCGAACTCGTCGCTGACATCGAGCGAGAGCCACGGAGCATAGGCCTCGCGCAGTTCCCCTGCCTGGCGCGCCAGGATGCCCGCCAGCACGAGTTCGCCTCCACCCTCGCGCACGTGGGCGCAGAGCAAGGGGGCCAGCACCTTGAGCGGGGTGGCAAGGATATTGGCCAGCACCAGATCGAAGGCGCCTGCGGCCAGTTCGGGCAGGCCGGCTTCCAGCGCCACGTGGTTGGCGGCGGCGTTGAGCCGGGTCGCGGCCACCGCCGCAGGATCGATGTCCACGGCGACGACCTCGGCAGCGCCGAACCTGGCCGCGCCGATGGCCAGGATGCCGGAACCGCAGCCGTAGTCGAGCACGCGGCGCCCGGTTTGTCCGCGCTGCGCGATCCAGCGCAGGCACATGCGGGTGGTCGGGTGGGTGCCGGTGCCGAAGGCCAGGCCCGGATCGAGGCGGATCACCTGCCGCGCGGCCGCCGGCGGCTCATGCCAGCTCGGCACGATCCAGAAACTCGGCGTGATCTCGACCGGGTCGAACTGGGACTGCGTCAGGCGCACCCAGTCCTGCTCGGGCACGGCCTGCACGCCCGAGACCTGGCAACCCTCGAAGAAGTCCTGCGCCGCCAGCAGCGTGGCGGCCTCGCGCGCCGCCGCTTCGGCCGGAAACAAAGCCACCACGCGCGAGCGCTGCCAGCCTTCCTTGGGCGGCGGCATGCCGGGCTCGCCGAACAGCGCCTGCTCGGCGTCGGTCATCGCATCGGCGTCCTCCACCGACACGCTGAGCGCGTCCAGCGCCACCAGCGCGTCGCCCACCTCGTCCACCGCCGCCTCGGGCACCAACAGAACCAGTTCGAAAAGAGACGACACAGGTCAACCCCGCAAGAAAGAGAAGCCGAGCCATCCAGAACACCGCGGAACCGGCTTCGCCGGGCCGCAGGTGTTGCCCCCTTGAGGGGGAGGCGCCGAAGGCGCTTCGGGGGGGAGCCTACCGCTCACGCTGCGACAACCATTCTTCGAGGTAGTGGATGTTGGTGCCACCGGTCACGAAATTGGCGTCCACCATCAGCTCGCGGTGCAGGGGAACATTGGTCTTGATGCCTTCGATCACGGTTTCGGCCAGCGCGGTGCGCATGCGGGCCAAGGCCTGCTCCCGGGTGTCGCCATGCACGATGATCTTGCCGATCATGGAGTCGTAGTTCGGTGGCACGAAGTAATTGGCGTAGGCGTGGGAATCCACGCGCACACCCGGACCACCCGGCATGTGTCAGGTCGTGACGCGGCCCGGCGACG
>CAZFOT010000261.1:0-4968 GCA_964520365.1 uncultured Hydrogenophaga sp.
GCACCGAAGGTCCGGCTCCGCCGGCCCAAGGGTGCCGTCCCCCCTCCAAGCGCCCCAAGGGCGCGCCAGGGAGGGGGGAAGCCGCGTCAGCGGCGCAAGGGGGTGTTCCCTACCCATTCCATGGCCGGTCGCCCTGGGCGTCGCGCACGCGCGTGGGCAGGCCCATGCCGTCCATCAGGCGCAGGAACGGCGCCGGGTCCAGTTCCTCCACGTTGACCATGGTGCCGGTGTCCCAGGTGCCGTCGGCGATCAGCAGGGCCGCGGCCACCGGCGGCACGCCGGCGGTGTACGAGATGCCCTGGCTGCCCACCTCGGCGTAGGCCTCGGCGTGGTCGGCCACGTTGTAGATGAAGACCTCGGTGTCCTGGCCGTTCTTCGTGCCCTTGACGAGGTCGCCGATGCAGGTCTTGCCGGTGTAGGTCGGCGCCAGGCTCGCCGGGTCGGGCAGCACGGCCTTGACCACCTTCAGCGGCACCACTTCGAGCCCCTCGGCGGTCTTCACGGGCTGCTCGGACAGCAGGCCCAGGTTGCGCAGCACGGTGAAGACGTTGATGTAGTGCTCGCCGAAGCCCATCCAGAAGCGCAGGTCGGCCTGCGGGTAGCGGCTGGCCAGCGAGTGCAGTTCGTCGTGGCCCGTGAGATAGGCTTTCTGCGGACCGACCACCGGCAGGTCCCAGGTCTGACTGAGCTCGAACATCCGGTTTTCCTGCCAGCGGCCCTGCTGCCACGACAGCACGGTGCCGGTGAACTCGCGGAAGTTGACCTCGGGGTCGAAGTTGGTCGCGAACCAACGGCCGTGGCTGCCGGCGTTGATGTCGATGATGTCCACGCTGCGGATGGTGTCGAGAAAGCGGTCCTCGGCCAGGCGCGCGTAGGCGTTGACCACGCCGGGGTCGAAGCCGATGCCGAGCGCGGCCGTCACGCCGGCGGCGGCGCAGCGCTCGCGCCGCTTCCACTCGTGGTTGGCGTACCAGGGCGCGGGTTCGCAGATCTTCAGCGGATCCTCGTGGATGGCCGTGTCCATGTAGGCCACGCCGCCCACGGTGATGCAGGCTTCGAGCACTGTCATGTTCACGAAGGCGCTGCCCAGGTTGATGACGATCTGCGCGCCCGTGCGGCGGATCAGCGCGGCCACGGCGGCGCTGTCCATGGCGTCTATCGTGTGGGCCTGCAGCACGCCCGGCACCTTGAGGCTGCCCTTGTCGCGCACGCTGGCGATGATCGCCTCGCACTTGGCGATCTTGCGCGAAGCGATGTGGATGTCGCCCAGCACGTCGTTGTGTTGCGCGCACTTGTGCGCCGCCACGTGAGCCACGCCGCCGGCGCCGATGATGAGCACGTTGCGCTTCATGTCGTCGAAGTCCTTTCGTCGGAGGTGGGTTGGAGAAAGGCCGGCTGCCCCGTCCACGGACCGGGAGCCTGGTCGCTGGGGGATCAGGACAGTGCCGCGGCGAAGTCGGCGTAGCCGAAATCGCGCACCCGGCGCACGCTGCCGTCGAGTTCTCGCACCGCGATGGCCGGCATCTTCACGCCGTTGAACCAGTTCTTCTTGACCATGGTGTAGGCCGCCGCGTCCTCGATCGACAGGCGGTCGCCCACCTGCAGCGGCTGCGCGAAGCGGAACTCGCCGAAGATGTCGCCGGCCAGGCAGGACTTGCCGCACACCATCCAGGCATGCTCGCCGGTGTTCGGTTCGATGCGCCCGGCGTAGCGGTACACCAGCAGGTCCAGCATGTGGGCCTCGATCGAGCTGTCCACGATGGCCAGGTCCTTGCCGTTGTGCAGCGTGTCGAGCACGGTCACTTCCAGCGTGGTGGAGTTGGCCACTGCGGCCTCGCCGGGTTCCAGGTAGACCTGCACGCCGTGTTCGCCGGCGAAGCGCTTGAGGCGCTCGGCGAAAGCGGCCAGCGGGTAGTCGGGGTGCGTGAAGGCGATGCCGCCGCCCAGGCTGATCCAGTCCATGCGGCGGATCAGGTGGCCGAAGCGCTGCTCGATGTGCGAGAGCATCTCGTCGAAGCGCTCCAGTCGGCCGTTCTCGCAGTTGTTGTGGAACATGAAGCCGCTGATGCCGCCGGTCTCGCCCAGCGCGCGCTCGATGGCTGCCGGGTCGTGCTCGCCCAGGCGCGAGAACGGCCGCGCCGGGTCGGCCAGGTCGAAGCTCGACGAGCTCACGCCCGGGTTCACCCGCAGGCCGCGCACCTTGGCGCGCGAAGCCGCGTCGAAGCGGCGCAACTGGCCCAGGGTGTTGAAGATGATCTTGTCGCAGTGGGTGACCACCTCGCCGATCTCGTGCTCGGCCCAGGCCACCGAGTAGGCGTGCGTCTCGCCAGGGAACTTCTCCCTGCCCAGGCGCACCTCGTACAGCGAGGAACTGGTGGTGCCGTCCATGTATTGCGCCATGAAGTCGAACACCGACCAGGTGGCGAAGCACTTGAGCGCGAGCAGGGACTTCGCGCCCGATGCGCCGCGCAGCCAGGCGATCTTCTCCAGGTTGGGCAGCAGGCGGGACTTGTCGATGAGGTAATGCGGGGTGGGCAGGCGAGGCTCGGACATGCGGGGGATTATCCCGTGCGTCATAAAACGCACGGCCTGGCCGGGTATGCATGACCCGGCCAGGTGCGCACGCCATGGCACACTGGCGCGATCATGTCCACCCGCATCGATCCCGCCGAAGTCGAGTTCACCGCCATCCGCGCCCAGGGCGCGGGCGGCCAGAACGTGAACAAGGTGTCCAACGCGGTGCACCTGCGCTTCGCGGTGCATGCCTCGTCGCTGCCGGAACCCGTCAAGGCCCGATTGCTGGCATTGAGCGACCAGCGCATCACCACCGAAGGCGTGGTGGTCATCAAGGCCCAGACCAGCCGCAGCCTGGAGCAGAACAAGGCCGAGGCGCTGCAGCGCCTGCAGGCGCTGGTCGACAGCGTGGTCAGCGTGCCGAAAGCGCGCAAGCCGACCCGGCCCACGTTCGGATCGCGGCAACGCCGGCTCGAAAGCAAGGCCACGCGCTCGCAGGTCAAGCAGCAGCGCGGTCGGGTGTCGGGAATGGATTAGGACCTGTGCGCCACGGACGCATCGGTCACCACCAGGTCGAGCGGGTAGCGCAGGCCGGCGATGTGGTCCTCGATGCAGCGCAGCACCAGCGGGCTGCGGTGCCGCTCGGTGCTGGCGCGCACCTCGTCCGGCGTCATCCACAGCGTGCGCACGATGCCGGTGTCGAGTGCGCGGCCCGGTTCCCGTTCACCGAGTTCGCCGTGGAAGGCGAAGCGCAGGTAGGTGATGTCCTCCCCGGTGGCCGCACGCTGGAAGCGCGAGAGGTACACGCCCACCAGCGCCGTTGGCGCGAACGTGTGCGCGGTCTCCTCCAGCGTCTCGCGCGCCACACCCTCGGCCGGGCTTTCGCCGGGGTCGAGGTGGCCGGCGGGGTTGTTCAGGCGCAGGCCCTCGGGCGTGTGTTCCTCGATCAGCAGGTAGCGGCCGTCGCGCTCGATGACCGCGGCCACGGTCACGCTGGGTTTCCATCGGGCGTCCATGGGTGCCGAGGCGGGTGGTGGCGGCGGGTGCGCCTTGTCAGTTCAATGCCATGCTCAGCTTGCGCCGGTAGCGCGACACCAGCTCGGCCTGCGGGTCTTCCTGCACGGCGGCCTTGCCGGCCAGCTCGATGCCGCCGGCGCTCTTGCCGGCCGCGGACGGGTCGGTCTTGGGGGCGGGGGGCGTCATGAGTTCGAGCAGGGCGACGTAGGTCTTGCGCGGCGCTTCGTCGTCCCACTTCTTGTCGCGCATGATGATTTCGAGCAGTTCGTCCAGCGCGGCGGGCCATTCGCCCAAGGCGATCAAGGTGCGGCTCTTGGCGAAACGGGTCTCGAAATCGCGCTTGTTCTGGCCGATCAGTTGGTCGAACTTCTCCAGCGGCCACTGGCCGCGCGGGTCGCTGCCCACGAACTCCAGCGCGCGCAGCCACTGCGACAACGCCTCGAAGCGCAGCGGCACAGGGATGCGCGTGAGCGTGGGCGAGAGCACCTGCGCCGCCTGCTCGAACAGGCCATGGCTGATGGATTGCCGGGCCAGCTCGAAGCGCAGGTCGTCGTTGTCCGGCGCCTGGGCCACGGCCTGGGCGAGCTTTTCCAGCGCGGTGGCCGCGTCCGCCTCGTCGCCTTCGGCCAGCAGTTGCTGCGCCTCGTCGGCCTCGGCCAGCGCGGCCAGTTCGTCCTCGCTGGGCAGGTGCTTGTCGAGGAAAGCCTTGAGCTGGCCCTCTGGCAAGGCGCCCATGAAGCCGTCCACCGGCTGGCCGTTCATCAGCAGCACGCAGGTGGGAATGCTGCGGATGCCGAAGGCCGCGGCCAACTGCTGCTCCTGGTCGGAGTCGATCTTCACCAGCTTGAAGCGCCCGCCGTAGTCGGTCTCGAGCTTCTCCAGCAGCGGGCCGATGACCTTGCATGGGCCGCACCAGGGCGCCCAGAAATCCACCAGCACGGGGGTGTGCATCGAGGCTTCGATGACCTCGGCTTCAAAGTTGGCGACGGTGACGTTGATCATGGCTGGGATTCGGAAGCGGGCCCTCGGGGCGGGGCCGCTCGGACCGGAAACGTAAAATCGACACTTTACCGGAGCCGGGCCGTCTCTCCAGGCCTGCTCCACGCACCGGCCCCTTGCCGGGACTGGCAGAAGGCTCCCCATGAACCCCATTCAAGTGGGCGTGGTCATGGGTTCCAGCAGCGACTGGGACACCATGCAGCACGCCGTGCAGATCCTCAAGGACTTCGGCGTCGCCTGCGAGGCGCGCGTGGTCTCGGCGCACCGCATGCCCGACGACATGTTCGCCTATGCCGAGGGCGCCGTGGGGCGGGGCCTCAAGGCCATCATCGCCGGCGCCGGCGGCGCGGCCCACCTGCCGGGCATGATCGCCGCCAAGACCGTGGTGCCGGTGCTGGGCGTGCCGGTGGCGAGCAAGCACCTGAGCGGCGTCGATTC
>CAZFOT010000262.1:0-4950 GCA_964520365.1 uncultured Hydrogenophaga sp.
CATCACGGTGGTCGACCGCAAGAAGGACATGATCAAGACCGGCGGCGAGAACGTGGCCAGCCGCGAGGTGGAGGAAATGGTCTACCGCCTGCCGGCCGTGAGCGAGGTGGCGGTGATCGGCCTGCCCGATGCGAAGTGGGTCGAGGCGGTGACGGCGGTGATCGTGGTCAAGGCCGGGCAGACCCTCACCGAGGCCGAGGTGATCGCGCACTGCAACCAGCACATGGCCGCCTTCAAGAGCCCGAAACGCGTGGTTTTCACCGACAGCCTGCCCAAGAACCCCAGCGGCAAGCTGCTCAAGCGCGAGCTGCGGCAGCGCTACGTGGCTTGACGCACCAGGCAATACGTCACAGCGTTTCGTGGTGGCCGGCGCTGCCGCGCTTCCAGTAGGCCGAGGCGCGCACGCGCGCCTTGTCCAGGCCGTGGCCGTCCACCAGCGCCTGGCGCACCACCGCCATGCTCGCGGCCTCGCCGGCGGCCCAGGCAAAGCCCTCACCCGCCGGCAGCTTCAGCGCGGCCACGGCCTGCGCGAGCGCGTCGGCCGGGCCGGATGCCAGCCAATGCGTCTGCAGTCGCGCGCGGGTGGTGAATGCGCGGCGGTCGCCCGCGTCGCCGGTCTCGATCACGGTGATGGCCTGCGCGGTGTCGGGCAGCTCTTCCAGCCGCCGCGCGATCGCCGGAATGGCGGTCTCGTCGCCCACCAGCAGGTGCCAGTCGAAGCCCGTGGGCACCACGAACGAGCCACGGGGTCCGCCCAGGCCGACTTCGTCGCCCGGCCTTGCCGCCTGCGCCCAGCGCGAGGCCAGCCCGTCGCCGTGCAGCAAAAATTCGATGTCGAGCGTGCCGGCGGCGGCATCGAAGTGGCGCGGCGTGTAGTCGCGCATGGCCGGCTTTTCGGCACCAGGCGGCAGCGCCAGGCCGTCGGGGCCGGGCACCGGCAGCACCAGCGGCTGGCCAGGCTGGGCCGGCAGCATGAGCTTGGCGTGGTCGTCGAACGAGGCGCTCACGAAGTCGCGCAGGGCTTCGCCAGCAAAACGGACGCGCAGGAAGTGCGCGCCGATCGGGTCGATGCGCTGCACCCGCAGCCGGCGCACCTTGATGGCGTGGCGCACACGCTCCACGATCAGCGAACTGGGAATGTTTGTGTTCATGGTTTCATTTGGTTGATAATGACAACAATCATGTCTTAATTGGATGATACTGTCAACAACATGAACAAACCCCGATGACGAGACAAGCGAACACCGAGGTGCTGGACCGCCTGCACACCCTCATGCACGGCCTGCGGCGTCACCTGCAGGAAGCCATGCGCCACGACGGCGAAGGCCTGGGGCCGATGGAGGTCCGCTGCCTGGGCTACTTCATGCGACACGACGGCGCCACGCAGAGCGACCTGGTGCAGCACTCGGGGCGCGACAAGGCGCAGATCGCGCGCATCGTCAAGGCGCTGCACGAGCGCGGCCTGTTGCAAAGCGCGCCCGATCCGGCCGATGGCCGCTGCCAGCGCGTGAGCGTGACGGCCGAAGGCCAGGCACTGCAGCGCAGGATGCAGTTGCACCGGGCGCGCTTCGAGAAAACCATGGCGGCCGCCCTCTCCGACGGCGAGCGCGCCACCCTGCTCACCCTGCTCGACCGCCTGCAGGACAACGTGGACGGCGTATGAGAACTCAGCGCACGCCTTGAGACAGCGCCCAGGCCACGTGCTCGCGCACGAGTTCGCTGGGGTGATCCTCGCGGGTGCGCAAAGCGCGCAATGCGTCGCTGCCGTGTCCTGCGCGCAGCGCATTGCCCAGCGCCACCGCGATGTTGCGCAGCCAGCGCTCGTGCCCGATGCGGCGGATCGGGCTGCCCTCGGTGCGCCGCAGGAAATCGGCTTCGCTCCAGGCGAACAGTCCGGCCAGCGTGGCGCCGCTCAGGCCTTCGCGCTCGTCGAAATCGGGCAAGGCGCTGCGCTGCGCGAACTTGTTCCAGGGGCAGACGAGCTGGCAGTCGTCGCAGCCGTAGATGCGGTTGCCCATGAGCGGACGCAGATCTTCGGGAATGGCGCCCGCGTGCTCGATGGTGAGGTAGCTGATGCAGCGGCGCGCATCGAGCTTGCGCGGCCCCACGATGGCCTGGGTCGGGCACACGTCGATGCAGGCGCTGCAGGTGCCGCAGTGCTCCGTCACCGGCTCGCTGGGCGGCAGGGCGATGTCGAGGTAGATCTCGCCCAGGAAGAACATCGAGCCGCCTTCGCGGCTGAGCACCAGCGTGTGCTTGCCGCGCCAGCCCTGGCCGCTGCGGCTGGCCAGTTCGGCTTCGAGCACCGGCGCGGAATCGGTGAACACGCGGTGGCCCAGCGGCCCCACCGCCTGCTGGATGCGATCGGCCAGTTTCTGCAGCCGGTTGCGCATCACCTTGTGGTAGTCCCTGCCGCGGGCGTAGACCGACACCACCGCCTCGCCCGGACGCTCCAGCCGGGCCAGCTCCAGGGCCGGCCAGTCGGCCGGGGTATTGCGTGGCAGGTAGTCCATGCGCGCCGTGACCACGCTCACCGTACCCGGCACCAGATCGGCCGGGCGGGCGCGTTTCATGCCGTGCGAGGCCATGTAGGCCATGTCACCGTGACATCCAGCCGACAACCAGGCGCTCAAACCGGGTTCGGCAGCCGACAAATCCACACCGGCCACGCCAATTTGGGAAAATGCAAGCTCCTGGCCCCAGGCCTGTATCTGCGAGACGAGTTGAGCGGCATCCAGAGCGACTTTCATGACAAGCCCATTGTAGGAACCGGTCCGGCTCCTGCGGGCGCGCTGTCCTCTGCCGAACGCTGGCAGGGCCGCTGGGACAGTGAGCAAGACACCGAAGCCTTTGCCCGCCGGCTCGCCCTCAGCCCCGCGATCGCGCACGCCACGCTGGCCTTGCGAGGCGACCTGGGCGCGGGCAAGACCACCTTCGTGCGCCACCTGCTGCGCGCGCTCGGTGTGCGCGGACGCATCAAGAGCCCGACCTACGCGGTCGTTGAACCCCACAGCGCGATCGACTGCCCCGTGATGCCGGCGGGCGAGCCGCTGTCGATCTGGCATTTCGACTTCTACCGCTTCAACGACCCGCGCGAGTGGGAAGACGCGGGCTTTCGCGAACTTTTCGCCGCGCCGGGCCTCAAGCTCGTGGAATGGCCTGAACGGGCCGGCGGCTTCATGCCGGCGGTGGACCTCGGCATCGACATCCAGCCCGACGAATCCCTTGCGCATCCGCCCATCGCCAACGATATGACCGACGACCCACCGGATGAAGCCCGGCGCGTGAGCGCGACGGCACTCACGCCCCAAGGCCGCCTGTTGCTGGAGGCCTTGCAGTGATTCCGGCCACCCCGCTGGCTCTGAGCCGCCGCGGCCTGCTGCGCGCGGGCTCGCTGGTGCTGCTGCTGGGCGTGCAGGAGATCGCACGCGGCGCCAGCGTGGTGGCGGTTCGCGTCTGGCCGGCCGAAGACTACACCCGTGTGACCATCGAGTCCGATGGCGAACTGCAGACCCGCCAGTTCTTCGTGAGCGACCCGCCCCGGCTGGCGGTGGACATCGAAGGCATCGACCTGCTGCCGGGTTTGCGTGAACTCGTCGGGCAGGTCAAGTCGGACGACCCCAACATCGCGCGCGTGCGCGTGGCGCAGAACGCGCCCAACGTGGTGCGGCTGGTGCTGGATCTGAAACTGCCCGTCAAGCCCCAGGTGTTCAGCCTGCAGCCGGTGGCGGCCTACCAGCACCGGCTGGTGCTGGACCTCTACCCCGTCGATCCGCCCGATCCGCTGGAACAGCTCATCAGCCAGCGCCTGCGCGAGATCGATGGAGCCAGCGAGCGCGCCGCGCGCCTGCTCGGGCATGAAACGCAGCGCATGGACGCACCCGGCGCGAACGCCGCTGCCGATCCCGCCGACGATCCGCTGGGCGCGCTGATCGCGCAGCGCGAACGCGCGAGCGCGGAAGGCGGCAAACCCGTCGCCCCGCCCCAGGTGGCCGCCGCGCCCGCGGCCAGATCCGGCGGCAGCGCATCCAAGACGCCGGTCCGCAAGACCCAGACCGATCGCCTGATCGTGGTGGCGCTGGACCCCGGCCACGGCGGCGAAGACCCGGGCGCCTTGGGTCCTGGCGGCACGCGCGAAAAGGACGTGGTGCTCGCCATCGCGCGCCGGCTGCGCGACCGCATCAACGCCACCCGCGTGAACGGCAACCCGATGCGCGCCTACATGACGCGTGACGCCGACTTCTTCGTTCCCCTGCAGGTGCGGGTGCAAAAGGCGCAACGGGTGCAGGCCGACCTCATGATCAGCCTGCACGCCGACGCGTTCTACACGCCCCGGCCGCAAGGCGCCAGCGTGTATGCGCTGAGCACCCGCGGCGCCAGCAGCGCGGCGGCGCGCTGGATGGCCGACAAGGAGAACGCCTCCGACCTGGTGGGCGGCCTGAACGTGAAGGCCAAGGACGCCACCCTGCAGCGCGCCCTGCTCGACATGAGCACCACCGCGCAGATCAACGACAGCCTCAAGCTCGGCGCCTCCATGCTGGGCGAGGTCGGCCGCATCGGCAAGCTGCACAAGCCGCGCGTCGAGCAGGCCAATTTCGCGGTGCTGCGCGCGCCCGACATTCCCAGCGTGCTGGTGGAAACCGCCTTCATCAGCAACCCCGACGAAGAAAAGCGCCTGCGCGACCCGAAATACCAGAACGCCCTGGCCGAAGCCCTGCTGCGCGGCATCGTGCGCTACTTCTCGCAGAACCCGCCGCTGGCGCGCAACCGGCAGGTTTGACCACCCCCGCGCCGCGCCTGCGGCGCGTCACCCCCTCAAGGGGGCAACAGCAGCGGCCCGGCAAAGCCGGTTCCGCGCTGTTCTGGACAAAACATCCTCTCCGGCGCGACGTGCATTTGAATCAAGGATGCGGTGGAACCGGCTTTGCCGGGCCACTCGCATCGCCCCCT
>CAZFOT010000263.1:0-4942 GCA_964520365.1 uncultured Hydrogenophaga sp.
AGGGGGGAAGCCGCGTCAGCGGCGCAGGGGGGAGTTCACCGTATAAACCGCCCGTGGCGCCCCACCAGCGTCAGCTCCACGAAGCGCGAGGCGTTGCGGTCCGGCGTGCTGGCGTTGATCTCGAAGCCGCCCAGGTCCCATTTCTTGATGTTCCAGGTCGCGTCGATGAAGGCCGCGCGCGTGGGGTTGCGTCCGGCGCGCTGCAGGGCCTCGGCGAACACGCGGGCGTTGATGTAGCCCTCCAGCGCCAGGTGCGAGGGCTCCGCCGTGGCGCCCGATGCCTTCCAGGCTTTCTGGAAATCGCGCACCACCGGCATGACCGCATTGGTGGGCAGGGGGACCACCTGCGAAATCGCCATGCCCATGGCGTCCTCGCCCAGCGCCGCCACGGTGGCCGGGGTGCCCATCACCGACAGCGCATACAGCGTCACGCCGCGCCGCAGCGCGCGGAAAGCCTTGACGAATTCCACCGTGGGCTTGCCCGCCAGGCCGATCACGAGGGCTTCCGGGTTGCCCTGCGCGAGCCGGTCGGCGGCCGCGCCCGCATCCGAGGCGTTGTTCTCCACCGTGGCGGTGACCGCATCGGCCAGCTTGAGCCGGTCCATGGACCGCTTGGCGGCGGCGAATACTTCCTTGCCGAAGGCATTGTTCTGGTAGACCACGCCCAGGCGCCGGATGCCGATGGTGGACAGGTGCTGCACCAGCTTCTCGGCCTCGTCGGCATAGCTCGCGCGGATGTTGAACACGTTGCGCGCGCCCTGGGGGCGGCTCAGCAGCGCGCCCGTGAACGGCGCGAAGAACGGGATGCCGCTGTCGACCACCTTGGGCAGCATGGCCTCGATCATGGGCGTGCCCATGCAGTTGAACAGCGCGAAGGTGCCGCGGTCGGCCAGGAACTGGTCCACGTTGGCCAGGGCCTTGGGCACGTCGTAGGCATCGTCCCGCGTGAGCAGTTCGATGGCGCGGCCGTGCACGCCGCCGCGCGCGTTGATGGCGGCGAACGCGGCCTTGGCACCCTGGTGCATGGCCGAGCCCAGATCGGCCAGCGGACCGGTGAGCGCGGTGGACTGCGCGATCCTGAGCGCGCCTTCCTGCGCGCGGGCGCGGCCCATGCCCAGCCAGGGCAGGCTGATGGCGGCGGCCAGGACCTGGCGCCGGGCGATGCGGGATGGGGGGTGCTGCATGGGTGTCTCCTCGATGGCCAAGGCCGTTTGGCCCGGGGGAGGCCGGATCATCCCGCAGTAATTGGCATTTTTATGTCGTTTCAACGACAATTCAGGTCGTGGTATTCCCGCATTCGACGCCCAATCCTCCGGGGGCCTGGTGCGCCGCAAGGCTTCTTGCGGTGAGGGCCCTGCGGCGCCGGACCGACCACTGGCGTGGGATGATCCCCCCATGGCCACAGACAAGAAATCCGGCACGCTCAAGCTCAACCCGGGCGCGACCAAGAAACCCGCGGCCGACCCGTTCGCGCCGCGCCGCGCCCCGGTGCGCCCGCCCGGCCCGGCGCGGGCCAAGCCCGTTTCGGCGTCGGCGCCCAAGCCTGCGAGCGACCGCGTACCAGGCCGTGATCGGCCCATGGACGAGCGTCCGCGCCCGAAGGCGGCCGCAGCGCCCCGCCCTGTCCCGCCCCACCGGCCGGACCTCGCCCGCGTCGGCAACGTCCATGGCGAGGTGCGACTGAACAAGCGCATGGCCGAATTGGGCCTGTGCTCGCGCCGCGAGGCCGACGCCTGGATCGCGCGCGGCTGGGTGCTGGTCAATGGCCAGCCCGCGCTCATGGGCCAGCCCGTGGCGCCCGACGCGCGGATCGAGGTTTTGCCCCAGGCCCGCCACCAGCAGGCCGGGCAGGTCACCATCCTGCTGCACAAGCCGGTGGGCTACGTGAGCGGCCAGCCCGAAGACGGCCACGAAGCCGCCGCCACCCTGATCGGCGCGCCCAGCCAGTGGCGCGGCGACGCCAGGACCCCCGGCGACGGCCGCCGCTTCGCGCCCGAGCACACGCGCGGCCTGGCGCCCTGCGGCCGGCTCGACATCGATTCCACCGGCCTGCTCGTACTCTCGCAGGATGGCCGCATCGCGCGTTTGCTCATCGGCGAGCGCAGCGGCGTGGAAAAGGAATACCTGGTGCGCGTGCACTGGGCGCCGAACGGCCCGCAGGGGCCGGACCTGGTCACGCAGGACGTGCAGTCCGTCTTCCCGCCCGACAAGCTGGGGCTGCTGCGCCACGGCCTGAGCCTGGACGGCCAGGCCCTTGAGCCCGCCCAGGTGGACTGGCAGAACCCCGAGCAACTGCGCTTCGTGCTCAAGGAAGGCAAAAAGCGCCAGATCCGCCGCATGTGCGAACAGGTGGGCCTGCACGTGGTGGGCTTGAAGCGCATTCGCATCGGAAGGGTGGTGCTGGGCAATCTGCCGCTGGGGCAGTGGCGGTATCTGGGGGCCGACGAACGCTTCTGAGGGGGCCGCCTCGATAGAGCGCTTCCCCCATTGCGGACGCCACCGGGCACCCACAATGCCCCATGGCCACCATCACGCTCCCCAGATTCCCCCGCGCCGTGCTGCGCCACATCCGCCCGTCCGACCTGCGCGCCGCCGCCCAGTTGGCCGTGCAGGCCACCGAGGGCGTCATCGGCATCACCGAGGGGGTGCACCAGTCGGTGCGGCAGCGGCTGGGCCTGTCCGGCGGGGCGCTGCCCGAGCGGACCGGCGGGCTGACCGGGCGCGTCTACCAGGGCGTGCGCGGGGTGGCCCAGCTGGCGGGCCATGCCACGGACGCGGTGATGGGCGCATTGCTGCCGCTGCTGGACGACCCGGCCGAGCACCCCGAGTCGTCGCCCGCGCGCGAGGCGGTGCTGGCGGCGCTCAACGGCGTGCTGGGCGACAGATTGCTCGCCATGGGCAACCCGCTGGCCCAGCCGATGGAACTGCGCCAGGGCGGGCAGGCCCTATCGCTGGAGCCCAGTGCGCTGAAGACCCAGCTCGGTAATGCCAGCCCGCATCTGCTGGTGCTGGTGCACGGCCTGTGCATGAACGACGCGCAGTGGCGCCGCGCCGGGCACGACCATGGCGAGTGCCTGGCGCAGGCGCTGGGCTGCACGCCGGTCTACCTTCGCTACAACAGCGGCCTGCACACCTCCACCAACGGCCGCGAACTGGCGCGGCAACTGGAGCGGCTGGTGGCGGCCTGGCCGGTGCCGCTGCAGCGCATCACCCTGCTGGGCCACAGCATGGGCGGGCTGGTGCTGCGCTCGGCCGTGCAAGTGGCGCGCGAGGCGGGGCTGCAATGGCCGGGCCTGCTGCGCGAGCTGGTGTTCCTGGGCACGCCGCACCACGGCGCGCCGCTGGAACGCGCCGGCCATGGGGTGGACCTGCTGCTGGCCGCCACGCCGTTCACCGCGCCGTTTGCGCGCCTGGGCCGGTTGCGCAGCGCGGGCATCACCGACCTGCGCCACGGCCACGTGCAGGACGCCGACTGGCAGGGCCGCGACCGTTTCGCGCCGTCTGCAGACCACCGCATGCCGCTGTCCCTGCCCGAGGGCGTGGCCTGCTTCGCCGTGGCCGCCACGCTGGCGGGGCAGCGCGGCCTGCTGGCGGACCGCCTCACGGGCGACGGCCTAGTGCCCTTGAACAGCGCGCTGGGCCGGCACGACGACCCGCGCCGCCGGCTCGTGTTCGCCCGCGGCAGCCAGCACACCGCCTGGCGCACCGGGCACCTGGACCTGCTGTCCAGCCCCGGCGTGGCGCAGCAACTGCTGCAGTGGCTGCGCCCGGTCGCCGAGACCGCGGCCGACTGATCACAGACCCCGCTGGCTACCCTTGAAAATCGGCCGGCCGGCCTCAAATGCCGAACGCCGTGGCGCCGCCCGCCTCCCCGGGCGGCGTCTTGTCTTCCTTTCCCATCGTGGTCCCATGAGCAAACAAACCCTGTCCTTCCAGGCCGAGGTCGCGCAACTGCTGCATCTCGTCACCCATTCGCTGTATTCCAACCCCGACATCTTCCTGCGCGAGCTGGTCTCCAACGCGTCGGACGCCTGCGACAAGCTGCGTTTCGAGGCGCTGAACGACAGCGCGCTGTTCGAGGACGCGCCGAACCTGGAGGTGCGCGTGGCCTTCGACAAGGAGGCCAGGACCATCACCATCACCGACAACGGCATCGGCATGAGCCTGGCCGAAGCGGTGGAGCACCTGGGCACCATCGCCAAGAGCGGCACCAAGGACTTCGTGAGCCGCCTGAGCGGCGACCAGAAGCAGGACGCGCAACTGATCGGCCAGTTCGGCGTGGGCTTTTATTCGGGCTTCATCGTGGCCGACCGGATCGTGGTGGAAAGCCGCCGCGCGGGCCTGCCGGCGGCCGAGGGCGTGCGCTGGATCAGCGGGGGTTCCGGCGACTTCGAGGTCGAGAACATCGAGCGCGCCGCGCGCGGCACCAGCGTGATCCTGCACCTGCGCGAGGACAAGACCGAGTACCTGGGCCACTGGAAGCTCAAGCAGATCATCGGCAAATACTCCGACCACATCAGCCTGCCCATCCTGATGCAGAAGGAGGAGTGGGACGCCGAGAAAAGCGAGTACGTGCGCCAGGACGCCTGGGAGGCGGTCAACTCCGCCAACGCGCTGTGGGCGCGCCCGAAGAAGGACGTGAGCGACGAGCAGTACGCCGAGTTCTACAGGAACATCAGCTACGACCAGGACGCCCCGCTGGCCTGGAGCCACAACCGCGTGGAAGGCAGCACCGAGTACACGCAGTTGCTCTACATCCCGGCCAAGGCGCCGATGGACCTCTGGAACCGCGACCGCAAGGCCGGCATCAAGCTCTACGTCAAGCGCGTGTTCATCATGGACGAGGCCGAGGCGCTCATGCCCTCGTACCTGCGCTGGGTCAAGGGCGTGGTCGATTCGGCCGACCTGCCGCTCAACGTCAGCCGCGAGCTGCTGCAGGAAA
>CAZFOT010000264.1:0-4921 GCA_964520365.1 uncultured Hydrogenophaga sp.
CGCGGATGGCGCGGTTGACCGTCATGCGCGAGACGCCGAACTCGCGCGCCAGCGCTTCCTCGGCCGGGATGGCATCGCCCTCCTTCCACACGCCCGCATGGATCCGGTCCAGCACGTGCGCCTTGATGCGCTGGAAGGCGGGCCTGGTGTCCCGTGGCCGTTCATAGGGTTTACCCGTCATTGACGCCTGCTCCCGAGGGTTTTAAAGTCTGTTTCCACGTAATTGTCTATACAACTTCAATGAATTTCCAGGAATTTGTATATGTACAAGCCACGCAGGCCGACTGTCAAGTCGTGTCGATTCCTTGATTCCTTGTTTCCACTCGTAAGGAGCCTCAGATGAACTTCCTGCCATACCGCATTCCGGGCCTGATTGTCACCGCCGCCGCACTGGCGCTGCCCACGGGGGCCGCCTGGGCCCAGATCAAGGTCGGCTTCAACGTGCCGCTGACCGGTTTCGCCGCCGCCGACGGCAAGTCGGCGCTGGACGGCGCCAAGCTCGCCATCGAGCAGGCCAACGCCAAGGGCGGCGTGGCCGGCCAGAAGCTCGAACTGGTGGTCTACGACGACCAGGCCACGGCCAAGGAAGCCGTGCCGGTGGCGACCAAGCTGGTCGAGCGGGACAAGGTCGTGGCCGCCGTTTCGGGCTCGTACTCGGGCTCCACCCGCGCGGCCGCGTCCATCTTCCAGCGCGGCCAGGTGCCCTACGTGGTGGCCTACGCGATCCACCCCGACATCACGCTGGCGGGCAATTACATGTTCCGCGTCTCGGCCATGGGCGAGGTGCAGGGCCGTGGCGGCGCCAAGCTGGTGCAGAACCTGGGCAAGCAGAAGGTCGCGCTGATCACCGTGAAGAACGACTTCGGCCAGGCGCTGGCCGCCGGCTTCAAGGAAGCCGCGCCCAAGCTGGGCCTGAACATCGTCAGCGAATACGAGTACGGCATGGCCGACCGCCAGTTCGGCCCGCTGGTGAGCAAGGTCAAGGCCGACAACCCCGAGGTCATCTACGCCTCGGGCTACTTCTTCAACGCCGGCCCGCTGGTGAGCCAGTTGCGCGCCGCCGGCATCACCGCGCCCATCATCGGCCAGGAGGGCTACGACTCCGACAAGTTCATCGAGATCGCCGGCGCGGCGTCCGAAGGCACGCTGGTGACGACCTCGCTGGACCGCGACTCCGACGCGCCGACCACCAAGGCCTTCCTGGCCGACTACCGCCAGGCCACGGGCGCGGGCGCCGACATGGTCGCCGCCTCGTCCTTCACCGCCGTCTCGGTGCTGGTCGAGGGCCTGAGGAAGACCGGTGGCAAGGGCGGCGAGGCGCTGCGCGACGCGCTGGCCGCCGGCAGCTACGACACGCCCATCGGCAAGCTGGCCTTCAACGACCTGCACGAGGTTCAGAAGGACCTTCAGATCCAGATCGTGAAGGACAAGGCGTTCCGCCGCCACTCCATCATCAGCGATCCCGTGCTGCTGGCCCCGCCCAGCAAGGCGAAGTAAGACAGCTCGGCCATGCTGGCGCTCGAACTCGTCGCCCAGGGCCTGGTTCAGGGCAGCATCTATGCGCTGATCGCGCTGGGGCTGACCCTGGTCTATGGGCTGCTGCGCATCCTGCACGTGGCCCACGCCGCGCTGTTCACGCTGGGCGCCTACGTGGGCGTGCTGGTGTGCAACGCCAGCGGCAGCCTGCTGCTGGCCTTCGCCTGCGCGGCGCTGGTCGCGGGCGTGGCCGGCGTTGCCATGTACCGCCTGGCCTACCAGCCGCTGCTGGACCAGCCGCCCTTCGTGGCGCTGATTGCCTCCATCGGCCTGTTCATCGCGGCCGAGGAAACCTTCCGCATCGTCTTCGGCGCGCAGGGCATGTCGTTCACCGAAACGCCGCTGCAGGGGCAGGTCACCTTGTTCGGCGGCCTGCGCTTCAAGCAGGCCGAGCTGCTGATGATGGCGGGCGCGGTGGCCATCATCGGCGCGCTGGCCTGGCTGCAGTCGCGCACCCGCGTCGGCGTGGCCTGCCAGGCCACGGTGTCCGACCCGCAGATGGCCGAGTCGTTCGGCATCTCGCTCAAGCGCGTGCGCGACATCAACTTCTTCGTCGGCTCGGCGCTGGCCGGCTTCGCCGGGGTGTGGGTGGCGCTGCTCAACAACCTGGTGGAGCCGACCATGGGCAGCGTGCCTTCGTACAAGGCGCTGGCCATCATCGTGCTCGGCGGCCTGGGCTCGGTGCCCGGCACGCTCGCGGCCGCGCTGGTGCTGGGCGTGGTGGAGTCGTTCGGCACCATCTACCTGGGTTCGCTGCTCGACCGCAATGCCATCGCCTTCGCCTTCCTGATCGCGGTGCTGATGGTGCGCCCGCAGGGCCTGTTCGCCCGCCGCTGACCGGAGATCCGCATGAACTACGAAATCTCCCTCGTCACCACCATGGCGATCAGCGTGATGTTCGCGCTCTCGCTGAACCTGATCACGGGCTTTTGCGGCCAGATCAGCCTGGGCCACGCGGCCTTCCTCGGCATCGGCGCCTACGTGTCGGCGCTGCTGGGCAAGGCGGGCCTGCCCTTCCTGGCCACGCTGCCGCTGGCCATGCTGCTGGCCGGCGCCATCGGCGCCGTCGTGGGCCTGGCCTCGCTGCGCGTGCGGGCCGACTTCCTGGCCATCACCACCATGGGCGTGGGCTTCCTGTTCGTGGGCGTGGTGCGCCAGCAGGACGCGCTGGGCGGCGAGCTCGGCGTCTCGGCCATCCCCGACCATGGCTTCGGCAAGCTCGGCTTCATGCTGCTCGCGCTGCTGGCCTGCGCGCTGGTGGCGGCGCTGTGCATCTACATCCGCCGCGCCTGGATGGGCCGGGTGTTCAACGGCATCGCCGAGGACGAAGACACCATGCGCGTGCTCGGCATCGACGTGCCGCGCTACAAGCTCACGGCCTTCGCGCTGGGCACGGCGCTGGCGGGCCTCTCGGGCGCGATGTACGCCCACCACTTCCAGTTCATCGGGCCCGACAGCTTCGGCTTCGTCGAGTCGATCACGGTGCTCTCCATGGTGGTGGTCGGCGGCATCGGCTCGGTCACGGGCGTGGTCATCGCCGCGGCCGTGCTGTCGGCGCTGCCGGCCTGGTTCCAGTTCATCGGCGATTACAAGCTGCTGGTCTACGGCGGCCTGCTGTTCCTGATGATGCGCTTCTCGCCCGGCGGCATGGCCGCGCTGGCCAGGCGCTTCTTCAACCCGGTGTCGCGCAACGGAGGCCGGCCATGAACGCGCCCACCCGGACGGCGCTGCTGCAGGTGCAAGGCGTGACGGTGCGCTTCGGCGGCCTGACCGCCATCGACGACGTGTCCTTCGACGTGCGCGAAGGCGAACTGCTGGGCCTGATCGGCCCCAACGGCGCCGGCAAGACCACCATGCTGCGCGCCATCACCGGCGTGGTGCGCCCCGCGCTGGGCCGCGTGCGGCTCGACGGCGATGCGCTCAACGAGCTGCCGATACACCAGCGCATCCGGCGCGGGCTCTCACTGTCGCAGCAACTGGTCAAGCCCCTGCGCGAGATCTCGGTGATCGACAACGTGGCGCTGGCCGCCGGCGGCGCCAAGACCGCCGCGCCCTGGCGCTCGCTGCTGCACGTGGCGCGCGGCCGCGAGCTGGAGGTGGCGCGCCAGATGCTGGAGCGCGTGGACATCGCCCGCTACGCCGACCAGCCGCCCGCGATCCAGCCGCTGGGCGTGCTCAAGCGCCTGGAGATGGCGCGCGCGCTGGCGCTGCACCCGCGCCTGCTGCTGCTCGACGAGCCGTTGGCCGGCCTCAATTCCCGGGAAGCGCGCGAGCTGGCCGACACCATTGCCGACATCAACCGCCTGGGCATGACCGTGGTGCTGATCGAGCACAACCTGGGCGAGGTCATGCGCATCTGCCACCGCCTGGTGGTGCTGGACAACGGCCGCAAGATCGGCGAAGGTGAACCGCGCGCGGTGATGGCCGACCCGGTGGTGCGGGCCGCCTACCTGGGCGACGGCGCGGCGCAGCCACAGGAGGAAGAAGGAGCCGCCCATGCTTGAACTGCAACACCTTTCATGCGGCTACGGCCCCTTCCAGGCCGTGCACGAACTGTCGCTCACGCTGCGCCCGGGCACCATCACTGGGCTGATCGGCGCCAACGGCGCGGGCAAGTCGTCCACGCTGATGTGCGTGGCCGGCCACGTGCAGCGCCAGGCCGGCACCCTGCTGTTCGACGGCCAGGACATCGGCGCGCTGCCGCCCACCGAGCGCGTGCGCCGCGGCATCGCGATCTCGCCCGAGGGTCGGCGCCTGTTCAAGGACCTCACGGTGCAGGACAACCTGCGCGTGGGCGGCCTGATACAGCCCGCACGCGTTTTCAGCCACGACCGCGACCGCGTGCTGGCCATGTTCCCACGCCTGGGCGAGCGCCTCGATTCGCTGGCCGGCAACCTCTCCGGCGGCGAGCAGCAGATGCTGGCCATCGGCCGCGCGCTGATGGCGCGCCCGCGCCTCATCATGATCGACGAACTCTCGCTGGGCCTGATGCCCAAGGTCATCGACCTGTGCTATCAGGCGCTGCTGAAACTGCGCGACGAGGGCATGACCGTGCTGCTGGTCGAGCAGAACACCGAGCGCGTGCTCAACGTGGCCGACGACGTGTGCGTGCTCGAGTCGGGCCGCACCGTCTGGAGCGGCAGCGCCGCCGACGCCCGCCGCGACCCCAACTTGACCGCAGCCTACCTTGGCCTGCATTGATCGCCTCAGGAGAATCCCATGACCACCCGAACCGACCCCCGCCTGGACCCCACCCGCATGATCCGCGCCCCGCGCGGCAGCGAACTGCACTGCAGGAACTGGATCACCGAAGCCGCCTACCGCATGCTTCAGAACAACCTCGACCCCGAGGTGGCCGAGAACCCGCAGCACCTGGTGGTGTACG
>CAZFOT010000265.1:0-4901 GCA_964520365.1 uncultured Hydrogenophaga sp.
CGGCCCGCGTCCATGCGCTCGGCGATCTCGTCGTCCTCGATGCAGGTCTCCATGTAGGCCGCGCGCTGCGCCTCGACGAAATCCCGCTCGAAAGCCGCGATGTCCTCGGGGTAGTAGAACTCCACCCGGTTGAGCGTCTGGTCAACGCTGATCGGATGCAGGGTGGATACCGTGAGCACGTGCGGATACCACTCCACCATGATGTGGGGGTAGTAGGTGAGCCAGATGGCGCCGTGCTCGGGCATCCTGCCTTCGCGGTACTGCATCAGTTGCTCGTGCCAGCGCTGGTATACCGGGCTGCCGGCCTTGCCCTGCAGGTTCTGGGCGCCCACCGTCTGCACGGAGAACTCCGGCTTGAATTCCCAGTGCAGGTCGTCGCAGGTCACGAAGTTGCCCAGCCCCGGGTGGAACGGCCCGACGTGGTAGTCCTCGAGGTAGACCTCGATGAAGGTCTTCCAGTTGTAGTGGCAGGTGTGCAACTCCACGTGGTCGAGCACCATGCCCTCGAAGCTGAGCGCCGCGCGCGGGCCCATGCCGGCCAGGTCGGCGGCGATGTCGCGGCCGTTGTCCTCGAACAGCAGGCCGTTCCACTCGCGCAGCGGGTAGCGGTTGAGGTTCAGGCAGGGGTCCTGCGCGAAATGCGGGGCACCCAGCAGGGAACCGACCGGGGCGCTTTGGCCGCCGCTGTAGGTCCAGCGGTGCAGGGGGCAGACGATGTGCCCGCCCGAATGGCCGGTCTTCTGCTCGGCGAGATTGCCGCGGCCCTTGAGCATGATGGCCTGCCGGTGGCGGCAGACGTTGGAGACCAGCTCCACGCCGTTGGCGGTGCGCACCAGCGCCCGGCCTTCGCCTTCGTGCTCCAGGGTCTGGTAGTCGCCCAGGTTGGGCACCGCGTTGGAGTGCCCCACGTAACGGGGCCCGCGCCGAAAGATCGTTTCCAGTTCGCGCTCGAACAGCGCCTGGTCGAAGTAGCTGGAAACCGGGAGTTGGCTTCTGGCCTGCTGAAATTGAAGACTTAAATCAGACATCGGGGTCGTGACCTAGAGACTCCCCCTATGAAGGGGCAGGGTAAGCGCTGGTCGAAGATCGAATTCGCGCGGGAAGGGTGAGTGGTGCGTCCCTCCGGACAGTCGCTGTCCGTCAGTGGAAGAAAAAAGGGCGGATTGTACCGTGAAGGCGAAGCCGGACGCAGCAAGAAGCGCGCCTGAAAGACCGCCGGCGCTTCGCATTCGGCTGTGAGGCCGGCGCAGGGATAAAATTCCGCGGATCGCCTCCCGACCCAGCGGCCGCGGCAAGGCCGCTGCCCCTGCGGCCCGCAGCCTGGCCGAAAACCATCCGATGACCACAGCACCCCCGATCAGAACCGCCAAAGCCTCTCCTCGACCGAGCCCTTCGGTGCAGCCGGCCGAGAGCTACGAAGCCGCGCTCGAGGAACTGGAGCAGTTGGTGGCCCAGCTCGAGGCCGGGCAGTTGCCGCTGGACCGCCTGCTCGAACGCTACCAGCGCGGCGCCGCGCTGCTGGCCTATTGCCGGGAGCGGCTCGAAGCGGTGGAGCAGCAGATCAAGGTGCTCGAAGGCGGCGAACTGAAACCCTGGGATGCCGCGTGAGCGCCCTGATGTCGGAAACCTCGAGCTTCGTGGCCTGGCGCGCCGAGCGCCAGCAAGCGGTGGAGCAGGCGCTGTCGAACTGGGTGCACGCCGGCGCGCCCGCGGGTCTTGGCGATGCCATGCGCTATTCGGTGCTCGATGGCGGCAAGCGCCTGCGTCCCCTGCTGGTGCTGGCCACCAGCGAAGCCCTCTCGGGCGAGGCCGCCGCGGCCATGCGCGCGGCCGCCTCGGTCGAGCTGATCCACGCCTACTCGCTTGTGCACGACGACATGCCCTGCATGGACAACGACGTGCTGCGCCGGGGCAAGCCCACGGTGCACGTCAAGTTCGGCGAAGCCCAGGCCCTGCTGGCGGGCGATGCCTTGCAGGCCCTGGCGTTCGAGCTGCTGGTGCCGGGCGACGCGAGCGTGGCGCCCGGGATGTCGGCGGCGCTGTGCCGCCTGCTCGCGTTGTCCGCGGGCGCCGACGGCATGGCGGGCGGGCAGGCCGTCGATCTGGCCAGCGTGGGCCGGTCGCTCGACCTCTCGGCGCTCGAAGCCATGCACCGGCGCAAGACCGGCGCGCTGCTGCAGGCCAGCGTGATGATGGGCGCCGCCACCGCGGATGCCGGCCCCGGCGTGGCGACCCATCTCCGGCGCTACGGCGCCAGCCTCGGCCTGGCCTTCCAGGTGGTTGACGACATCCTGGACGTGACGGCGGATTCCGCCACGCTGGGCAAGACCGCCGGCAAGGACGCCGCCAGCGGCAAGCCGACCTTCGTTTCCCTGATGGGGCTCGACGCGGCCCAGCGCTACGCCGACCAGGCGCTGGAAGAAGCCCACGAAGCCCTGCGCCAGACCGGTCTGGCCCACCGTGACATGCTGCACTCGCTCGCCGACTGGGTCGGCCGGCGCGATTGTTGAGCCACCACCCGAACAGCGTCCCACGCGCAGCCCCATGACCCCCCTGTTGCCTTCCATCCACTCGCCCGCGGACCTCCGGCGGCTCTCGCGCCAGCAACTGCATCCCCTGGCCGACGAACTGCGGGCTTTCCTGCTGGACAGCGTCTCACGCACCGGCGGCCATCTCAGTTCCAACCTCGGCACGGTGGAGCTCACCGTGGCGCTGCACTACGTGTTCAACACACCCGAGGACCGCATGGTGTGGGACGTGGGCCACCAGACCTATCCGCACAAGATCCTGACCGGCCGGCGCGACCGGATGCACACGCTGCGGCAGTTGAGTGGCATCAGCGGTTTCCCGCGCCGCGAGGAAAGCGAATACGACACCTTCGGCACCGCGCACTCGTCCACCAGCATCTCGGCCGCGCTGGGCATGGCCCTGGCATCGAAGATCAAGGGCGAGCAGCGCAATGCCGTGGCCATCATCGGCGACGGCGCCATGACCGCGGGCATGGCCTTCGAGGCGCTGAACAACGCCGGCGTGGCCGAGGGCCGGCTGCTGGTGGTGCTCAACGACAACGACATGTCGATCTCGCCGCCCGTGGGCGCGCTCAACCGCTACCTCGCCCAGCTCATGAGCGGCCAGTTCTACGCAGCCGCGAAGAACGTGGGCAAGCAGGTGCTCAAGGGCGCGCCGCCGCTGTTCGAACTGGCCAAGCGGCTGGAGGAACACGCCAAGGGCATGGTGGTGCCGGCCACGCTGTTCGAGAAGTTCGGCTTCAACTACATCGGTCCGATCGACGGCCACGACCTCGACTCGCTGATCCCCACGCTGGAGAACATCCGCCACTTGCTCGACAGCGACGCCGGACCGCAGTTCCTGCACGTGGTCACGAAGAAGGGGCAGGGCTACAAGCTCGCCGAGGCCGACCCGGTGGCCTACCACGGCCCCGGCACCTTCGACCCCGCGGTGGGCCTGACCAAGCCCGCCACACCGCCCAAGACCACCTTCACCCAGGTGTTCGGCCAATGGCTGTGCGACATGGCCGAGGCCGACGAGCGGCTGGTCGGCATCACGCCGGCGATGCGCGAAGGCTCGGGCATGGTCGAATTCGAGCGCCGTTTCCCGGCGCGCTATTTCGACGTCGGCATTGCCGAGCAGCACGCGGTGACCTTCGCCGCCGGCCTGGCCTGCGAGGGACTCAAGCCGGTGGTGGCCATCTACTCCACCTTCCTGCAGCGCGCCTACGACCAGCTCATCCACGACGTGGCGCTGCAGAACCTGCCGGTGGTGTTCGCGCTCGACCGCGCCGGCCTGGTCGGCGCCGACGGCCCCACGCATGCGGGCGCCTACGACATCCCCTACCTGCGCTGCATCCCGAACATGAGCATCGCGTGCCCGGCCGACGAGAACGAATGCCGGCAGCTGCTGACCACCGCGTACCGGCAGGAGCACCCGGTGGCGGTGCGCTATCCGCGTGGCGCCGGCGCCGGCGTGGCCGTCGCGCCAGGGCTGGAGGCGCTGCCCTTCGGCAAGGGCGAGATACGGCGGCAGGGCAAGTCGGTGGCGGTGCTCGCGTTCGGCACCTTGCTGCAACCCGCGCTGCAGGCCGCGGACCGCCTGAACCTCAGCGTGGCCAACATGCGCTGGGTCAAGCCGCTCGATACCGAGCTGCTGGCGCAGCTGGCGGCCACGCACGACGCGCTGGTGACGGTGGAAGAGGGCGCCGTGATGGGCGGGGCGGGCAGCGCCGTCACCGAGGCGCTGCATGCCGCGGGCATCGTGAAGCCCGTGCTGCAGCTCGGCCTGCGTGACGAGTACGCGCCGCATGGCGATCCGGCGCGCCTGCTCTCGCTGCAGGGCCTGGACGCGGCCGGCATCGAAGCCGCCATCCAGGCGCGCTTCGCGCAGCCGGGGCGGGGCACGCCCAGCCTCAAGGTCGTCGCCTGAACACGCTTCGAAGCTGAAGGAATGCTGACGAAGAACGCATGCACGCAGGCGCAAACCCGACTCGCAAGGGAAAACCCCTGAATACCAAAGTGGAGGCAGTCCTGAGAATGTGCAGCGGAAAAGGTCAATACAAAAGTTGACCCGGATTCCCAATATCGTCACATTGCATTTCCCACCAGAGGAGCGTCTCATGGATCGTCGTTCAGTCATCAAAACCACCGGTATCGCCGGCGTGCTCGCCGCGGGCATCGCGCCCGCCGTGCACGCGCAAGCCGCCATCCGCTGGCGCCTCGCCTCCAGCTTCCCCAAATCGCTGGACACCATCTTCGGCGCGGCCGAAGTCTTCTCCAACCAGGTGAAGGCCATGTCGGGCGGCAAGTTCGAAGTGTCCGTGCACGCGGCCGGCGAACTGATGCCCGCGTTCGGCGTGGTCGACGGCGTGCAGCAAGGCACCGTCGAAG
>CAZFOT010000266.1:0-4882 GCA_964520365.1 uncultured Hydrogenophaga sp.
AGAGCGCGGCCGGCATCGACGTGCAGGTGGTGCCGTTCAACGGCACGCCGGCGCTGGTGGCGGCGCTGCGCGGGCGCCAGGTCGACGTGGCGGTGGAGATGCTCGGGCCGGTGCTGCCGCAGATCGAAGCCGGCGCGCTGCGCCCGCTGGCCGTGACCGGCGAGGCGCGCTCCGCCGTGCAGCCGCAGGTGCCCACGGCGGTCGAGTCCGGCGTGAGCGGCCTGGTGGCTTCGTCGTGGAACGCCCTGGCCGCGCCCGCGGGCACGCCGCCGGCGGTGATCGAGCGCCTGCACCGCGAGATCGTGGCGGCGCTCGAGGGCGCCGAGGTGCGCCGGCGCCTGCGTGCGCTCAATGTCGAGGCCAGGGCGTCCACGCCCGAACAGACGGCCGCGCTGCTGTCGGCCGACATCGAGCGCTGGAGCCGGGTGATCGAGCGCGCCGGTATTCAGAGGCAATGACACACCTCCGCCGCGCTTCTTGATGGGGCTGCTGCTGGAGCGGAGGGACTGGAGCAAGACATGACGATGGAACGCATCGGTATCGTGGGTTACGGCGAAGTGGGCCGCATCTTCGGCGCGGCCCTCAAGGCCGCCGGGGTCGGGTGGGTCGGCGCCTGGGACCTGAAGTTCGACGACAAGGCCCTGCGCGACGAAGCGCGAGGGCATGCCCGGGGACAGGGCCTCGAGGCCTGTGCGAACCCGGCCGCGCTGTGCGGGCAGGCCACGCTGGTGGTTTCCGCCGTGACCGCCTCGAACACATTGGCCGTGGCGCAGGCCGTGGCCGCGCACCTGCGGCCCGGCACCTTCTTCCTGGACCTGAACTCGGCCTCGCCCGGCACCAAGCAGCGGGCCGCCGCGCTGATCGACGCGGCCGGTGCGCGGTACGTGGAAGCGGGCGTGATGACCTCGGTGCCACCCTACGGCATCCGCGTGCCCATGCTGCTGGGCGGCGCGCACGCGGCCGCGCTGCTGCCGGCGCTGCGGGCCTGGGGCATGGACGCGACGATCGCCAGCGAACGCCTGGGCGTGGCGTCGGCCACCAAGATGTGCCGCAGCGTGATGATCAAGGGCCTGGAAGCGCTGGTGCTGGAGAGCTACGCCACCGCGCGCCATCACGGCGTGGAGGAGGCGATGATCGCCACCTTGCAGGAAACTTTCCCGAGCATCGACTGGCAGCGCCAGGGCAGCTACTTCTTCAGCCGCGTGGCCCAGCACGGCCAGCGCCGCTCGGAGGAAATGCGCGAGGTGGCCCACACCGTGCGCGAGGCCGGCTTCGAGCCCTTCATGGCCTCGGCCATCGCCGACAAGCACGCCTGGATGGCGGAGCAGGCGCGCGATGGCCGGTTCGCCGATCTGGACCACCGGGCTGATTCGCTCTCGCCCTGGCAGATCTACGCCGACCGGCTGCTGGCCCGCCCGCCGGGTGATGCCACGGACTGAACAACGCGCGCCTTCATGTTTGACATCCTCACCATCACCGGCCCGATCTACCTGTGCATCGCGGCCGGTTTCGCCAGCGTGCGCTGGGGCCTGTTCAGTGCCGCGGACATGCGCGTGTTCGGCCGCTTCGTGATCCAGATCGCGCTGCCGGCCCTGCTGTTCAACTCGCTGGCGTCGCGCTCGCTGGCGGAAGTGATCCACCCCGGCTACCTGCTCGCTTACACCGCGGGTTCGATGGTGCTGCTGCTGGGCGCGCTCTGGTACACGCGCCGCGTGCAGCGCAAGCCGCTCGCCGAAAGCGCCTACGTGGCCATGGGCATGACCTGCTCCAACAGCGGCTACGTGGGCTACCCCGTCATGCTGTTGAGCTTCGGTCCGCTCGGCGGCGTGATCCTCGCGCTCAACCTGCTCGTGGAAAACCTGGTCAAGCTGCCCTTGCTGTTCGCCTTGGCCGACGCCGGCGCGCACCAGGGACACAAGCCTTCGCTGGCCGAGGTGCTGAAGCAGACCGCGGGGCGCCTGATCCGCAACCCGATGATCGTGGCCATCTGCGCCGGCTTCGCCGTGGCCTTGCTGGGCCTGCGCCTGCCCGACGTGCTCGTGCGCACCGTCACGCTGTTCTCGGCCGCCAGCGGCGGGCTGGCCTTGTTCATCATCGGCGGTACGCTGGTGGGCCTGCAGGTCAAGGGCCTGCGCCGCCAGGTGTCCGCGATCGCCATCGGCAAGCTGCTGCTGCATCCCCTGGCCGTGTTCGGCGCCGTGGTGCTGCTGCCGCTGCTGGGCCTGCCCGCCGTCACCGGCGACCTGCGCGCGGCGGCGGTGCTGTCCGCTGCCATGCCGATGCTGGGCATCTACCCCATCCTGGCGCAGCGCCACGGCCTGGAAGGCTTCACGGCCGCCGCGCTGCTGGCCACCACCGCGGCGTCCTTCTTCTCGCTCAGCGCGATCCTGTGGATCGTCAAGTCAGTATTTCCTTGATCAGGCCCAGCGTGGTCTGCTGGGTGAGCGTGGCCGGGCGCATGGAGCTGGTGGCCAGGTGCAGGCGGGGGCGCAGCGGCGGGTCGCACACCGCCCGGGTCTGGTAGGCCGAAGGGCGGATGGAACTGGCCACGGCGTTGCGCGAGAGCAGGGCGGCGCCGGCGCCGTCGGCCACCAGGTCCAGGATGGCCGCCACGCCGTCGATCTCCAGCGCCACCAGCGGGCGGCAGCCGATGTTGGCCATCTCGGCCTCCACGTGCATGCGGATGGCGTTGGGCCGGCTGGGAATCACCAGCGGCAGCCGCGCCACCTCGGCCAGGGGGATGGGCGGGGCGGGCGGTTCCTCGGCCAGGCCGGGCGGGCGCTTCTGCACCAGCAGCAGTTCCTCGTCGCGCAGCGGGGTGATGTCGATTTCGGGCGCCGGCTGCGCGTTGTACAGCACGGCAATGTCGAGCCGTCCCGTGGCCAGCCACTCCTGCATGGTGGCCGACAGGCCTTCGCTGATCGACAGGTTGGCTTCGGGCAGTTGCTGGCGGAAGGCGCGCGTGAGCGGCACGGCGAGCACCCGGGCCAGGCTGGGCGGCAGGCCGATGGCCACGCGCCCGGCCAGCGAGCCGCGCACGCGGCCTAGTTCCTCGCGGGCGCGCTCGACCTGGTGCAGGATGCCCCGGCCGTGCTCCAGCAGCAGCCGCCCGGCCTCGGTGGGCGTGGCGCCGCGCCCGTTGCGCACCAGCAGGTTCTGGCGCAGCTCCACTTCCAGCAGGCGCACCTGGCGCGAGAGCGCGGGCTGTGCCACGTCCAGCGCCTGCGAGGCCTTGGTGAAGCTGCCCAACTCGGCCACGCGAACGAAATATTCCAGTTGCTTCAGGTCCATCGGGGGTCGCAAAAGCTATATCAAAACGGAATGGCTAATAGTACGGTATTCCGCTTGTTCGATTCTCGGAGGTGAGCACAATGCATTGCATGCCCGATACCTCCGTGCCCGCCCTGCGCGGCATTTCCTCCATGGCCACGCGCTTGGTCCTGGCCGATCTGATCGCCGGCTACACCCGGCGTTCCGGTGACCCCGCGGTGTCGATCGAATCGGTCGGCGGCGTGGATGCGGCCCGCCGCGTGATGGCCGACGAGCCTTTCGACCTCGTGGTGCTGGCGTCGGATGCCATCGACAAGCTGCAAGCCGCCGGCAAGGTGCTGCCCGGCAGCCGGGTCGACCTGGTGCGCTCCGGCGTGGCCCTGGCGGTGCGCGCCGGTGCGCCCGTGCCCGACATCGGTTCCGAGGACGCGGTGCGCCAGGCCGTGCTGGCCGCGCGCAGCCTGAGTTTTTCCACCGGCCCCAGCGGCGTGGCGCTGGCCAGGCTCTTCGAGCGCTGGGGCGTGGCCGACGCACTGCGCGAGCGCATCGTGCAGGCGCCGCCCGGCGTGCCCGTGGGCACCCTGGTCGCGCGCGGCGAGGCCGAGCTGGGCTTCCAGCAGCTCAGCGAACTGCTGCACGTGGACGGCATCACCCTGCTCGGACCCTTGCCCGACGCCATCCAGATCACCACCACCTTCTCGGCCGCGGTCTGCACCACCGCCGGCCAGTCCGACGCGGCGCGCGCGTTCATCGCCTTCATGGCTTCCGACGACGCCGCCGAGGCCAAGCGGCGCCAGGGCATGGACCCGGCCTGATCAAGCACCCTTTCCAGGAGACCCCATGAGCCTCATCATCGATTGCCACGGCCACTACACCACCGCGCCCAAGGCGCTGGAGAACTGGCGCAACCAGCAGATCGCCGGCATCAAGGACCCGGCCGCGATGCCGAAGGCCGCCGACCTGAAGATCAGCGACGACGAATTGCGCGAGTCCATCGAGACCAACCAGCTCCGGCTCATGAAGGAGCGCGGCAGCGACATCACGCTGTTCAGCCCGCGCGCGAGCTTCATGGCGCACCACATCGGCGACTTCAACGTCTCCAGCACCTGGGCGGCCATCTGCAACGAACTCTGCTACCGCGTCTCCACGCTGTTCCCGGACCACTTCGTGCCCGTGGCGATGCTGCCGCAGTCGCCCGGCGTCGATCCCGCCACCTGCATTCCCGAGCTGGAGAAATGCGTCAAGGACTACGGCGCGGTCGGCATCAACCTCAACCCCGATCCTTCCGGCGGCCACTGGACCAGCCCGCCGCTGACCGACAAGCACTGGTACCCCATCTACGAGAAGATGGTCGAGCACGACCTGCCGGCCATGATCCACGTGAGCACGAGCTGCAATGCCTGCTTTCACACCACCGGCGCGCACTACCTCAACGCCGACACCACGGCTTTCATGCAAGTGGTGCAGGGCGACCTGTTCAAGGACTTCCCGACACTGAAGTTCCTCATTCCCCATGGCGGCGGCGCCGTGCCCTACCACTGGGGCCGTTTCCGCGGCCTGGCGCAGGAGATGAAGAAACCGCTGTTGACCGAGCACGTGCTCGACAACGTGT
>CAZFOT010000267.1:0-4816 GCA_964520365.1 uncultured Hydrogenophaga sp.
CTGCTGGCCGCGCTCGGCGAACACCACCACCTGCGCACCCTGCACCGGCCGGCGAACCTGGAAGACCTGTTCTTGAAACTCACCGGCCGGCAGATCCGCGAGGATGGTTGACATGAGCACCACGCCCCCCAAAAAGCCTGCCGAGGACAGAGATAACCCGGCCCAGAGCACCCGCGGAACCGGCTCCGCCGGGCCGCAGGGTGCGCCCCCCTTCAGGGGGGTCGTGCGCAGCGCGGCGGGGGGTGGCCATTTCTCGCCACCGCGCCTGTCCATGCGCTGGTGGCCGGTCTTCCTGCGCAATCTGCTGGTCTGGAAGAAGCTGGCCATTCCCAGCCTGGTGGGCAACATCGCCGAGCCGCTGATGTGGCTGGTGGCGTTCGGCTACGGCATGGGCGCGCTGGTCGGACAGGTGAACATGCTCACGCCCGCGGGCACGGTGGCCGTGCCCTACATCCTGTTCCTGGCCAGTGGCAGCATCTGCATGAGCGCCATGAACGCCGCCAGCTTCGAGGCCCTGTACTCGGCCTTCTCGCGCATGCACGTGCAGAAAACCTGGGACGGCATCCTGAACGCGCCGGTGCGCCTGGACGACGTGGTGCTGGCCGAGATGCTGTGGGCCGGCTTTAAGGCCCTGTTCTCCGTGACCGCCATCATGCTGGTGATGCTCGCGCTGGGCATCAGCCATTCGCCGAAGCTGCTGCTGGCCTGGCCGGTGCTGCTGGGCGTGGGCATCACGTTCTCGTGCATCGCGCTGGTGTTCAACGCCCTGGCCAAGGGCTACGACTTCTTCACCTACTACTTCACCCTGTTCCTCACGCCCATGATGTTCCTCTCGGGCGTTTTCTTTCCCAGGGAGCAATTGCCCGGTGTGGTGAAGGCCATTTCGGACTGGCTGCCGCTGACCAATGCGGTGGAGCTCGTGCGGCCCCTGTTCATGGACCAGTGGCCGGAGCAGCCCTGGCTGCACGCGGCGGTGCTGCTGGCCTACACGGTGGCCGCGTTCTGGCTGGCGCTGGGCCTGACACGCAAGCGATTCAACCTGTAAGCCCGGACTCCGACGAATGACAGACCGCCCCTCATCACCCTTGCACCACCCCCAGAAATGCCGCCAGACAGCTTGCACCAGAAATACGATCTGACCCCTGTCATCAACGCAGCGGGGTCCTACACACCGCTGGGCGTTTCACGCTCCAGCGAACACGTCGCGCGGCATGCGGCCCAGGCGTTGCAGGCCTTCTTCGTCATCGACGAGCTTCAGTCCGTGGCGAGCGCCCGGTTGTCGGACTTCTGCGGCTGCGAAGCCGCTGCGGTCACCCATTGCGTCTCGGCGGCCATCACGCAGGCGGTCGCGGCCTGCATCGCAGGCACCGACGCCGACGCGATCGCTGCCCTGCCCGATGCGCGGGGACGCGCGAACGCCGTGGTGATTCCCGAAGGGCATTGCGTGAACTACGGGCACCCGCTGCCCACCGACATCCGCCTGGCGGGCGCCACGGTCATCCAGGCAGGCAGCCGTTCTTCGTGCAGCCTCGACGATATTGAACAGGCCATGGCGCGACCGGGGGTTTGCGGCTTGCTGCTGGTGTCCTCGCGCCTGACGGCCTTCCAGGACTTCGACTATCCCGGTGCCGTGGCGGCGGCGCGGCGTCGGGGGGTACCGGCCATCATCGACGGCGCGGCGCAGGACATGCGTATTCCGGACCTGCTGAGCACGGGCGCCGACGCCGTGCTGGTCAGCGCACACAAATACCTCGCATCGCCCACGGCGGGGCTCGTGCTCGGAACCCGGGCTTTTGTCGAGCGTTTCTGCGCGCAGGAAACCGGCATCGGGCGGGGCATGAAACCGTCCAAGGAAGCCATCGTGGGCGTTCTGGCTGCACTGGAAGAACGCCGGGAGCAAGACCCTGCGCGGTGGCGGCAGGAGCAGGACCGCAAGGTCGCGATGGCGGTGGCGCTTCTGGGCGCCTGCCCGGACCTGCGGGCCACGGCGGAGGCCGATCCGGCCGGCATGCCTTTTCAGCGCGTCCGGGTGACTTTTCTGGAAGGTTCCGGCGCCGCCAGGCGCACGGTACAGGTGTTGAAAGCAGGCCGGCCCAGCATCCGGGTGATGGAGCATCCGCTGGACCAGGGCGCGATCGTGCTGGAACTGGTGGCGCTCTCCGAAACCGAAGCCAGGCAGGTCAGCGAGGCCCTCATCGCTGCCGTGGCCTCCCGCTGACGCGGGCGCGCAGGCCTCTGTCCGTTCAGTTCAATGCACGGCCCGCAGCGCCGGCTGCGCGTCGCAGTACAACTCGCAACCCGTGTCCATGAACGCCTCGGCGTCGATCATGGCATCGTGGTCGCGGCTCAGGTTGTGGGTCTTCGGGATCAGGGGCTTGTCCAGCGGGCGGCAGATGCGCTGGCGCAGGGTGCGCAGGGGCGTGCTGCTTTCCATCGCGCTGATCACCGATTCCGGGTCGAGCATGAGGACGAACGGGTTGGTGCGGCTGTGGGTCGAGTTCATGGCGGTGTCCTGTCCTGAAAGGGGGTGAATGCAAAGTGTTTGTCGATGGAACAAACTGTATTCACGTTGTTTCAAGACGTTAAGTCGGCGCCTTGCCATTCCGCCTGTAGGAAGTTGCCTGACAAGCCTGGAAATGGGCGGAAAACACCCTCCACTTTTCAGCCGTGCAGCGCCACTCCCTGTGGTTCAAGGCCCCGTGCGCAGGGCCTCCACGCTGGCGCGCACCACACCCTGCACGCTGCTGCCCTCGGCGAAGCGCCGGCGCAGGTAGGTGGCGTGGTTTCCGTCGTGGCCGGCGGTGCGTTCGATCTCGTCGAGCGCGGCGCGCGAGTTCAATGCGTCGCAGTGCGGCTCCAGCCGGCGCAGCGTGTACAGGATGTCCTCGCGGATGCTGATCTGCGCGCGCGTCTTGGGATTGACCATCATGCCGTCCAGGCCGAACCGGCAGGCCTGGAAGCGGTTGTAGGTGTAGACGAGGTAGTCGTCCTCCTCGGGCGGCGGCTCGTGCCGCTCCAGCAGGTGGCGGCACAGGGCCTGCAGGTAGCAGGCCAGGCCGGCGGCGCGCTCCACGGTCAGCGGCGTGTCGCACACCCGCAGCTCGATGGTGCCGTACTCGGGCTTGGGCCGGATGTCCCAGTAGAAGTCCTTCATGGACTTGACCACGCCGGTGGACTCCATCTTGGTGAAGTACACGCTGGCGAATTCGTCCCAGTTCAGCACGAAAGGCGCGCGCCCGCTCAAGGGGAAGGCGAACACCGAGTTCAGCCGCGCCGAGTCGAACAAGGTGTCCACGCCCTGCGAGAACGGCGAGGAGGCCGAAAGCGCGATGAAGTGCGGCACGTAGCGGTTCAGCGAGTGCAGCAGGAACAGGGCTTCGTCGGCGCTGGCGCAGCCGATGTGCACGTGCTGGCCGAACACGGTGAACTGCTTGGCCAGGTAGCCGTACAGGCCCGAGAGTTCCTGGAAGCGCGGCTTGGAGAAGATGCGCTGCTCGAACCAGCGCTGGAACGGGTGCGTGCCGCCGCCGGCGAGTTCGATGTTGAGCCGGTCGCCGGCGCGCACCAGCGTGTCGCGGATCTGCTGCAACTGCGCCAGCAGCGGACCGTGCTCGGTGTGGATGCCGGTGGCGATCTCGATCATGCTCTGCGTCATCTCGGGCGTGACCACGCCCGGAAACGGCTTGCGCTGCAGCAGTTCCAGCAGGTCGTTGGCGCTGCTGGAGAGATCGAGGTCGTAGCTGTTGACGAGCTGGAGCTCCAGCTCCACGCCCATGGTCAGCGAATCGGATGCCTTGAAGGTTTCGAGTGGCATGTGTCTGTCTCCTGATCGCCTAAGCCTTGGTCACGTGGGCTTCATGCGCCGCGTAGAGCGCGCGCTGCGTGACCACCGGCCCCAGCAGTTCCTGCAGCAGCATCATGCCGGCCAGCACCGACAACACCTGCCCCGCGGGGGCCAGGCCGTACAGGCGTGTCTGCTCCAGCAGCAGAATGGCGAAGGCCGACATCGGCGTGAGCGCCAGGCCGGTGAGCAGCCCCTTGCGCTCGGTGATGCCCGACAGCCGAGCGGCCAGCAAGCTGCACCCGACCTTGGAGGCGCTGCGCACGCCGATCAACAGGACCCCCAGGACCATGCCGCCGGCCACGTCGGCCCAGTCCAGCAAGGCGGCGATGTAGACGAACAGGAACAGCGTGAGCACGTCGCCGGCGGTGCCGAAGCCGCGCTGCGCGTTGGTCAGGTGCACGCGCCGCTCGCGCGCCACGATGCCGAAGGTGAGCGCCGCGAGCAGCGGCGAGATCTTCAGGCCATAGGACATGGTGGTCAGCAGCAGCACCGACAGCGCGAACACCACCGTGACCCCGCGCTCGTGCGAACTGCGCAGGCGCAGCAGCCAGGGCACCGCCACGCCCAGCAGCGTGCCCACCGCCAGCGAGGTCACCAGCACGTGGATGCTGCCGAACGCGGCCTGGGCCAGATCGCCCGAGGTGCTGATGTGCCAGTAGCCGACCACCAGCTTGAGCGCGAGCACCGACACCAGGCAGTTGATCGCGCACAGGTGCAGCACCCGCTCGGTCACCTGGCCCGCGCCGTGCAGTTCGTTGGCCACGCGCACGATGCCGGCCGGCGAGGCCGAGACCGACAGGGCCGCGATGATCAGGCGCACGTCGATGGCCAGATCGAAGAGGCCGCTGGCCCAGTACACCAGCCCGAAGGTGACCACCGACTCCACCAGCCCCAGCAGCAGCACCCAGGGGTTGTGCCGGAACCAGCGCAGGTTGATGCGGTAGCCCAGCTCGAACAGCACCAGCGACAGCG
>CAZFOT010000268.1:0-4814 GCA_964520365.1 uncultured Hydrogenophaga sp.
CGCGGATTTCGCGCAGCTGTTCGGTGGAGGCCGCCAGCAGTTCGGTGGACGTGCTCTCCACCGCCGACGTGGTCTGGGCCACCCGGGTGGCCGTGGCCTGCACGTTGCCCACCAGCGAACGCAGTTCCTCCACCGTGTAGTTCACCGAGTCGGCGATGGCGCCGGTGATGTCCTCGGTCACCGTGGCTTCCTGCGTCAGGTCGCCCTCGGCCACCGTCTGCAGTTCGTTCATCAGCCGCAGAATGGCCGCCTGGTTGGCGTCGTTGACGCGCTTGGCGTCCTGTTCGAGCGACTCGGCTTCCAGCCGCTGGCCTTCAGCCAGCAACTGGCGCTGGCGGCTGTCGAGCAGTTGCACGTAGGCCAGGCCACCCGCGCTGAGCAGGGCGAACAGGGCCAGCAGCACCAGGCCGGCCAGCGCGCCCGCGCCCAGGCCGGAACGCGAGGAGAGGTCGCCCTGCAGTTGCTGCAGGCCAAGGCGCAGCGGTTCGCTGTCGGCGATGATGCCGGCCTGCGCCTCGCGCGCGGACACCAGGCCCTGCAGGTTGCCCAGAATGGCGCCCGCTTCCGTGCGGGTGTCTTCGTACAGCTTCAACAGCGCTTCCAGGCTTTCCCGGATCTGGGGATCGCGCGCCGGGGCGAGGCGCAGCTCGTCGCTGCCATTGAGCAGGCCCTCGGAAATTTCCTTGAAGGTGTTCAAGTCCTTGCCGAGCAGGAACACGGCTTCCGGGCTCACGCCTTCGAGCGTCAGGAATTCGTTGGCCGATTTACCGATCCGCTGGGTCAGCATCACCAACTGGCCCGATGCCGCGATTTCCACCGCGGGCGCGGCCTGCTGCAGCTTGAGCGACGAGATGGTCTCGGCGATTTCCAGCAGGTCGGACGATTGCCGGTTGATGGTGCCCAGGGCGGCGCCCACCTGGGTCAGCACGGCTTCCTGCTCCAGTACCGCGGCGGCGTTGCGCTCGGCCAGATCGACCTTGGGCAGCAAATCGTTGAGCAGCGGGTCGAACGCGGCACCGGCGGCCTCGATCGAAAGCTCGACGTCGCCCTGCTGGAGACCGCGCGCGTTGCGCGCCAGCACCGTGGAGCTGTCGCGCACCTCGGAAAACGCCTCGGGGCTGCCGACCAGCGCCTGCGACACGCTTTTTGCCAGCCGCTGCGACTGCATCAGGGCCTGGCCGCTGGCGGCCACCTGCTGGCTGACCTTGTCGGTCTGACTCAGGATGTAGAAGGTCAGGGCGCCCAGCACCACGAGCGCCATGGCCAACAGGATGGACAGGGTTCGCTGGTGCTGATCGGCGCGCTTGGTGCCCAGCACCGGCAGGGTGACCAGTCCGGCGGACGAAGGCGCATCGGCATCCACGGCAACGGGCTCGTCCGGACCACCGTCCAGCGGCTGCGGCGAAAGCCGCGCGGCCGCCATCTCGGCGATTTCCTGATCGGTGGCGTTCGACAGATCCGGCTCGTCACCCGAATTCTTCTTGAACAGTCCCTGGAATCGATCGATCGTGGCCATGAAAAAACCTTCCAACAAAAATTAAGTCCGGGCGGGCGGCGCGTCACGCCCCGGGGATTCAGGCCGCAATGGCCAGGAATTCCGGCTCCATCGACAACCCCTGGAGATCAACCTCCTGCCACGCCTGGCCCTGCATGTCGAGCAGGCAGCGGGAGAAATAGGCCGGCGCGCCTTCGGGCACCTGTGCCAGCGTGCTGAAGTTGGCGGGGTTTCGCAAACCGAGCAGGCGATCGATAAGCATCACGGTATTGATGCCCAGCGCGTGATGAAAACTCACCAGGCGCGACTCCGAGGTGATGCGCTCGGCGTGCGGCAGGATGCCGCCGTCACCGCCGCCGATCAGCCTGGCGAAATCGATCACGCCGTGCAGGCCGCCGCGCAGGCTGGCCACACCCAGGTACCACGGCTTCGTATAGGGAACCCCCTGCACGGCGGCCCAGGGGAAGATTTCGCCCGACTGGACCAGCGGCAGAAGAAAACGCTGGCTGCCCGCCTCCACCGCCAGCCAGGAAGCGGTGACCGCCTCGGTCTTGGCCGCCGACAGGCGCTCGGCCAGCCGTTCCTGAAGATCCTTGAGTGATTGTCTGTTGGCCATGCTCGGTGTGCGGGTGGGCGCGCTCGGGGCCTCAGCCCAGCGCCCGGATCTTGGACATCAGCTCATCCGCATCGACCGGCTTGGTGACGTAGTCACGCGCGCCCTGCCGCATGCCCCAGACACGGTCGGTTTCCTGATCTTTGCTGGTGCACATGATGATGGGAATGTGGGAATACTGCGGATCCCGGGTGATGGCCCGGGTCAACTGGAAGCCATTCTGACCGGGCATCACCACGTCCATCAGGATCAAATCAGGCTTTTCCTCCCCTAGCCGACGAAAGGCTTCATCCGCATTCTCGGCGGTGCGAACGGTGTAGCCATTCTTGCTCAATAAATCAGACAGGACCATGAGCTCGGTTTTCGAGTCATCGACGACAAGCACTTTTTGAATAGGCATCAGACTGCTCCGGTGAGGTTGGCGCCATACTGCTGCACGGCTTGCAGCAACTGGTCTTTGGTGAAAGGCTTGGTGAGGTAGTCCTGCGAGCCGACCATGCGGCCGCGGGCCTTGTCGAACACGCCGTCCTTGGACGAGAGCATCACGACGGGGATGTTGGCGAAGCGGGCATTGCGCTTGATGATGGCGCAGGTCTGGTAGCCGTCGAGCCGGGGCATGAGGATGTCGCAGAACACCAGGTCGGGCTGGTAGTCGTTGATCTTCGCGAGCGCATCGAAACCGTCGTCGGCCAGCAGCACTTCGTGCCCGCCTTGCTTCAGGAAGATCTCGGCGCTTCGGCGGATGGTGTTGCTGTCGTCCACCACGAGGACTTTGTATGCAGGTGTCGTGCTCACTGTAAGGTCACTCCAGAAACGGACAGGGCAGGAGGCGCGCGTCCTTCAGGGCGTGCCGCGATGGTCGGCAAGATCATATCTGCATCGCATCCGGATATGGCCCCGTCGGTACGGCTCCTTGCGCCGCAGATCGTTAAATATGGAACGAATGCCCCCGGCACATCCAGGCTCAGATCTGGACCATCTCGAAATCTTCCTTGCGCGCGCCGCATTCCGGGCAGGTCCAGTTCATCGGCACCTGCGCCCACGGCGTTCCCGGTGCGATGCCATGATCGACCGCGCCTTCGGCTTCGTCGTAAATCCAGCCGCAAATCAGGCACATCCAGGTCTTCGTTTCGGTCATGTTCAGCGCAGGCATTGTCATAGAATGCGGCCATTGTATAGAGCAGCCTACCCCCCACCGGGGCCTTGTCCGACCAGCGACGCGCTGGACCTTCCCACGTGCGCCGGCGACCACCCTGGCCTTGCGGTCGGGACCTCCCCCCTCCCCCTCCCACATGCCCGACATTCCTGCCTCTGCCTCTGCCGCTGGCGCACCGGCCACCGAACCCGGTGAAAGCGCCCTGCCCTGCGTGATGGTGTTCAACGCCAACGACCCCAGCGGCGCGGGCGGGCTGAGCGCCGACCTCACCGCCATGTCCAGCGCATCGGCGCACGTGCTTCCCGTGGTGACGGGCGCCTACATACGGGACACGTCGGAGATCCACGACCACATCGCGTTCGACGAGGAAGCGCTCGCCGACCAGGCGCGCTGCGCGCTGGAAGACATGCCGGTGCAGGCGTTCAAGGTGGGCTTCGTGGGCAGCCCGGAGAACCTCAGCGCCATCGCCGAGATCGCCACCGACTATTCGGACACGCCCCTCATCGCCTACATGCCCGACCTCTCCTGGTGGGACGAGCTCGCGATCGAGAGCTACCTGGACGCCTGCACCGAGCTGCTGCTGCCGCAGACCACGGTGCTGGTGGGCAACCACAGCACCCTGTGCCGATGGCTGCTGCCCGACTGGGAGGGCGACCGCGCGCCCAACGCGCGCGAGGTGGCCCGGGCGGCCGCGGTGCACGGCGTGCCCTACACCCTGGTGACCGGATTCAACGCCGCCGACCAGTATCTGGAAAGCCATCTGGCCTCGCCCGAGACGGTGCTCGCCAGCGCGCGCTACGAACGCTTCGAGGCCACGTTCAGCGGTGCCGGGGACACCTTGTCGGCCGCCCTGTGCGCGCTGATCGCGGCCGGCGCCGATCTGCAGACCGCCTGCGCCGAAGCGCTGACCTACCTCGACCAGTGCCTGGACGCGGGCTTCCAGCCCGGCATGGGGCATGCCGTGCCGGACCGGTTGTTCTGGGCGCACGAGGACGAGGACGACGAGGCGGCCGAAGCCGACGAGAGCGCATCGGACAGCACGCTCGATGCCGTGGACTTTCCGCTCGACACCACCAAACACTGACCCCGCCATGACCGACCGCAACCTCGATCTGTTCCAACGCGCCCAAGCCCTGATCCCCGGCGGCGTGAACTCGCCCGTGCGCGCCTTCCGCGCCGTCGGCGGCACACCGCGTTTCGTGCAGCGCGCCGAAGGCGCCTGGTTCTGGGACGCCAACGGCCAGCGCTACATCGACTACATCGGCTCCTGGGGGCCGATGATCCTGGGCCACGGCCACCCGGCCGTGCTCGAAGCCGTGCAGAAGGCCGCCCTGGACGGCTTCTCCTTCGGCGCGCCCACCGAGCGCGAGATAGAGCTGGCCGAGGAGATCGTCAAGCTCGTGCCCAGCCTGGAGATGGTGCGCCTGGTCAGCTCGGGCACCGAGGCCGGCATGAGCGCGATCCGGCTGGCGCGCGGCGCCACCGACCGCAAGACGATCGTCAAGTTCGAGGGCTGCTACCACGGCCACGCCGACGCGCTGCTGGTCAAG
>CAZFOT010000269.1:0-4765 GCA_964520365.1 uncultured Hydrogenophaga sp.
GTTGGCCAGGTGGCTGAAGTAGGTGAACGCGCGGATGACGCTCACCGTCTGGTCGCCGCTGAGCCCCTTGAGCAGCTTCTTGAGCGCCTTGTCGGCCGACTGGTCCGCGTGGCGGCGGAACGCGACCGAGAGCCGCCGGATCTGCTCGATCAACTCGAACGCGGCCTGGCCTTCCTGCTCGCGGATCACGTCGCCGAGGATGCGTCCGAGCAGACGGATGTCTTCGATCAGGGGCTTGTCCTTGGCGGCACTGGCCGAAGGCGTTGCGGAGGAGGCAGGCGCGCGCGGGGGCTTTCGGCTCATGGGGGGGATGTGCTGAATTTTTGGGCAACGCGCATGCTAGCATCCCCGAGCGGGCGGACCGTTACCAATCGGGTACGAACACGGTGCCGCGCGATCGCCCGGAGCCCTGTCCTCGTTTCGCGTTCCATTCACACACGCCGTCCCCCATGAAGATCACCATCGCCACGCGCGAAAGCCGCCTTGCCCTGTGGCAGGCCGAACACGTCAAGGCCCTGCTGGAGCAGCGCGGCCATTCGGTCCGGTTGCTGGGCATGACCACCAAGGGCGACCAGATCCTCGATCGCAGCCTGTCCAAGGTCGGAGGCAAGGGTTTGTTCGTCAAGGAACTGGAAGTCGCGCTGGAAGAAGGCCAGGCCGACATCGCGGTGCATTCGCTCAAGGATGTGCCCATGGACTTGCCCGAGGGCTTCGCCCTGGCCTGCGTGATGGAGCGCGAAGACCCCCGCGATGCGTGGGTGTCGTCCGCGTGCGGTTCGCCAGCCGAGCTTCCTGCGGACGCGGTGGTGGGAACGTCCAGCCTGCGCCGCCTGGTGCTGTTGCGCGAGGCGCTGGATCGGCTGGGGCGCCAGGATGTGCGCATCGAACCGCTGCGGGGCAACCTGGACACGCGCCTGCGCAAGCTCGACGAAGGGCAATACCACGCCATCGTGCTCGCCGCGGCGGGCCTCAAGCGCCTGGGACTGGCCGAGCGCATCCGCCATGTGTTCGATCCGGCCGAATCGCTGCCGGCCGCCGGGCAGGGCGCGCTGGGCATCGAGGTGCGCGCCGGGCGCGCCGATCTGACCGCCGCCCTGGCGCCGCTGATCCACCTGCCGAGCTGGCTTCGTGTCGCCGCCGAGCGCACCGTGTCGCGGGCCATGGGCGGGAGCTGTTCCATGCCCCTGGCGGCCTACGCCCACTGGCGCGCCGGTGAGGCCACCCCGGACGGCGGCGCCGAACTGGTGCTGGACGCCGCCTGGGGCGATGCCGAGGGCGTTTCGCCCGTGGTGCGCGTTGGCGACCATGCGGTGGTCGCGACCCTCGAACAGGCCGAAGCCCTGGGCGGGCGCGTGGCGCATGCGCTGAAGGCGGCCGGCGCCCGACCGCTCGCCGCGGAGGCCTGAAGCCTTGGCCGCCACCGCTGGCCCCGGCCGACCCGAGCGGCTGAGCCGGGTCATCGTGACGCGACCCGAACCCGAAGCCAGCCGCTGGGCCGAAGCGTTGCGCGGCCACGGCTGGCCGGCCCTGGCATTGCCCCTGATCGAGATCGGCGAGCCGCGCGACGAGGCCGCCCTGGCTGCCCTGCAGCATTGGCGGCAGGGCGCGTTCCAGGCCGACGCGGTCATGTTCGTCAGCGGCGCGGCGGTGGTCCACTTCTTTGCCGGCGGCGACGCGGTGCGCGCGCTGCAGCCGGTCGCGACGCGTTTCTGGGCGCCCGGGCCTGCCACCGCGGCGGCCCTGCGCGACGTGGGCGTGCCTGCCGATCGCATCGATGCACCGCCGGACGACGCCGAGCAATTCGATTCGGAAGCCCTCTGGCCCGTGGTGGCGCCGCAGGTGCGCGCGGGCCGCACGGTGCTGGTGGTGCGGGGTGTGTCGCAGGGTGCGGCGCCCGAAACGGTGGCCGGCAGCGGTCGCGAGTGGCTGATCCGCCGGTGCCAGGCCGCGGGCGCCCGTGTGGACGCCTGCGTGGCCTACGAGCGCCGCGCGCCCGGCTGGTCCGCCGAGCAGTCGAGGCTGGCCCTGGGCGCTTGCGGCCCCGGCGCGGTCTGGCTGTTCAGCAGCTCGGAGGCGCTGGCCAACCTGCAAACCCTGCTGCCCGGCGCCGACTGGCGCGCGGCGTCCGCGCTGGCCACCCACCCCCGCATCGCCGAGGCCGCGCGATCGGCCGGTTTCGGCGAGGTGGCGATCAGTCGGCCAACCCTGTCCGACGTGATGCGCGCTCTAGAATCGGCTTGGAGCCCCGCATGAGCCAACACCCCGCAGAATCCCCCGACGCACCCGCCGCGCAGCCATCCTTGCCCCGTCCGGAGCCTGCGGCCGTGCCACCGGTGGCGGTACCGGCCACCCGCGCGCCAGGGCAGTGGGTGCTGCTGTTGACGCTGGCCATTGCCTTGTCGGCGCTGGTGCTCAGCGGAATACTCTGGCAGAAGCTGGACACCACCCAACGGGAACTGGCCCGGCGCAGCCAGGACAGTGGCGCCACCGCCGTGGAGGCCAGAACCCTGGCCGCGCAGGCCGAGGCCCTGACCCAGGAGGTGCAGGCCCGCCTGAGCGTGGCCGAGGTCCGGCTCTCCGAGGTGAGCCTGCAGCGCAGCCAGCTCGAGGAGTTGATGCTGACCCTTTCGCGCTCCCGCGACGACAACCTGGTACAGGATCTCGAGGCCGCCGTGCGCCTGGCCCAGCAGCAGACGCAACTGACCGGCAGCGCCCAGCCCCTGATCTCCGCGCTGCAGGCGGCCGACCAGCGCATCGCGCGCGCGGCGCAGCCCAGGCTGAATCCGGTGCAGCGCGCCATCGCGCGCGACATCGAACGCATCCAGGCGGCGTCGCTGGCCGACATCCCCGCCCTGGTGCTGCGCCTGGACGAGGTGGCCCGGCAGGTGGACGAATGGCCGCTGCTGAACCAGGTGGACGGACGCCACGTGCGCCAACCCGAGGCCGAACCTGCCGCGGGTGCGCCTGCCGGAGAGAGCGAGGCATCCAACGAGGCCGACGTCGGCGGGTCGGGCGAGGGTTGGGCGCGCATCTCCCGCTGGTGGAGCGGTCTGTGGTCCACGATCCGGACCGACGTCACCCGAGGCAGCCGCGAGCTGGTCCGCGTGAGCCGCATCGACCACCCCGAAGCGGCGCTGCTCGCCCCGGAGCAGGCCTTCTTCCTTCGCGAGAACCTCAAGCTCAAGCTGCTCAATGCCAGGCTGGGCCTGCTGGCCCGGCACATGGTTTCCAGCCAGGCCGACCTGGCCGCCGTGGAAGCGGCGATCGCGCGCTACTTCGACATCGCGTCGCCACAGGTTCGCGGCGCGCAGGTCGCCATCGGCCAGGTGCGCCAGGACATCGTCGACGGCGGGCTGCCGCGGCCGGAAGACACCCTGGCCGCGCTCACCGCGGCCGCGGGAGGCCGCTGATGAACCGCAAGCAAGGCGGTGCCATGCGCAGCGTGTTCTGGTTCCTGGGCCTGGCGGCGCTGGCGGTGGCGCTGGCGCTGCTGGTGGGGCACAACCAGTCCACGGTCACGCTGTTCTGGCCGCCTTACCGGTTCGACGTTTCGTTCAACCTGGTCCTGTTCGCGCTGGTCGCGGGCTTCGTGCTGCTGCACGCCGGCCTGCGCGCCATCTCGCTGCTGCGCGAGCTGCCCGCTCAGGCGCAGCGCTGGCGCTCGCAGCAGGCCGAGCGCGCGGCCGCCGGCTTGGTGATGGATGCCATGTCCCATCAGATCTCGGGGCGCTTCGTGCGGGCGCAGGCGGCGGCGCAACAGGCGCTGGAGCAGTTGAAGACGGGGGCGGCGTCGCAGTGGCCGCGCCGCCATCAATTGAAACTGCTCGCCCACCTGCTCGCCGCGGAGAGCGCGCAGTCGCTGCGCAATCCGGAGCGGCGCGACGAGCATCTGCAAGCGGCCCTGCACCCCAGGCTTGCGGCCAAGGCGCCAGAGGCCTATGAAGGGGCGCTGTTGCGGGCCGTGCGATGGGCGGTGGAGGATCGCGACGTCGAGGCGGCCAGGGCGCGCCTGGCCGAGCTGCCCCAGGGAGCGGCCCGCCGGACCCAGGCCCTTCGGCTCAAGCTGCGCGTGGCCCGGCTGGGTGGTGCGACCAACGAGGCCCTGGAGACGGCCCGCCTGCTGGCCAAGCACGGCGCGTTCTCCGAGGACGCATCGCGAAGCATCGTGCGCGGCCTGATGCTGGACGCGCTGCGCGAGGCGCAGGATCTGGCCCAGTTGCGCGCGGTGTGGGAAGGCCTGGACGCGAAAGAGCAGGCCACGCCCGAACTGGCGGTGGCGGCGGCCCGGCGCGCGAACGGGCTCGCCGGTCGCGGTGGCGAATCCGACAGGCAGGCGGCGGCTGAACGGGTCCGGGCATGGCTGGACCCCGTGTGGTCCCGCTTCGCCACCCTGGACGAAACCCAGCAACTGCGGCTGACCCAGGCACTGGAGCCCGCCTTGGCGCCAGTCGATGCCGAATGGCTCGCCCGGCTGGAGCAGCTCCAGCGGCAGATGCCGAACAACGCCTGTTTGCAGTACCTGGCGGGGCAGGCGTGCATGCACCGCCAGCTGTGGGGCAAGGCCTCGCAGTTGCTGGGACAGGCCAGCCACGGCCTGGACGATCCCGGCCTGCTGCGGCGCTGCTGGTGCGCGCTGGCGCGCCTGGCCGAGGAGCGGGGCGACGAGCAGGCCGCGCGGGAAGCCTGGAAAAAAGCCGCTCTGTTGGAGGGCTCCCCCCTGCGCCGCTGACGCGGCTTCCCCCCTCTCTGGCGCGCCGCTGCGCGG
>CAZFOT010000270.1:0-4722 GCA_964520365.1 uncultured Hydrogenophaga sp.
TCTGGACGGGCGTGCCGATCACGCCGAGGGACAACCAGGACTGGAAGTTCAACGCCGGGCGTCCGGGCGAACCGCACAGCGGCATGGGCTGGAACCTTGCCACGTTCGCCAACGTGGAGCCGCCCACCAGCAAGCCCTTCGGCCGCCTCGTGGCCTGGGACCCGGTGAAGCAGCAGGCGGCCTGGACCAAGGAGCAGATCTCGCCCTGGAACGGCGGCACGCTGACCACCGCGGGCAACCTGGTGTTCCAGGGCACCGCCGACGGCCGTTTCATCGCCTACAACGCCACCACCGGTGAGCAACTGTGGGAAAAACCCACCGGCACCGGCGTGATTGCCGCGCCGTCCACCTACCTGGTCGATGGCAAGCAGTACGTCTCGATCGCGGTCGGCTGGGGCGGCGTGTACGGCCTGGCGCAGCGCGCCACCGACCGCAAAGGCCCGGGCACGGTCTACACCTTCGCCGTCGGTGGCAAGGCCGAGCCGCCCGCACACGTGGCCTACCAGCTGGGCAAACTGGTGGAAGGCGTCAAGTACGACCCGGCGCACGTGCCGGCCGGCACCGCGCTGTACGTGAGCAACTGCGTGTTCTGCCACGGCGTGCCGGGCGTGGACCGCGGCGGCAACATTCCCAACCTGGGCTACATGGACGCGGCCTTCATCGAGAACCTCGACAAGTTCGTGTTCAAGGGCCCGGCCATGGCGCGCGGCATGCCCGACTTCACCGGAAAACTCAGCGCCGACGACGTCCAGAAGATCAAGGCCTTCATCCAAGGCACGGCTGACGCCATCCGGCCTAAGTGAGGGCTCCCCCCTGCGCCGCTTTGCGGCTTCCCCCCTCTCTGGCGCGCCGCTGCGCGGCGCTTGGAGGGGGGGACGGCAGCTTGGGCCGGCGGAGCCGGACCCTTGCTGCCCCTGGACGGGGACACGCATCTTCTCTCGCTTCCTCCCCCGCTTGCGGGAGAGAGTCGGGGTGAGGGCCGGGCGTATTGCCACTGGTCGGCGCGGGCTGCGGCCAAGCATTGAAATTGCTTATAATGATGGGCTTTGCTGAATCAGGCTGCCTGATTGGGCAATTCCAAGGGTTACCGCCACCCATCTGGCGAGGTGAGGCCCCCATCGCTCGGGTGGCGGCCGTTTTGAAGAAATCGGAGTGTCCTCATGGCACGCGTCTGCGACGTCACGGGCAAGAAGCCCATGGTCGGGAACAACGTTTCCCACGCCAACAACAAAACCAAGCGCCGGTTCCTGCCGAACCTGCAATATCGCCGTTTCTGGGTCGAGAGCGAAAACCGCTGGGTGCGCCTGCGCGTCTCCGGCGCGGCCCTGCGGCTGATCGACAAGAACGGCATCGATGCCGTGCTCGCTGACCTGCGCGCACGCGGTCAAGCTTAAGAAGGAGACCGATCATGGCAACCAAGGGCGTTCGCGAGAAGATCAAGCTGGAATCCACCGCTGGAACCGGCCACTTCTACACCACCACCAAGAACAAGAAGACCACACCGGAAAAGCTGCTGATCAAGAAATTCGATCCCAAGGCACGCAAGCACGTGGACTACAAGGAAATCAAGCTCAAGTAATCGGGCGTTTTCCCCAAAGAAAAAACCCGCTGTTTTCACAGCGGGTTTTTTCTTGTCCAGTGGCGCCGTGGGAGACGCCAGGGGACCACAAGCTCAGGCATGCGCGGAGCGCAGTCGAATGGAAAAATCGCGCAGCGCGGCGATGCCGCTCTCCTCGGCGCGGCGGCACCAGGCCTGCAGGTCATTGGCCAGTTGCTCGCGCGTGGCATTGGTACCCGTCCACAGGGCCCGCAGTTCCTCGCGCATGGTGACCATCTTGTCCAGCACCGGGTTCTGGGCACGCACCTGGGCCAGCTGGGGCTTGACGTTGGCAGGCACCTTGTCGTCGTCGCGGTGCAGCCAGCGCTGAGCGGCCTTGACCAGGGCCACGTCGGCGCTGCGGGCCTTCATGTCCTGCAGCTCGCGCTGGCAGGCGGCGCGCAGCTCGGCCGCGTAGCCAGCCATGACCTCGTAGCGGTTGGCGATGATGGCTTCGAGCGTGTTCTCGTCCGCCACCGGCTTCACGTCGCCATAGGCCATTTTGGGAGGCACCTTCTTCGCACGCGCCAGGCCCATGGCCTGCAGAACGGAGATGTACACCCAGCCGATGTCGAACTCGTAGGGCTTGACCGAGAACTTGGCCGAGGTGGGGTAGGTGTGGTGGTTGTTGTGCAGTTCCTCGCCGCCCACGATGATGCCCCAGGGCGACACGTTGGTGCTGGCGTCGGCGGCCTCGAAGTTGCGGTAGCCCCAGTAGTGGCCGATGCCGTTGATGACGCCGGCCGCCCACAGCGGAATCCAGATCATCTGGATCGCCCAGACCGTCAGGCCGAGCGCGCCGAACAGCGCCACATTGAGGATCAGCATCAGGCTCACGCCCAGCGCCGAGTACCTGGCATACAGGTTGCGCTCGATCCAGTCGTCCGGCGTGCCATGGCCGTAGCGCGCCATGGTTTCTTCGTTTTTGGCCTCGGCCCGATACAGCTCGGCGCCTTCCCAGAACACCTTGCGGATGCCGAAGATCTGCGGGCTGTGCGGGTCTTCGTCACGCTCGCACTTCGCATGGTGCTTGCGGTGGATGGCGGTCCACTGCTTGGTGACCATGCCCGTGGTCATCCACAGCCAGAAACGGAAGAAATGGGCGGGAATGGGGTGCAGGTCCAGCGCGCGGTGCGCGGAATGGCGGTGCAGGTAGATGGTGACGCTGGCAATGGTGACGTGGGTCATCACCAGAGCCACCAGAAGCACCTGCCACCAGCTCGCGGCCGTCAAGCCCTGGGCGAGGAACTGGATCAGGCCGTTCCAGGCGGCAGGGATCGCGGTATCGAATGCGTTCATTGAAATCCTTGAGGCGCGCCTTTCATGGGCGCGGGAAGAAGCCATCCCGCCCGATGGACCGGGAGGGAGCGTGACCGCCAATTTTAAAGGGCCGGTACCGAATCACCAATCACATTCGGGTGGAAACCCGCTTCCGGCGGTCATTTGCGGACTCAGATCACGGGTTCTGGCGGTTTTCAGGCCTTTTTCCGCCAGACGGCGGCAAAAAACCCGTCCGTTCCGTGCCGATGAGGCCACAGCCGCAGCCATTGCCCGCCGTCTCCCGTGCACAGCGACGGGGCCTGCGGCAGCTTCAACGAAACCAGCAGATCGGCCACCGGCACCGGCTCGAACCCGGCATGGTCCGCCGAGAATGCCTCGGCCACGTTTTCGTTCTCGGCCTGAAGCAGGCTGCAGGTCGCGTACACCAGCCGCCCGCCGGGCTTGAGCAGCCGCGCCGCGCTGGCCAGGATGCGGCCCTGCAGTTCGGCCTGGGCCGCCACGGTCCCGGGCGTCTGGCGCCACTTGAGGTCCGGGCTGCGCCGCAGCGTGCCCAGGCCGGAGCATGGCGCGTCCACCAGGACCCGATCGAGCTTGCCGGCCAGCCGCTTGATGCGGTCGTCGCGCTCGTGCGCGATGGCCGCGGGATGCACGTTGGACAGCCCGCTGCGCGCCAGCCGCGGCTTGAGGGCGTCGAGCCGGTGCGCCGAGGTGTCGAAAGCGTACAGGCGCCCGCTGTTGCGCATGCTCGCACCGATGGCCAGCGTCTTGCCACCCGCGCCGGCGCAGAAGTCCGCCACCATCTCGCCGCGCCTGGCGTCGAGCAGCAGCGCCAGCAACTGCGAGCCCTCATCCTGGACCTCGACCTCGCCCCGCGTGAAGGCCGGCACGCGCGAGAGGGACGGCTTGCCATCGAGGCGGATGCCCCAGGGCGAATACGGCGTGCTCTGCGCCTTCAGGCCCGCGCCGCGCAGTTCGTCCAGCACCGCTTCGCGCTTCTTCTTCAGCACATTGACGCGCAGGTCCAGCGGGGCGGGCTGCAGCAGGCTCGCCGCCAGCGCGTCCACGTCGCTGCCCACCTGTGCCCGCAGGGCATCAAGCAGCCAGTCGGGCAGGTTGTGGCGGTGCGGTGCCATGAGATCCGCCTCGGTGGCCCGGGCGCAGGCGTCGAGCCAGGCTTTTTCCACCTCGCTCAGCGCGCTCTTGAGGAAGTCGCGGTCGCCCGGGAACCCCAGGATGGCCAGGCGCCGCCACTTGGAGCCGCTGCCGGAACGGGCCAGCCACTCGAACCTGAGGCGCTCGCGCAGCACCGCGAACACGGCGTCGGACAGCGTGGCGCGCTCACGCGGGCCCAGCGACCGGTTCTCGCGGAAGTGGCGCGCCACCACGGCGTCGGCCGGGTGCTCGAACTTGAATACCTTCTCGATCAGGCCGGCGCTCTCGTCCAGCAGGGCTTTGGGGTGCATGCGGGTATTGTCGCCGTCCTGTGCCGGGGATAATGCGCGGTTATGTCTGAAATCTCCGAACAGGTGCGCCGCCGCCGCACCTTCGCCATCATCTCTCACCCCGACGCGGGCAAGACCACGCTGACCGAAAAGCTGCTGCTGTTCTCGGGCGCGATCAACATCGCCGGCAGCGTGAAGGCGCGCAAGGCCGCGCGCCATGCCACCAGCGACTGGATGGAGATCGAGAAGCAGCGCGGCATCTCGGTGGCGTCCAGCGTGATGCAGATGGAGTACCGCGACTGCGTGATCAACCTGCTCGACACCCCGGGCCACCAGGACTTCTCCGAAGACACCTACCGCGTGCTCACCGCCGTGGCGGCCGCGCTGATGGTGATCGACGCC
>CAZFOT010000271.1:0-1190 GCA_964520365.1 uncultured Hydrogenophaga sp.
GAGGGGGGACGGCATCTCGGGCCGGCAAAGCCGGACCCTTGATGCCCCTGGCTTTGGACTTCCCCACGCTCGTCGCGGTTTTGCTCCCTCTCCCGCTTGCGGGAGAGGGCTGGGGTGAGGGCTTGCGCGCCGCTGCCCCCTTGTTTCACCCGTCGCGGAAGGCGCACAGCATCATGGAGCACTGACATGGACACCCTCGATCCCCAACCGCGGACCGATCACCGCCCGGGGCAGCTCGCCATGGGCATCGGCGCCTTGCTGGTGGCCGCCGTGCTCGCCTATGGCGCCACCGACATCTCGTCCGAGGCCGGCTACGCCGGCGTGGGCCCGAACTTCCTGCCCTGGGTGATCAGTTTCGCGCTGGCGGTCTGCGGCGCCATGCTGATCTGGGAGGTGCGCACCGGCGGCTACCGCCAGATGCCCGAACCCTCGGGCGCGGCGCGCGGCGACTGGCGTGCGCTGGCCTGGGTGTCGGCCGGCATCCTGTGCAACGCGGCGCTGATCACCACCATCGGCTTCATCCTCAGTTGCTCGCTGTGCTTCGTGCTGGCGGTGCGCGGCCTGCGCGCGAGCGAAGGCAAGCCCGTCGGTGACGTGCGCCAGACGGTCCGGGACGCGGTCACCGGCATGCTGATTGCCGCACCGGTGTACTGGCTGTTCACCAAGGTGCTGGCGGTGAATCTGCCGGGCATCACAGCCACGGGTTGGATCTGACATGGACATCCTGAACCAGCTCCTGGGCGGCTTCGCCACAGCCGGCACGCCGATCAACCTGCTGTGGGCGCTCGCGGGCTGCGCGCTGGGCACCGCCATCGGCGTGCTGCCCGGCCTGGGCCCGGCCGTCACCGTGGCTATGCTGCTGCCCATCACCGGGCAGGTCGAGCCCACCGCCTCGATGATCTTCTTCGCCGGCATCTACTACGGCGCGATGTACGGCGGATCGACCACCTCGATCCTGCTCAACGTGCCGGGCGAATCGTCTTCAGTGGTGACCTGTCTCGACGGCCACCAGATGGCGCTGCAGGGCAGGGCGGGGCCGGCCCTGTGCATCGCGGCCATCGGCTCGTTCATCGCCGGCACCCTCGGCGTGGTCGCGCTGATGCTGTTTGCGCCCATCATCGCCGAATGGGCGCTCAATTTCGGCCCGCCGGAATATTTCGCGCTGATGGTGTTCGGCCTGTCCTCGGTGG
>CAZFOT010000271.1:1200-4686 GCA_964520365.1 uncultured Hydrogenophaga sp.
ATCGCGCCGTAGTAGATACCGGCGCGATGTACGGTGGGTCGACCACCTCGATCCTGCTCAACACCCCGGGCGAGACCGGCACCATGGTGACCGCGCTCGAAGGCTTCAAGATGGCCAAGAGCGGGCGCGCCGGCGCGGCGCTGGCGACCTCTGCCATCGGCTCCTTCGTGGCCGGCACCATCGCCACCATCCTGGTCACGCTGTTCGCGCCCGTGCTGGCCGAGTTTGCCGTGAAGCTCGGCCCGCCCGAGTATTTCTGCCTGATGCTGCTGGCCTTCACCACGGTGAGCGCCGTGCTCGGCCAGAGCACGCTGCGGGGCCTCACCGCGCTGTTCTTCGGCCTCGCGCTGGGCCTGATCGGCATCGACCAGATCACCGGTCAGGTGCGCTACACGGCCGGCGTGCTCGAATTCATGGACGGCATCGAGGTGGTGCTGGTGGCCGTGGGCCTGTTCGCCGTGGCCGAGGCGCTGTACAACGCGCTCTACGAGGGCCGCAGCACGGCTTCCATGAACAAGATGAACCGCGTGCACATGTCGCGCGCCGACTGGCGCCGTTCCTGGCCGGCCTGGATGCGCGGCACCGCGATCGGTTTCCCGTTCGGCACCATCCCCGCCGGCGGCTCCGAGATTCCCACCTTCCTGAGCTACGCCACCGAGCGCAAGCTGGCCGGTCCCGAGCAGAAGAAGGAATTCGGCACCACCGGCGCCATCGAAGGCGTGGCCGGACCCGAGGCCGCCAACAACTCGGCCGTGACGGCCACGCTGGTGCCGCTGCTCACGCTGGGCATTCCGACCTCGGTGACGGCCGCCATCCTGTTGAGCGCGCTGCAGAACTACGGCATCCAGGCCGGGCCGCAGCTGTTCCAGACCTCGTCGGCTCTGGTCTGGGCGCTGATCGCCTCGCTCTACATCGGCAACGTGATGCTGCTCGTGCTCAACCTGCCCATGGTGGGCCTGTGGGTCAAACTGCTGAAGATCCCGCGCCCGCAGCTCTACGCCGGCATCCTGATCTTCGCCACCGTGGGCGTGTACGGCATGCGCCAGAGCGCGTTCGATCTGTTCCTCATGTACGGCCTGGGCCTGCTCGGCGTGGTGATGCGGCGCTACGACTTTCCCACCGCGCCGGTGATCGTGGGCCTGATCCTGGGCCCCATGGCCGAGGCGCAGATGCGCAACGCGCTCTCCATCGGCCAGGGCAGCTGGACGGTGTTCCTGCAGCGCCCGATGTCGGCCACGCTGCTGGCGGTGGTGGTATTGGTGCTGGTGCTGCCGCGTCTGCTGGCCAGGCGCGCCAAAGTCTGAGCGGCCGGGTGGCCGCGCCCGCCGTGCGGCGCGGCCCGTTGCGCCGATGCCGGCACGGGGTACCATCCCGCCATGACCCGCCTGCCACGCGATGCGCAAAGCATTCTCGAACTCGCCGCGAGGTCGATGTTCGAGCTGTTCGCCAACGCCAGCGAGGGCATGATGCTGGTGGACCGCAACGCCCGCGTGGTCTGGATCAACGACCAGTACCGCCGCTTCCTGCCGGCACTGGGCTTCGAGCGCGAGGAAGATTTCGTGGGCCACCCGGTCTCCAGCGTGGTGCAGAACACGCAGATGCACCAGGTGCTGGCCACCGGCAAGCCGATCCTGATCGACCTGCTGAACAACAAGGCCGGCACCTTCGTGGTGAGCCGCATTCCCCTGCGCGACGACGCCGGCGAGGTGATCGGCGTGCTGGGCATCGTGCTGTTCGACCACCCCGAGACCACGCTGCAGCCGCTGATCACCAAGTTCGCGCGGCTGGAGCAGGATCTGAACGACGCGCGCCGCGAACTGGCCAGCCAGCGCCGCACCAAGTACACCTTCGCGAGCTTCGTGGGCAGCAGTCCGGGGGCGCTGGAAGTCAAGCGCCAGGCGCGGCGCGCGGCGCAGTCGGCCAGCCCGGTGCTGCTGCTGGGCGAGACCGGCACAGGCAAGGAGCTGCTGGCGCACGCCATCCACGCGGCCTCGCCGCGCGCGGGCCGGCCGTTCGTGAGCGTGAACATGGCGGCCGTGCCCGACACCCTGCTGGAGGCCGAGTTCTTCGGCGTGGCGCCGGGCGCCTTCACGGGTGCCGACCGGCGAGGCCGCGACGGCAAGTTCAGAATAGCCGACGGCGGCACCTTGTTTCTCGACGAATTGGGCGACATGCCGCCTTCGGTGCAGGTGAAATTGCTGCGCGCCCTGCAGGAAGGCGAGATCGAGCCGCTGGGCTCGAACAAGCTGGTGCGCTTCGACGTGCGCGTGGTGGCCGCCACCTCGCGCGACCTGCAGCAGATGGTGCGCGACGGCACGTTCCGCGAGGACCTGTACTACCGCCTCAATGTGCTGCCGATCCGCGTGCCGCCGCTGCGCGAGCGCCAGGGCGACATTGCGCTGCTGATCGAGGCACTGTGCGAGGACATCGCCGCGCGCGGGGCAGGCGCCCAACTGGAACTGAGCACGCAAGCCCAGGCGCTGCTCGCGGCGCAGACGTGGCGCGGCAACATCCGGGAGCTGCGCAACGTGCTGGAGCAGCTTGCCTTGCGCAACGACAACCACCACATCGAGGCCAGCGACGTCTCGGCGGTGCTGGCCGAGGCCGGGCTGGCGCCGCTGCCCCCCGTGGTCCCTGCTGATCCCGGGGCGGGTGCAGCCGCGCCGCCCGCCAACGGCATCGCGCCATTGCCCGAGCAGATTGCCGCGCTGGAGCGCCGGGCCATACGCCAGGCGCTCAGCCATACCGGAGGCAACCGCACGGCCGCTGCGCGGCTGCTGGGGATATCGCGGGCCAGTCTGTACGACCGCCTGGCAGGGATGGGGCATCTGTCCGAATTCCAGACGATTGACTGAATTTCAGACATATTCGCTCTTTGGGAATGTCTGAAATTCAGACGATCTGGAGTGTATCCAGGAAAAAATCCAGAAAAATCAAGCATCTTCGATCCTGGCACGAAGCCTGCGATGCTTTGGGCACGGCGCCCCGCGCTGTGCATCCATTCCACCAGGAGACAAGACATGAACAATCCCACCCGCCGCGTTGCGGTCATCGCGCTCGCCTGCGCAGCCTCGCTGGCCACCTCGATCGCCTCGGCCCAGGCGAACAAGGGCGAGATCCGCATCGCCCACGTGTACGACAAGACCGGCCCGCTGGAGGCGTACGCCAAGCAGACGCACACCGGGCTGATGATGGGGTTGAACTACGCCACCAACGGCACCATGACCGTCAACGGCAAGAAGCTGGTGGTGATCGAGAAGGACAGTCAGTTCAAGCCGGACGTGGGCAAGGCCCAGCTGGCCGCGGCCTACGCCGACGACAAGGCCGACATCGCCATCGGCCCGACCGGTTCGGGCGTGGCGCTGGCCATGCTGCCGGTGGCCGAGGAGTACAAGAAGATCCTGCTGGTGGAACCCGCCGTGGCCGACTCCATCACCGGCGACAAGTGGAACAAGTACATCTTCCGCACCGGCCGCAACAGCAGCC
>CAZFOT010000272.1:0-4680 GCA_964520365.1 uncultured Hydrogenophaga sp.
GATGCGGTGCGCCTCGGCCACCATGCTGGCGATCCAGCGCATGTTGAAGTCCTTGGCGCGCGGGCCGGTCTTGCCGGCCAGGCACTCGTCCACGTAGCGTTTCACCGGCGCTTCCCAGAAGCGGCTGTTGGACGCGTTGATGGCGAATTCCTGGGTGTCTTCCGGCACCGTCAGCTCGGGGTGGGTGAGCATGAACTCGCCCAGGTTGGGGTCGAGCGTGAAGCCCACCACGCCGTTGCCCACGGAGATCACCAGCATGGTGGTCGGGCCGTAGAGCGCGTAGCCGGCGGCCACCTGCCGCGCGCCGGGCTGCAGGAAGTCTGCCTCGGTCACCTCGCGGCCTTCCTCGGCCTCGGGCGCGCGCAGCACCGAGAAGATGCTGCCGACCGAGACGTTCACGTCGATGTTGCTGGAGCCATCGAGCGGGTCGAACACCAGCAGGTACTTGCCGCGCGGGTACCGCGCCGGGATCTGGTACGGCGCGGCCATTTCCTCCGACGCCATGCCCGCCAGGTGGCCGCCCCATTCGGTGATGCGCAGGAAATAGTCGTTGCTCAGCACGTCGAGCTTCTTCTGCGTCTCGCCCTGCACGTTGACCGAGCCGCCGGCCTCGGCCTCGTGGTTGCCCAGCACGTCGCCCAGCGCGCCCAGGGCCACGGCGCGCGCGATGGCCTTGCAGGCCATGGCGACGTCGAGGATCAGTGCGTTGAAGTCGCCGCTGGCCTCGGGGAAGCGGCGGCGCTGCTCGATCAGGTACTGGGTGAGGGTGTGGCGTCCGGTCAGTGGCATGGGGTGCTCCGCAGGGCTGGGTTCGAATGGGAATCCGGTGAGGCGGCGGCCTGGCGCATCGCGCTCATGACGCCGTGGTAGCTGCCCGTGGTGTCGGCCGCGCCGAAGATCGCGCTGCCGGCCACGCAGATATCGGCCCCTGCGCGCGCGATCTGGCCGATGTTGTCCAGCTTCACGCCGCCATCGACCTCCAGCCAGATGGGGTCTCCACCGGCCTGCACATGGGCGTCGATGCGCTGGCGCGCCTCGCGCAGCTTGTGCAGCGTGGCGGGGATGAAGGCCTGGCCGCCAAAGCCGGGGTTGACGCTCATGAGCAGCACCAGATCGAGCTTGTCCATCACGTGGTCCATCCAGGCCAGCGGTGTGGCGGGGTTGAGCACGATGCCCGCCTTGCAGCCGTGCGAGCGGATGAGCTGCAGGGTGCGGTCCACATGGCGCGAGGCTTCCGGGTGGAAGGTGATGAAGTTGGCGCCCGCCTTGGCGAACATCGGCACCAGCGCATCGACCGGCTCGACCATCAGGTGCACGTCGATGGGAATGCGCACGTGCGGGCGGATGGCCTCGCACACCAGCGGGCCGATGGTGAGGTTGGGCACGTAGTGGTTGTCCATCACGTCGAAATGCACGATGTCGGCGCCCGCGGCCTCGATGGCGCGCACCTCTTCGCCCAGGCGGGCGAAGTCCGCCGAGAGGATGGAGGGCGCCAGCCGCGGTGGCCGGGAAGAGGGCGGCGGCAGCGGGGACTTGCTGGAACGGGACATCGTGGGCGGCTCGGGTTGGGTATCGGGAGGGAGAAGAAGGAGAAGAGGGGGCGCTCAGGCCGACTCGAACAAGGTGCCCGCGTGCCAGCGGCGCAGCGCGTCCAGCGTGACCCAGCGCTGCGTCATGCCGGCCACGCCGTGCGGCAGCGGCTGCGCCGTGTCGCCCAGGTGGGGTAGCACCAGCAGCGCGTCGTCGAAGCGGTGGGCGGCGGTGTGTTCGGTGGGCGTCACCAGGGTCTGCAGGCCGGCGGCCGTGGCCGCGCGCAGGCCGTTGGACGAGTCCTCGAACGCCAGGCAGGCGTGGGCCGGCAAGCCCAGCGTGGCCAGCACCTGTTGGTACACCAGCGGGTCGGGTTTCTTGCGCGCCGCGGTCGAGGCGTCGCCCACCGCCGCGAAGTGGCGCCGCCAGTCGGGGCCGAGCGGGTTGCGCAGCAGGGCGTCGATGTTGGCGGGCGTGGTGGTGGTGGCGATGGCCAGGCGCAGGCCACCCGCCAGTGCTTCGCGCATCAGCCGCAGCACGCCGGGGCGCAGCGGCAGCTGGCCGCCGCTCACCCGGCTTTCGTAGATGCGCGTCTTGATCGCGTGCACGCGCTCGATGGTGGCGCGCACCGCAGCGCCCCGGGCCTCGTCGGGCTCCACCATGCGCCAGTGGTGCGCGATGCGTTCCTTGCCGCCCGAGACCTGCAGCAGGCGGATGTAGGTGTCGGCGTCCCAGTGCCAGCCCAGCCGCACTTCGGCGAAGGCTTCGTTGAAGGCGGCGCGGTGCGCGGCCTCGGTGTCGGCCAGGGTGCCGTCCACGTCGAAGATCAGGGCCTCAAGCATGGGGGGGTTCTCCATCGGTGGCGAACAGGCGGCTGGACAGGATGTCGGGCGCCTGCAGCGTGGTGAGTTCTTCCGCCGTCAGTTCGCGGTGGGGCTGCGAGAACAGGCGGCTGGCCTGGCGCAGGCGCGCGCGGTCCAGCGCATTGCGCACGCTGCGCGCGTTGGCGAAATGGGGCTGCGCCAGGCGCAGGCCGAGGTAGCGCTCGAAGGCTTCGGCCGCCTCGTCGCTGAAGCGGTAGTTCTGCTCGGCCAGCATCTGCCGCGAGATCCGCATCAGCTCGTCGGCCGAGTAGTCGGGGAATGCCAGGTGGTGGGCGATGCGCGAGCGCATGCCGGGGTTGGACTGGAAGAAGGTTTCCATGCGGTCGGCATAGCCCGCGAGGATCACCACCAGGTCGTCGCGCTGGTTCTCCATCACCTGCAGCAGGATCTCGATCGCTTCCTGGCCGTAGTCGCGCTCGTTCTCGGGCCGGTAGAGGTAGTAGGCCTCGTCGATGAACAGCACGCCGCCCATGGCCTTCTTGAGCACCTCGCGCGTCTTGGGCGCGGTGTGGCCGATGTACTGGCCCACCAGGTCGTCGCGTGTGACGGCCACCAGGTGGCCTTTGCGCACGTAGCCCAGGCGGTGGAGGATCTGCGCCATGCGCAGGGCCACCGTGGTCTTGCCGGTGCCCGGGTTGCCCGAGAAGCACATGTGCAGGCTGGGCGGCTGCGCAGGCAAGCCCAGGCCGGTGCGCAGCCGGTCGATCACCAGCAGCGCCGCGATGTCGCGCACGCGGGCCTTGACCTGGGCCAGGCCCACCAGTTCGTCGTCCAGCTCCTGCAGCACGGCCTCCACCTGGGTGTCGGCCAGCACCGCGCCCACGGAGCGCGGTGCCTGCGGCGGTGCTTCGGCGGGTGCCACCGATGCCGCCGCGGTGGTCACGGCGGCATCGGTCGGTGGCGGCGTGCTGCCGGGGATCGCATAGAGCGTTGAGTTCATGGATACCGTTCACCTTCGGGCTGGGTGGCGCCGTAGCCGCGCGTGGTGTAGCGCAGGCTGCGGCCGTTGACCTCCTGGCGCTCCAGCATGAAGCCGGGTTCGGTGGGCGGGCGGTTGACGATGAAGCTCATCGCGATGGTTTCGACGTTGCGCGTCGAGTCGAAGGCCATCATGCGGATGTAGTGGCGCGGGAACGCCTGGCGGCAGGCCTGCAGTTCCTGCAGCACGCCGGCGGCGTCGTGCAGGTCGAACATCGGGTTGCCGTACATGCTCCAGTAGGTGTTGCGCGGGTGCGGGTCGTCGGTGTACTCGACGCTCCAGGCGTAACCGCGCTTCAGGCCGTATTCGATCTGCGCGGTGATCTCGGCGTCGGTCAGGTCGGGCAGGAAGCTGAATTGGCCCTGGGTGATGCGGCCGGTGGGGTTGGTCATCATGATTGCGGTCCTCTGCGGTGTTCGAGACGGTGGGACTTAGGCGAGAGCAGGTGTTGCGACATAGTCGCTGCTGTCGGTGCTCTGGTAGTTGAAGCTGATCTCGCCCCAGGTATCGAGCGCGGCGCGCAGCGGGCTGCAGTGCTGCGCGGCCTGCTTCAGGATGGCCGGGCCTTCCTGCAGGATGTCGCGCCCCTCGTTGCGCGCCTTCACCATGGATTCGAGCGCCACGCGGTTGGCCACCGCGCCGGCCTGGATGCCCATGGGGTGGCCGATGGTGCCGCCGCCGAACTGCAGCACCACGTCGTCGCCGAAGAGGTCGATCAACTGGTGCATCTGGCCGGCGTGGATGCCGCCCGAGGCCACCGGCATCACCTTCCGGAGGTCGGCCCAGTCCTGGTCGAAGTAGAGGCCGCGCGGCAGGTCGGTTCTGGTGTAGCTGTCGCGGCAGACGTTGTAGTAGCCCTGCACCGTGAGCGGGTCGCCTTCGAGCTTGCCCACGGCGGTGCCGGTGTGCAGGTGGTCGCAGCCGGCCAGGCGCAGCCACTTGGCGATCACGCGGAAGCTCACGCCGTGGTTCTTCTGCCGCGTGTAGGTGCCATGGCCCGCGCGGTGCATGTGCATGATCATGTCGTTCCTGCGGCACCAGTTGGCCATGCTCTGGATCGCGGTCCAGCCGATCACCAGGTCCACCATCACGACCACCGAGCCCAGCTCTTTCGCGAACTCGGCGCGCTCGTACATGTCCTCCATGGTGGCGGCGGTGATGTTGAGGTAGCTGCCCTTGACTTCCCCGGTTTCGGCGCTGGCCTTGTTCACCGCGTCCATCACGAACAGGAAGCGGTCGCGCCAGTGCATGAAGGGCTGGCTGTTGATGTTCTCGTCGTCCTTGGTG
>CAZFOT010000273.1:0-4675 GCA_964520365.1 uncultured Hydrogenophaga sp.
CGCGCCCTTCGGGCGCTTGGAGGGGGGACGGCACCCTTGGGCCGGCAAAGCCGTCCCTCGCTGCCCCTGGATGGGGCGCTGCTTCGTTCGCTGCGGGTTTCTCCCTCCCCCGCTGGAGGAGGTCGGCCTGGAGGAGGGACGGCACCCTTGGGCCGGCAGAGCCGGACCTCCGGTGCCCCTGGAGGGCACTGTTTCATGCGATGCTGATCGCGCTCCGGCACGGTCGCAAGCAGGCTCTCACACGCACGAACACCTGGCTCCGGGACGGGGCGCGCCGTCTGGGACAATAGCGGTTTGCCCACCGCTCGCCATGGACCTCGCACAGATCATCCAGACCATCGCCATCTACGCCATCCCGGTGCTGTTCGCCATCACCGTGCACGAGGCGGCGCATGGCTACGCGGCCCGGCACTTCGGCGACGACACGGCGCACAAGCTGGGTCGCATCACGCTCAACCCGCTCCGGCACATCGACCCGGTGGGCACCATTGCCATGCCGCTGCTGCTGTACTTCGCCACCTCGGGCGCCTTCCTGTTCGGCTATGCCAAGCCGGTGCCGGTGAACTTCGGCCGCCTGCGCAACCCCAAGCGCGACATGGTCTGGGTCGCGCTGGCCGGCCCGGGCGCCAACCTGGTGCAAGCCGTGCTGTGGGTGGTCCTGGGCTACGTGCTGATCGCCGCCGGCGTGCAGGAACGCTTCTTCATCGAGATGTGCCGCGCCGGCGTGATGGTCAACCTGGTGCTGTTCGCGCTCAACCTGTTTCCGCTGCCGCCGCTGGACGGTGGCCGCGTGCTGGTCGGCCTGCTGCCCTGGAAGCAGGCCGCGCAAGTCTCTCGCATCGAACCCTGGGGCTTCTTCATCGTGCTGGGCCTGGTCATCACCGGCCTGCTCGGCGCCTACTGGCTGCGTCCGCTCATGTCGCTGACCGGCGGACTGATCGACATCCTGCTCACGCCCCTGCGCCTGCTTCTCTTCTGATGGCTTCTTTTTCATGAACACTCAACGCGTCCTCACCGGCATCACCACCTCGGGCACGCCCCACCTGGGCAACTACGTCGGCTCGGTGCGGCCCTCGGTCCGCATGAGCCTGCGTCCGGGCACGCAGAGCTTCTACTTCCTGGCCGACTACCACGCCCTCATCAAGACCGGCGGCGAGCCCGCGCGCGTGCAGCGCTCGACGCTGGAGATCGCCGCGACCTGGCTGGCTTGCGGGCTCGACCCCGAGCGCGTGACCTTCTACCGCCAGTCCGACATCCCGGAGATCCCCGAACTCACCTGGCTGCTCACCTGCGTGACCGGCAAGGGCATGCTCAACCGGGCGCACGCCTACAAGGCCTCGGTGGACAAGAACACGGCCGCGGGAGAAGACCCCGACGCGGGCGTGAGCGCCGGCTTGTTCATGTACCCGGTGCTGATGGCGGCCGACATCCTCATGTTCAACGCCCACCAGGTGCCCGTGGGCCGCGACCAGATCCAGCACATCGAGATGGCGCGCGACATCGCCGCCAGCTTCAACCACCTTCACGGCGAGCACTTCACGCTGCCCGAGGCGGCGATCGAGGACCACGTGGCCACCCTGCCCGGCCTGGACGGCCGCAAGATGAGCAAGAGCTACGACAACACCATCCCGCTGTTCGCGCCGCGCGAGCAGTTGCGCAAGCTCATCATGGGCATCGTGACCGACTCGCGCGCGCCGGGCGAGCCCAAGTCCACCGAAGGTTCGGCCCTGTTCCAGCTCTACCAGGCCTTCGCCTCGGCCGAGGAGGCGGCGGAACTGGCCCGGGCCTACGCCGACGGCATCGCCTGGGGCGACGCCAAGCAACTGCTGATGGAGCGGCTGGAAAGGGAAATCGCGCCTTTGCGCGAGGTGTACGACACCCTGATCCAGAACCCCGCGCAGATCGAGCGCATCCTGAAAAACGGGGCCGAGAAGGCCCGCGCCATCGCCACGCCGTTCACCGCCCGCCTGCGCCATGCGGTCGGCCTGCGGTCCTTACAATCGGACACTTCGCTTCCCGGAAAGGCCAGGACCGAAAAGGCCGCCGCACCCGCCTTCAAGCAATACCGGAACGCGGACGGCCGGTTCTGTTTCAAGCTGCTCGATGCCAAGGGACTGCTGCTGCTGGAGAGTCAGGGTTTTGCATCGCCCCGGGAGGCGGCCCAGGTCATCGAGCAATTGCGGCAGGATGGCGCCGCGGCGCTGGCGCCGAATGCCTCGCAATTGATATTGCACGAGCCGATCGCGTCCATCCAATCGGCGCTGGCGCACTTCCATCGGACCGACTGAACGGCCCAGGTTTTGTTTTGCACGAAAATGGCGGCACCCGAAACGGATATCCCAGGCAGACCCAGACCCCATCCCGTGAAAAAGTAAAAACAAGGTCTGCATCTCCTCCTGGTCCACTATCGCCAAATGCTTCGTTTGTCGATATGCTCTCACTTTGAAAACCTTTAACAACAGCATCGCCTGCCATGAGTATTTTTGTCATTGATGATCACCCGCTGATGCGCGAGGCCGTGGTCATGCTGTTGCGGCGTCTGAGGGCATCCACACAGGTGGTCGAACTCGAACGCCTGGCATCGGTCAATCGCGCCATCGCCGAGCACGGCGAGCCGGAACTGGTATGCCTCGATCTCAAGCTGCCCGACACCAACGGCGTGTCCGGCGTCCGCGAAGTCCGGCAGATGCTGCCCGACACCTCCCTGATCGTGCTCTCGGCCTCGCCCGCGTCCGACTATGAAGACCTCGCCCGGGAAGCCGGCGCCGATGCCTACGTCGAGAAATCGGCGGGCGCGGCCCAGATCGCGAAAGTGCTGCGCGAATTCCTGGCCGACGAAGCCGAGGACGAAAACGCGCCCACGATTCCCGAAAAACTGTCCAAGCGGCAGAAGCAGTTGCTGGTGATGCTCGACCGCGGCCTGTCGAACCGGGACATCGCCGAACAGCTCCAGATCAGCGAACACACTGTCAAGGTGCACCTGTGGCGGCTGTTCCGCCGCCTCAACGTCAAGAGCCGCTCACAGGCCAGCCACCTGGCCCGCACCGCCGGACTCCTGGATCTCTGAGCTCACACCTGCAGGGGTTGTGGCTTCTCGGTCTGGGTAAAGGCCGGCAGCATGACCCGGAACACGCTGCCCTTGTTGGCGGTGGAGGACAGGGCCAGCTGGTAGCCCATCAGCGTGGTGAGCTTGGAGACGATGGTCAGCCCCAGTCCCAGGCTGTCTTCGGTTCCCTGGTGCTGGGACACCCGGAAGAACTCCTGGAAAATGGCCTGCTGGTGCTCGCGGGCAATGCCCACGCCCGTGTCCCAGACCTCGAAGACCAGCATGTCGGAGCGGTGCCGCAGCCCCAGCAGCACCCCCCCCTGGTGCGTGTGGCGCAAGGCGTTGGAGACCAGGTTGCCGAGGATGCGCCGCAGCACCACCGGATCGGCCCAGATGGTGGTCGGCTTGGCATGGGTGCGCAGGCTCAGCGACTTGCCCGCCGCCACGGGCTCGAACTGCAGCGCCACGTCGGCCAGTAAAGCCCTCACGTCCACGTGCTGCAGCTTGACCTTGTAGTTGCCCGCATCGATGCGGGTCAGGTCGAACAGCGAATCGAACAGCTCGTTGATGGCCCGGGTGGACTGCAGGATGCGCGGCGCGATCTCGCGCGCCATCTCCGGTTCGGTGGCCAGCCAGTCGGCGTAGAGGCTCAATGCGTGCACGGGCTGGCGCAGGTCGTGCGCGGCCGACGCCAGGAAGCGGTTCTTGGTCGAGACCGCGCGCAGCGAAGCCCGGGTCTGCTGGGTGAGCGAGTCGATCAGTTCCTGGTTGGAAAACTGCAGCTCGAAGCTGGAGCGGTGGATCAGGTGCAGGCGTTCGCCCGCGGTGCGCAGCAGCCACCAGAGAATCCCCAGCAGGGCAACGTGCGAAACCAGCAGCTTGAGGTCCGCCATCGTGAGCAGCCCCATCGGCACCGCCAGCAGGATGCCGACCAGCACCGCGCCGAGCAGCGCACCGACGTACGACCTGAAGACCGGCAGATAGGCGCTGAAGGCGGTCAGGGCCACCAGCCCGTTGCCCAGCACCACAAGCCCGCCGACGAACTGGATCTCCATGCTGGTCCGCATGAAGATCAATCCGATCAAGGCGCCCCAGCACAAGCCGACGGCGGCCCAGGTCCAGCCGTAGCGCCGGATGAACTCCACCCGCGCAGGGCCTTCCATGTTGTCGTACCGCAGCCGGTAGATGCCCACCATCCGGTAGCGGTAGGCCAGCAGCAGGAGCATTGCAAGCACCCAGATCACCAGGGCCACGCTGTTGACCTCGCCCGCCATCAGGTAGGCCATCACCGGCAGCGCCAGTATGGCCGCGATCAGCGACGGCATGGAGTTGTCCATCAGCACGCCGACGAGCTGGACATCGACCCATTGGTCCCTCACCTCCTGGGACGCGGGCAGATGCTGGTGCGTGGCGGGCTGGGTATCGACGAGCATGGGCAGGGTTGGAACTGGCGATCCGGCATTGTCGCATCCGCCTCGGGGAGACTCCCGCCATGAAAACCCGCTGCCACCTGCTGCTAGAATCACGGGTTCGACACGGAGAGATGGCAGAGTGGTCGAATGCACCGGATTCGAAATCCGGCGTACAGGTTCTCCTGTACCGAGGGTTCGAATCCCTCTCTCTCCGCCA
>CAZFOT010000274.1:0-4598 GCA_964520365.1 uncultured Hydrogenophaga sp.
GTGTCGTTGTCGCCGAACTTGATCTCGTCGTTGACGACGGTGTCGTTCTCGTTGATCACGGGCACGACGCCCAGGCCCAGCAAGGCCAGCAGCGTGGACCGGGCATTGAGGTAGCGCTCGCGATCGGCCAGGTCCGCATGGGTGAGCAGCACCTGCGCACTGCCGACACCATGGGCCCGCAGCTTGGACTCGTACATCTGCACCAGGCCCATCTGCCCCACGGCCGCGGCCGCCTGCAGTTCGTGGACCTCCTTGGGGCGCTCGCGCCAGCCCAGCCGCTTCATCCCCTCGGCCACAGCGCCGCTGCTCACCATGATGAGCTCCCGCCCCTGCTGCTCCAGCTCGGCGAGCTGCTGGCTCCATTCGCCAATGGCGTCTTCATCGAGGCCGCGACCCTCGTTCGTCACGAGGCTTGAACCGACCTTGACCACGATGCGGCGGGCATGTTTGAGCACGGAGACCTGGGACGAAACGCTGGCACTCATTGGCGCATCCAACATGGAGATTCAGAAAAAGGGATCAGGCACTTCAGGCTTCGCCTGGCGAGCCGGAAAACCGGGGATCGACTTCGGCCGCCACCTGCAGCGACTCATGGACCTGCGCGATGTGCTGATACACCTTCTGGATCAGCAACTCGCATCCTTCCCGGGTCAAGGCCGATATTTCAAAGACGGGGCCCTTGTACCTGAGCCGCTTGACGATGTCCTTGACGCGGGCTTCCCGCTCCTGCGCGGGCACCATGTCGAGCTTGTTCAGCACCAGCCACCTCGGCTTCGCATGCAGCTCGGGATCGAACTTCTTCAGCTCCGCTGCAATCGCCTTCACCTGCTGCACCGGATCGACGTCCTCCGCGAACGGCGCCATGTCCACGAGATGCAGCAGCAGGCGCGTGCGCTGCAGGTGCCGGAGGAACTGGTGCCCCAGCCCGGCGCCTTCCGAGGCCCCTTCGATCAATCCGGGCACGTCGGCCACCACGAAGCTCTTTTCCGGGCCTACCCGGACCACGCCGAGATTGGGGTAGAGCGTCGTGAAGGGATAGTCGGCGATCTTCGGGCGCGCGTTGGATATCGCTGCGATGAGCGTCGATTTGCCCGCATTGGGCATGCCCAGAAGACCCACGTCGGCCAGCACCTTGAGTTCGAGCTTCAGCGTGCGGCGCTCGCCGGGCCAGCCCGGCGTTTTCTGGCGCGGTGCCCGGTTGGTCGAACTCTTGTAGTGCATGTTGCCGAAACCGCCGTCGCCCCCCTTGGCGATGGTGACCTGCTCGCCAGGCTGGAGCAGTTCGTGAAGCACTTCGCCCGTCTCGGCATCGGCGATGATGGTGCCCACGGGCATCTTGAGCACGATGTCGTCGCCCTTGATACCGAACATATCCGAGCCCTTGCCGTGCTCGCCTCTGCGGGCCTCGAAACGCCGGGTGTAGCGGAAATCGACCAGCGTGTTCAGGCTGGCATCGGCAACGGCATGCACATGCCCGCCCCTTCCGCCATCGCCGCCATCGGGTCCCCCGAACTCCTTGTATTTCTCATGCCGGAAAGATGCGCAGCCATTGCCGCCGTCGCCTGCTGCGACATCGATCGTGGCCTCGTCCACAAATTTCATGACAGGTTTCTCCTGTAGGGACCAACACAAAAGGCCCGCACGGGCGGGCCTTTTGGAAACAGGGCGCTGCCTTTCGGGCCCAGGCGAACCCGGCCGTCCTGGCTGCCTGCGGAGGGTCGTCAGGCAGCTGGCGTGACGCTGACGACCTGGCGATTCAAGGCGCCCTTGACAGCGAACGAGACATGTCCGTCCACCGTGGCAAACAGCGTGTGGTCCTTGCCCAGGCCCACGTTCGCACCCGGATGGAAACGGGTACCCCGCTGGCGAACGATGATCGAGCCTGCGCTCACCCGTTCACCGCCGAAAGCCTTCACACCGAGCATCTTGGGCTTGGAATCGCGCCCGTTTCGCGTAGAGCCGCCGCCTTTTTTCTGTGCCATTTATCGACTCCTCAGGCTGCGATCGAGGCGATCTGCAGCTCGGTGAAATTCTGCCGGTGCCCCTGGCGCTTCTGGTAGTGCTTGCGACGGCGCATCTTGAAGATGCGGACCTTGTCGTGCCTGCCATGGGCCACCACCGTGACCGTGACCGTTGCGCCGGAAACCAAGGGAGTGCCGACCTTGAGCTCGCTGCCGTTGCCGACCGCCAGAACCTGATCAATCACGATCTCTTGGCCCACATCCGCAGCAATCTGTTCTACTTTGATTTTTTCGCCGGCAGCAACACGATACTGTTTGCCCCCGGTTTTTATGACCGCGTACATATGAACCTCTTCAAAAAAGCCCCACGCATGGGGCATTCAGCGAAACCCTTTTCACTGAACCGGGGATTCTAGCATGGGGGCAGGACTTCTCCAAGTCCCACTCCCCTGCCCCCGGCACCGCGCCACGCCGAGGGGTTTCTATAATTCCCAGGGCGACCCCGCCCAACGCTCACCAGCAGACACTGCATCTTGACCTCCTCTGCCCCCGCCACAGCCCACCCACTCGACCTGATCCAAGCCGACATGCGGCGGGTGGATGAGGTGATCGAGGCAAGGCTCGCATCCGACGTACCGCTCGTGCGGGAAGTCGCCCAATACATCATTTCCTCCGGCGGCAAGCGGCTTCGCCCGGCACTGCTGCTGCTCGTCAGCGGCGCGCTCGGCAGCGACCACCCCGAAAGGCACACCTTGGCCGCGGTCGTCGAGTTCATCCACACCGCCACGCTGCTGCACGACGACGTCGTCGACGAGTCCACGCTCCGGCGGGGCCGGGAGACGGCGAACGAGCGGTTCGGCAACGCTGCCAGCGTGCTGGTCGGCGATTTCCTCTATTCGCGCGCTTTCCAGATGATGGTGGACGTCGACAACATGCGTGTCATGCAGGTGTTGTCGGACGCTACCAACGTCATCGCGGAAGGCGAAGTCATGCAGTTGATGAACATGCACGACGCCTCGCTGGACGAAGCCGCCTACCTGAAGGTCATCCGCTCCAAGACCGCGAAGCTGTTCGAGGCCAGCGCCAGGCTGGCACCCATCCTGCTGGGCGCCGACACGCGGGTCGAAAACCTCTGCGCCACCTACGGGCAAGCGCTCGGCACCGCATTCCAGGTCATCGACGACGTGCTCGACTACGAAGGCGACAAGGACGTGATGGGAAAGAACCTGGGGGATGACCTGCGCGAGGGCAAGGTCACGCTTCCGATCATCTGCGCCCTGCGCACGGCCAGCGACGCACAGAAGGCACTGATCCGCAAGGCCATCGTCGAAGGCGACAAGACGCACCTCGAAGAAATCCAGTCGATCATCCTGGCGTCCGGCGCACTGGCGTCGGCCAGGGCCAGCGCGTCGGCCGAGGCGCACCGGGCGATCGATGCCGCGCGCGCGCTGCCCGCCAATCCATTCAGTGGCGCTTTGCTACAATTGGCGGCTGGACTTCTGGAGCGGCGCTCCTGAGGACCAGCCCCATCCGGCGCTCCCGCGCCGGCATCGAGGGCATTTTCGGGGTGTAGCTTAGCCTGGTAGAGCGCTACGTTCGGGACGTAGAGGCCGGAGGTTCGAATCCTCTCACCCCGACCATTCGCAGGTCGCCAATGCCGACCAACGACGTGTCCGTCGCCAGCCGACCCGGCACTTCGAGACATGGATACAACGACACTGCGCCGTGAATGCGCAATTTCGGCACAATTCGCCTCAATTGTGTGCGGCAAGTCGTTGATTTGCGATAGATTACGGCCCTATGGCGTCTGTCGATACTGCAACCCAGGATAGCTCATCCATGGCCCTTCCCGGCCTGGGCCGAGCGCTCGTGTCCGCAGGAAAACTCAAGCAGAAGGCCGCCGAGGAACTGTACAAGAAAGCGCAAAGCGGGCGCACCAGTTTCATCGCGGAACTCACCAACTCCGGCGCGGTGTCTGCCGCCGACATGGCGCACACGATTGCGAGCGCCTTCGCGGCACCGCTGCTCGACCTCGACGCGATCGACGCCGAGCGCCTGCCCAAGGGGCTGCTGGATCCCAAGATCTGCGCCGACTACCGCATCGTGGTGCTGAGCAAGCGCAGCAACCGCCTCATGGTCGCGACCGCGGACCCCGCGGACCAGCAGGCGGCCGAGAAAATCAAATTCGCCACCCAGATGGGCGTGGACTGGGTGATCGCCGAGTACGACAAGCTGAGCAAGCTGGTCGAATCGCAAAGCGCCACCGCCAACGAGGCGATGGACAACATCATCGGCAACGACATCGAATTCGACGATCTGGCCACCGAAACGGTGGTCAATGACGCGAACGACAAGGCATCGGAGGTTGACGATGCCCCGGTGGTGAAGTTTCTTCACAAGATGCTGATCGATGCCTTCAACATGCGCGCGTCCGATCTGCACTTCGAGCCCTACGAGCATACCTATCGCGTGCGGTTCCGGGTCGACGGCGAATTGAGGGAAATCGCATCGCCACCCATCGCCATCAAGGACAAGCTGGCCTCGCGCATCAAGGTGATCTCCCGCATGGACATCTCCGAGAAACGGGTGCCGCAGGACGGCCGGATGAAGCTCAAGATCGGTCCCGAGCGGGTGATC
>CAZFOT010000275.1:0-4564 GCA_964520365.1 uncultured Hydrogenophaga sp.
GCCAAGGGCGTGACCGTGCTCGACGACGGCACCATCGCCGACCGGCGCGGCTCGCTCAATGTGGATGACGAAGGCCACACCTCGCAGAAGAACGTGCTGATCGAGGACGGCATCCTGCGCGGCTACATCCAGGACGCGATGAACGCGCGCCTGATGGGCGTCAAGCCCACCGGCAATGGCCGGCGCGAGAGCTACGCCCACGTGCCCATGCCGCGCATGACCAACACCTACATGCTCGGCGGCGACAAGGCGCCGGAAGAAATCGTGGCCAGCATCAAGAAGGGCCTCTACGCCACCAATTTCGGCGGTGGCCAGGTCGACATCACCTCCGGCAAGTTCGTGTTCTCCGCCAGCCAGGCCTACTGGGTGGAGAACGGCCGGATCCAGTACCCCGTGAAGGGCGCCACCCTGGTCGGCAACGGCCCCGACTCGCTCACCCGCGTGAGCATGATCGGCAACGACATGCGCCTGGACAGCGGCGTGGGCACCTGCGGCAAGGAAGGCCAGAGCGTGCCGGTGGGCGTGGGCCAGCCGACGCTGCGCATCGATGGCCTGACGGTCGGCGGAACGGCCTGACCGTTTTTCCAGGTGCCTGTGCTACATTTCGATCCCATGACTTCGCGCTTCGCCTTCTTTTCCTTTTATTTTTGGTTCTCTGTCCCCGGCGGACGAGAGGCCACGGTGTAGGCGCGCAGCACAACCGAACCCCCTCAGGAACCGCCGGGCCCCAAGCCCGGCGGTTTTTTTTCATCCCTTCACTTTCTTCCAACCCTGCAAGGAGCCCCGATGAACGCCAAAGCCACCACCGCCAGCGATGCCTGGTACGCGCGTCCGGCCGACAAGACCAGCCAGACCGACGACCAGCGCATCAAGGACATCACCGTGCTCCCTCCGCCCGAACACCTCATCCGATTCTTCCCGATCGCCGGCACGCCGGTGGAATCGCTGATCAAGCAAACCCGCCGGCGCGTCCACGACATCCTGCACGGCAAGGACGACCGCCTGCTGGTGGTGATCGGCCCCTGCTCCATCCACGACCCGGCCGCCGCCGTGGACTACGCGCGCCGGCTCAAGCCGCTGCGCGAAAAATACGCCGACACGCTGGAGATCGTGATGCGGGTGTATTTCGAGAAGCCGCGCACCACGGTGGGCTGGAAGGGCCTGATCAACGACCCCTACCTGGACGAGAGCTACCGCATCGACGAGGGCCTGCGCATCGCGCGCCAGTTGCTGATCGAGATCAACCGCATGGGCCTGCCGGCCGGCAGCGAGTTCCTGGACGTGATCTCGCCCCAGTACATCGGCGACCTGATCGCCTGGGGCGCGATCGGCGCGCGCACCACCGAGAGCCAGGTGCATCGCGAACTGGCTTCCGGCCTGTCGGCCCCGATCGGCTTCAAGAACGGCACCGACGGCAACATCCGGATCGCCACCGACGCCATCCAGGCCGCCGCGCGCGGCCACCACTTCCTCTCGGTGCACAAGAACGGCCAGGTCGCGATCGTGCAGACCAACGGCAACAAGGACTGCCACGTCATCCTGCGTGGCGGCAAGCTGCCCAACTACGACGCCGCGAGCGTGGCGGCCTCGGTCAGGGACCTGGAGGCGGCCAAGCTGCCGCCGAGGCTGATGGTGGACTGCAGCCATGCCAACAGCAGCAAGCAGCACGAGAAACAAATCGATGTCGCACGCGACATCGCGGGCCAGATCGCGGCGGGTTCGCGCAGCGTGTTCGGCGTCATGATCGAAAGCCACATCGAGGCCGGCGCGCAGAAGTTCACACCGGGCAAGGACGATCTGAGCCGGCTGACGTACGGCCAGAGCATCACGGACGCCTGTCTCGGCTGGGGCGACTCCATGGAGGTGCTCGACGTGCTCTCCGGCGCGGTGCGGGCGGCGCGGCAAGCCAAGCGGTGAAGCGGTGCCAGGGCCGGCCGGGTGTGTGAAATTCCACGCTCGGCGGCGCGGGTGTCCATTGGCGAATTGTCGTTGGCGTTCCCGGCCGCTATGCTCGGCACAGGCCGGCGAAAGCGGGTTGGGTTTCGTTCGGTCGTCTATTTGGGGAGAAGGTGTGGAACAGCCGGTACTTCGGCTCGGATTGCTGGGTTTCTCCGGGAGCGACACGGAACGCCTCAAGGCCTGGATCGCGCAGCAGCAGCCCGGCTGGCCGTCGTGGCTGGTGTGCGATCCCCATGTGGCCGACGCATGGATGATCTGCGGTGGGGCCGCGCAGGTGCTGGGGCGCGACGCGCTGCTGATCCACCATCCCCAGGAATCGGGCCAGAGCCTGACCCTCAACCGGGCCGAGGTGGACCGGCCGCTGGCGTTCGGCACGCCCCTGCCCGAGGGGTTCGCCTCGGCCGAATTCTTCGATGCGGCGGACGAGGCGAGCGTGAGACAGCGCCTGCAGCGGTTCGAGGCCTGGCTGCGTCCGCTGCGCACGCAGTTCGCCCTGGGCACGCTGCTGGTGGAAAAGATGCGCCTCTTTCCCCGGGGCGTGGTGCACCTGGTGCTGGACGAAAAGCTGGTGGCGGTCATCGACATGGACCGCTGGCAGGTCGGGCTCCACACGCCGGCCCGGCCGATCGATCTGGCCATGGCCCAGTGGGTGCCGGTGGAGAACCGGTCCGACGACATACCGCCCTCGTTCATGCGGCTGTCGCTGCACCGGGTGATGTGGACGTTCGCGGTGCGCACCTCGCGCGACGTGCTGCCCGCGCGCTATCGCGAGCGCACGATCTACCTGCGCCGGGTTCCCCTGGTGCCGGCCCGATGGCTCGATGAACTGCATCTGCAGTTCATGCGCGAGCTGATGGTCCGGCCCGGCACGCTCGAGGAAATGTGCCAGCGCCTGGGTGTGCCGATGGGCGAACTCGACCGCAGGGTGGCCGCGCTGTACTTCGGTGGTGGCCTGACCACCGACCCGGACCGCGCGCGCCGTGCCGAATCCTCGGCGCGCCGGGCTCTGGTGGCCCTGCATTTCGACAAGGGTTCGTCCGAAACCCTGATGCAGTCGCGCTATGGGGGCTGGAACTCCGAGCTGCAGGCGCTTTCGAGCATTCCGGCCGAACCCCGCCACTCGCCCCTGCGCGCGGTGGCGCCCAGGCCGGAGGATCTCAATCAGGTACAGGACCTGTACGAAGAACTCTATACGCCGCGCAACCGGGCCTGAGCGCGCAGGCGGCCACACGGCTTTCCACGGCGCCGTCGGCGAGGGCACAATCCCTCATGAACACACCGCCTATCAGAGGAGCATCCGTATGCGCAGCCAATGCACCGTGACCTGGGGCGAGCCCGCCGTCTACCGCATCGATCTGGAGGAAGTGCAGCCCATGCCTCATGACGCGGCACGCAACTGGCTCGACGACCAGTTCACCCTCTTCGCCTGCGACCCCATCCGGCCGACCGGCAAGGTGCTCACGGCCGACAAGATCCTTTGCGTGGCGCAGGCCGCCGGAGAAGCGCGTTTTCGCGACACGGCCCACCGCGACTGGGCGCTGGCGTTCGCCCGCGCCGCCAGCGCGGCGCTGGGCAAGCCCGTGGTGACGGTGGACGTGCCGGCGCAGTCGCTGAGCTATTGAGCCGGCGCTGGCCCGCTCCGGGCCGCCAGAGCGTCCAGCAGGCGCTGGTGCACGCCGCCGAAGCCGCCGTTGCTCATGCAGACGATATGGTCGCCTGGCCGGGCCGATCCCGCGACCTGGGCCACCAGTTCGGCGATGTCCGCGGCGACGCGCGCGCGCGCGCCCAACGGCCGCAGGGTGTCGGCCGCGTCCCAGTCGAGTCCGCCCGCGTGGCAGAACGCCAGGTCGGCCGATTCGAGGCTCCAGGGGAGTTGCGACTTGATCGTGCCCAGCTTCATGGTGTTGCTGCGCGGCTCGAACACCGCGAGGATGCGGCCCCCGCCGATCGCGGTTCCGCCCAGGCGCCGGCGCAGGCCGTCCAGGGTCGTGCGGATGGCCGTGGGGTGGTGGGCGAAGTCGTCATAGACCGTGATCGCCCCTTCGGGGCATGCCACCGAACCGCGCACTTCCATGCGCCGGCGCACGTTCTCGAAGCGCGCCAGCGCCTTCGCCGCATCGGCGGGCGCCACGCCGGCATGGCTGGCGGCCGCGATGGCGGCCAGCGCATTGAGCTGGTTGTGCGCGCCGCTGAGCGCCCATTCGACGCGCGCGATGTTCTCGCCCCTGAACAACACGTCGAAGGCATGCGGCTCGCCTTGCGCGGTGAAATCGCTGACGGCCGATCCGAAGCTGCGCACCTCGCTCCAGTGGCCCATGTGGAGCACCCGATCCAGGCTCTCTTCCAGCCCGTTGACCACCAGCATGCCCGAGCCCGGCACGGTGCGCACCAGGTGGTGGAACTGCTTTTCGATCGCGGCCAGGTCGTCGAAGATGTCGGCGTGATCGAACTCCAGGTTGTTCAGGATGGCGGTGCGCGGGCGGTAATGCACGAATTTGCTGCGCTTGTCGAAGAAAGCGGTGTCGTACTCGTCTGCTTCAATCACGAATGTGGGCCCCCACGCTCCACCGCTGCGCGGGTCGCTGCCCCCCGGGGGGGCTGGCCT
>CAZFOT010000276.1:0-4563 GCA_964520365.1 uncultured Hydrogenophaga sp.
ACAACGCATCGAGCGACCGCGTGCTGGGCTTCCCCGACGTGGCCAAGAACTGCATGCTGCAGAGCTTCCACCAGTCGGGCGAACAGTTCGAGATCCTGTTCAACAAGGCCAAGCTCAACAGCCTGCCCGCAGAACTCAAGGCCATCATCGAGAACGCCGTGGAAGCTGCCAGCGCCGACATGAGCTGGAAGGCCATCGACCGCAACTCGCAGGACTATGAAGCGTTGAAAAAGGACGGCATCAAGTTCTACAAGACGCCCGACGCGATCCTGCGCGCCCAACTCGCGTCCTGGGACAAGACCATCGCCAAGAAGTCGGCCGAGAACCCCATGTTCAAGAAGGTGCTCGATTCGCAGAAGGCCTTCGCGCAGCGTGCCGGCCAGTGGCAGAACGACTACAGCGTCGATTTCAAGATGGCCTACAACCACTATTTCGGCAAGAAGTGATGCGGGGAGCCATTCAGGCGAAGCGGATGTCGCTCCACGCCATGGAAAGCTGATACCCACCAACTGAACGAGGGGCATGGCGTCGGCGCGGTGCCCCTCTTTTTTTGTCCGTTTCACTGCGCCGACTGAGGAATCACGATGCAATCCATCCTGTGGACCGTTGACCGCTTGTCCACCCTGATCGGCAAGATCTTTGCATGGTGCGCGCTGCTGCTCACCCTGCTGATCAGTTGGGAGGTGTTCTCGCGCTATGTGCTCAACAACCCCCACGCCTGGGTGCTGGACGCCCAGATCATGCTGTACGGCACGCTGTTCATGACCGCCGGGGCCTACACGCTGTCCAAGAACGGGCATGTCCGCGGCGACGTGCTCTACGGCTTCTTCCAGCCCCGCACCCAGGCCATCGTGGACCTCGTGCTCTACATCGTGTTCTTCCTGCCCGGCATCATCGCGCTGACCTGGGCCGGCTGGATCTACGCCGGTGAATCGCTGGCCATCCGTGAACAGACCTTCTCGGCCGAGCCCCTGCCGCTGTACCCGTTCAAGTACGTGATCCCGCTGGCGGGCATCACGCTGCTGCTGCAGGGCATCGTGGAGATCGTGCGCTGCATCCAGTGCATCCAGGCCGGCGTCTGGCCGGCGCGCGAGGACGACGTGCAGGAAGTCGATGTCGAAAAACTCAAGGAGATGGTTCACGTGAAAGACGAAGACATCGCAGCGCTCGACGCCGTCGTGGCGGCCCAGGAGAAGCGCTCATGAAAGTCCGCAAGGAACTTTGGTTCGGCCTGAGCTTCATGGCCCTGATCGTGGTCCTGGCGGCCACCGTGCTGCTGCGCGCCGAAACCATCACCCAGGGCCACCTCGGCCTGCTGATGCTCTCGCTGGTGGTCGTGGCCATCATGCTGGGATTTCCCACCGCGTTCACCCTGATGGGCATGGGCATGGTGTTCACCTGGCTGGCCTACGAGCGCGACGTCACGCGCACACTGGACCTGATGGTGCAGTCGGCCTACAAGACGATGGCGAACGACGTGCTGATCGCCGTGCCGCTGTTCGTCTTCATGGGCTATCTCGTGGAGCGCGCCAACCTCATCGAGGCGCTCTTCAAGAGCATGCACTTGGCGCTGGCCCGCCTGCCCGGCGCGCTGGCGGTGGCCACGCTGGTGACCTGCACCATCTTCGCCACGGCCACCGGCATCGTCGGCGCGGTGGTCACGCTGATGGGCCTGCTCGCGCTGCCGGCCATGCTGCGCGCGGGCTACAGCGTGCCGCTGGCGGCCGGTTCGATCACGGCCGGCGGCTGCCTGGGCATCCTGCTGCCGCCCTCGGTGCTGCTGATCGTCTACGGCGCGACCGCCGGCGTGTCGGTGGTGCAGCTGTACGCGGGCGCCTTCTTCCCCGGCCTGATGCTCGCCACGCTGTACGTGCTGTACGTGATCCTGGTGGCCAAGCTCAAGCCCGAGTGGGCGCCGCCGCTGAGCGCCGAGGAGCGCCGGGTCCCGCTGCCGCCGCTGACGCAGCGCCTGACGGACGATCCCACCGCGCACGCCGTGCTGCGCCTGCTCAAGGGCCGGCGCAACGCCGACGTGCCGCTGTCGCACCTGCTCAGGCAGATCGGCCTGGCCGCGCTGCCGGCGCTGCTCTTCGCGGCCATCATGATCCCCAGCTACCAGGCTGTCACCACGGTGGAGGCCGAGGCGGTCTACGAGATCGAGGAGATCGGTGCCAGCCGCTCCAGCGGCTCGTCCGAACAGGTCGGCGGCCTGGCCGAGCCGCCCTCGGACCCTGACGAAGCCGAGGAGACGCAAGCGTCCGGCGGGCTGGCGCTGCCGCCCGGTGCCGGCGAAGCGGAAGAAGAAGATGGCCTCGAGGCCCTGGGCGAACCTGCCGCGCAGGCTACGGCCGAACCCCCTGGAGCCGGAACGCCAGCGCAAGCCGATGGCGTGGCGGGCGCGGACGGGGTCCAGCCCGCGCCCACGTGGTGGTGGGTCTTCTTCGCGATCTCCGGCGCGCTCGTCACCCTGTTCTACCTGTTCCTGAGCTTCGCCCGGCTCGAGATCTTCAAGATGCTGCTGGCCTCGTTCTTCCCGCTCATGCTGCTGATCCTGAGCGTGCTGGGATCCATCGTGATGGGACTGGCCACGCCCACCGAAGCGGCGGCCATGGGGGCGCTGGGCGGCATACTGCTGGCCGCGGCCTACCGGCGGCTCAACCTGGAAGTGCTCAAAGAGTCGGTCTACCTGACGGCCAAGACCTCGGCCATGGTGTGCTGGCTGTTCGTGGGTTCGGCGATCTTCTCGGCCGCCTTCGCGCTGCTGGGCGGGCAGGCGCTGGTCGAGGAATGGGTGCTGGGCATGAACCTCACCAAGATCGAGTTCCTGGTGATGACGCAGATCATCATCTTCCTGCTCGGCTGGCCGCTGGAGTGGACCGAGATCATCGTGATCTTCATGCCGATCTTCATCCCGCTGCTGGCCCACTTCGAGGTGGACCCGCTGTTCTTCGGCCTGCTGGTAGCGCTGAACCTGCAGACCGCGTTCCTGAGTCCGCCGGTGGCCATGGCCGCGTTCTACCTGAAGGGCGTGGCGCCCAAGCACGTGACGCTGAACCAGATCTTCCTGGGCATGCTGCCCTTCATGGGCATCCAGATCCTGGCCATCGTGATCCTCTACATCTTCCCGCAGATCGGCCTGTGGCTGCCGCAGCTGCTGTACCGCTGATCCGCCCGGCGCCGGCCAACACCACCCTGGGGCGCTTCGGCGCCCCTTTTTCTGGCGAATCGGGTTAACATTGCGCGTTGAGTTTACGTTTACGTAAACGTAAGCTTGAAACCCCCATCGAGTGGGCCAGCCCACCGACCGGAGATCCGCATGCCCAGCCCGAACGATGCCACCCTGCCCTTTCCCGCCGCCGCGATCCGCGCAGGCAAGGGCAGCGCATGGCGAGACTGGCAGATCGATCCCAAGAGCGGCGGAAAGAACGGCAAGCGGCCCTCGCTGAAAGCGCTCAAGACCGACGCCAAGCCGTTTTCCGGCGGCAGCAAGGCAGCCGACCAGGGCGCCGTGCAGGCCATCGCCCAGGAACTCGACGCGCTGCAGGACCTGTTCTACGCCAACGGGCAGCACAAGCTGCTGGTGGTGCTGCAGGGCACCGACACCTCGGGCAAGGACGGCACGGTGCGCGGCGTGTTCTCGCGCACCAGCCCGCTGGGCGTGCACACCGTGGGCTGGAAGGCCCCCACCGAGGCCGAGCGCGCGCACGACTACCTCTGGCGCATCCACCAGAAGGTGCCGCGCGCCGGCGAGATCATGGTCTTCAACCGCAGCCACTACGAGGACGTGCTGGTGCCGGTGGTCAATCGCTGGATCACGCCCGCGCAGACGCAGCAGCGCTACGCGCACATCAACGACTTCGAGCGCCTGCTGGCCGAGACCGGCACCGTCATCCTGAAATTCATGCTGCACATCGGCTTCGAGGAGCAGCGCGAGCGCCTGCAGGAACGCGTGGACGACACCAGCAAGCACTGGAAATTCAGCCTGGGCGACCTCGAAGTGCGCCGGCAATGGGCCGACTACCAGCGCGCCTACGAGGCCTTGCTGGCCGAGACCAGCACCCCCTGGGCGCCCTGGACCGTGGTGCCCGCCGACTCCAAGACCCACCGCAACCTGATGATCGCCACCATCGTGCGCGACACCCTCAAGGCGCTGGACCTGCGCTACCCGCCCGACAACCCCGAACTGGCCGGCCTGCGCATCGAATAGGCCGCCCCCGATCGTCCGCCCCCCGAAGATAGATAGAGAGAGAGACACCATGACCGACCTGTCCGCCGAATTCCAGGCCCTGGCCAGCTACCGCCCCACGCACAAGGTGCGTTTCGTCACCGCCGCGAGCCTGTTCGACGGCCACGACGCGGCCATCAACATCATGCGCCGCATCCTGCAGGGCATGGGCGCCGAGGTGATCCACCTCGGGCACAACCGCAGCGTGGACGAGGTGGTGACGGCCGCGCTGCAGGAAGACGCACAGGGCATCGCCATCAGCTCCTACCAGGGCGGCCACGTCGAGTATTTCAAGTACATGGTCGATCTGCTGCGCCAGCGCGGCGGCGAGCACATCC
>CAZFOT010000277.1:0-4563 GCA_964520365.1 uncultured Hydrogenophaga sp.
ACCATGAAGATGATCAGCAGCACCAGCATCACGTCGATGAAGGGCACCATGTTGATTTCGTTGATGGTGCGGCGCCCGCGCCCCCGGGATGAAACGGCCGGCATGGTCAGTGTCCCGAAGGGGTCTGGGCCTGCACGCCGAGATTGCGCTGCAGGATGTTGGAGAACTCTTCCATGAAGGTCTCCATGGCGTTGGCCACCCGGTCGATGTCGTGCGCGAAACGGTTGTAGGCGACCACGGCGGGGATGGCGGCGAACAGGCCGATGGCCGTGGCCACCAGCGCTTCGGCAATGCCGGGCGCGACGCTGGCCAGCGTGACCTGGGCCATGGCGGCCAGCCCGGTGAAGGCGTGCATGATGCCCCACACCGTGCCGAACAGGCCGACATAGGGCGCCACCGAGCCGACCGTGCCCAGGAACGACAGGTTGGTTTCCAGCGCATCGAGCTCGCGCTGGAAGCTCGCGCGCATGGCGCGGCGCGCGCCGTCGAGCAGGGTGCCGCTGTCGGCGATGCGGCGCTCGCGCAGTTTCTGGTATTCGCGCATGCCGCTGGCGAAGATCCGCTCCATCGGGCCGCCGTGGCGCGCGCTCTGCGCGGCCGCCGCGTACAGGTCGTTGAGATTGGTGCCCGACCAGAACTCGCGCTCGAACCCTTCGTTGTGGCGCTTCACGCGCTTGATCGCGAAGATCTTGCGAAAGATCGCGGCCCAGCTCACGACCGACATCACCACCAGCAGCAGCACCACCGCCTGCACGACCCAACTCGCGTTGAGCATCAATTGAACGATCGAGAGGTCTTGGGTCATGGGCATCGGAGTGAGAAGTCGAAAAAAGGTTTCGTCGGGCGAGCCTGGGCGTCACCGGATGCCGCCGAGGGCATCCAGGACCGATTCGGGAATGCGCCGGGGACGCAGGCTCGCGGCGTCGACCCAGCCGATCCGGATGGTGCCCTCGCACAGCAGCGCGGGTCCGTTCGGCGCGGCGTTTCCCCCGTCCTGCGGCGCGGCCTGCAGGTACGCGGCCTGCCCGATTGTGAGCGACGCGCGCCCCGCATCCGCCAGGCGCGCTGTAACCAGAAGCAAATCATCCAGCCGCGCCGGCCGCTGGTATTTCAGCTGCGTGTCCGTGACCACGAACATGCCGCCGATCTCGTCGCGCAGGCGCTGCTGTTCCACCCCCAGGTGCCTGAGCCATTCGGTGCGCGCGCGCTCGAAGAACTTGAGGTAGTTGGCGTAGAAGACGATGTCGCCCGCATCGGTGTCTTCCCAGTACACGCGCACCGGCCAGGTGAATGTTGCCCCCACGCTCCCCGCTGCGCGTGGTTCGCTGCCCCCCGAGGGGGCTGGCCCCGCCTTGGGGCGGCCCGGCGGCGGGGCCGGCACTGCGATGCGGGGCCCGCTCACAGAGCCTGCTCCAGTCTTGCCACGGCTTCCTGCAATTGCGCCATCGAATTCGCGGTGGAGAAGCGCAGGTAGCGCCAGGGTTCGGCGCTGCCGAAGTCGCGCCCGGGCGTGGCCGCGATCTGGCAGCGCTTCATCAGTTCGAACGCCAGCGTCCAGCTGCCGCCTTCGTCCGGGCGCTGGCCCCGCAGTGGAATGCCCCATCGCTCGCAGAGCTGGCGCACGTCGGCCCACGCGTAGAACGCGCCGTCGGGCATCACGGGCACCTGCAGGCCCAGGCGGTTCAGCTCGGGAATGAAGTGGTCGCGCCGGGCCTTGAACTCGGCGCGACGGCGTTCGTATTCGGCCAGGCTCTCCGGCTCGAAGCAGGCCAGTGCCGCATGCTGCGCGATGGTGCTCGCGCAGATGAACAGGTTCTGCGCCAGGCGCTCCACCACGGGCACCAGGGCCGGAGGCACCACCAGCCAGCCCAGGCGCCATCCGGTCATGTTGAAGTATTTGGAGAAGCTGTTGATGCTGATGATGTCTTCGCCCAGGTCGATGCCATCCTCGCCGCGCAGGCCGAGCGCGCTGTGGCCGTAGGCGTCGTCGTGGCTGAGTCCCAGGTAGATCTCGTCGACCAGCGTCACGCCACCCTTGTCGCGAACCCATTGGGCAATCCGCCGCAACTCGTCGCGGGCGATGGATGTGCCGGTGGGGTTGGAGGGGGAGGCCAGCAGCACGCCACGGGTGGCGCCGCTCCAGGCCGCCTCGACCTGCGCGGCGCTCAGCTGGAAGCGGCTTTCTGCTCCACAAGGGATCAGCACCGCGCGGCCTTCGGCGGCCTGCACGAACTGGCGGTTGCAGGGGTAGCTCGGGTCGGGCATCAGCACCTCGTCGCCCGCTTCGATCAGCGTCAGACACGCCAGCTGCAGCGCGGCCGAAGCGCCGGCAGTGACGATGATGCGGCCCGGATCGACGTTCAGGCCGAAACGGGCGGCATACCAGCCGCTGATCGCTTCCCTGAGGGCAGGCAGGCCGGTGGCCTGGGTGTACTGGCTGCGCCCGTCATGGATGGCGCGCTGTGCCGCCGCCTGCACCAGCGGCGGCGCGGTGAAGTCGGGCTCGCCGATGTTGAGGTAGATCATGGACCGGTCGCCGGCGCGTGCCTGCGCCGCCTGGGCGGTGGCGGCCTTGGCCAGTTCCATGACGTAAAAGGGCTCGACGCGCTGGGCCCGCCGGGAGATTTTCATGCGAGGTTCCACGCGGATTCAGGCCGCATCGCCGGCTGGCCGGCTCGGCGTGTTCCTGCGCGAACCGGCCTTGGCGGGCGTCGCCGCCACTTCCACCGGCCGCAGTTGCGCGGCCAGCTGGTGCAGCACGCCATTGACGTACTTGTGCCCATCGGTGCCGCCGAACGACTTGGCCAGTTCGATGCACTCGTTGAGCACCACCCGCCAGGGCACGTCCAGGCAGTGCTGGAATTCGTAGACACCGATCCAGAGCACCGCGTGCTCGATCGGGGAAACCTCGGCCAGGGGCCGGTCCAGCAGCGGCGCGATGAGCGCATCCTGGGTGGCCACACCGGCGATGCAGCCGTGCAGCAGCGCGTCGTAGTGCACGCTGTCGGCCTTGTGGAAACCGCTGAGGTCGCGCGTGAAGGCGTCGATGTCGCCCGCGTCATTGCCACCCACGAGGTACTGGTAAAGCGCCTGCAGCGCAAATTCGCGCGCGCGCGTGCGGGCCGACTTGTCGGCGGCCTTGCGTGCCTTCGGCGGCGTGGTCGAAGCTTCGGTCATGGTGTCAGGCGATCTGTTCGAGCAAATGGGCCATTTCCACCGCGACCCGGGCCGCGTCGCGCCCCTTGTCGACCTGGCGGGCCAAGGCCTGCTCGAGGTTCTCGGTGGTGAGGATGGCGTTGGCGATCGGGATCTGGTAGTCCAGCGAGAGGCGGGTCACGCCGGCGCCCGACTCGTTGGCCACCAGCTCGAAGTGGTAGGTCTCGCCGCGGATGATGCAGCCCAGCGCAATGAGCGCGTCGAAGTCGTCGCTCTCGGCCAGCGCCTGCAGGGCCACCGGAACCTCCAGCGCGCCGGGCACTTTCACGTGCGTGATGTTCTTCTCCTGCACGTTCATGGCCAGCAGTTCTGCGTGGCAGGCCTCGAACAGCGCGTCGGTGATGGCTTCGTTGAAGCGGGCCTGCACGATGCCGATCGACAATTTCCTGCCGTCGAGCGGGTCGGTGGTGCCTTTGTCTGCGCCAAACATGGTGGTTTCCGTTTCGTTGGGTGATCGAGGGGGGTCAGTCGTTGCGGTCCAGGTAGCCGGTGATCTCCAGCCCGTAACCGGTCATGCTGGGCATGCGCCGCGGCTTGCCCATGAGCTGCATGCGGTGCACGCCGCATTCGCGCAGGATCTGCGCGCCCACGCCGTAGGTGCGCAGGTCCATGCGGCCGCGTTCGGGCGCCTGCGCGGAGCGCGCCGTGCCTTCGAACTGGGCCAGCAGCTGTTCCGCCGTTTCGCCGCAGTTGAGCAGCACCGCCACTCCCTTGCCCGTTGCTTCGAGATGGCGAAGGCTGGCTTCCAGGCTCCAGCTGTGCATGGAGCGGCCGACTTCCAGCGCATCGAGGATGGACAGCGGCTCGTGCACACGGACCGGCACTGTTTCAGTGTCGCCCCATTGACCCTTGACCAGCGCGAGGTGCAGGGCGCCGCTGGGCTGGTCGCGAAACGCGGTGGCCTGGAACTCGCCAAAGGCGGTGTGCAACGGGCGTGTGCCCAGCTTCTGCACCAGTGTTTCGTGGCGGCTGCGGTGTTCGATCAGGTCGGCGATCGTGCCGATCTTCAGGCCGTGCTCGGCGGCGAAGCGCTGCAGGTCGGGCAGGCGTGCCATGGTGCCGTCGTCCTTCATGATCTCGCAGATCACCGAAGCCGGGCTGCAGCCCGCCATGGCGGCCAGGTCGCAGCCTGCTTCGGTGTGGCCGGCGCGCATGAGCACGCCGCCTTCGACCGCCTGCAGCGGAAAGATGTGTCCCGGCTGCACGAGATCGCTGGCCTGTGCGCCGGGGGCCACGGCCACCTGGACGGTGCGTGCGCGGTCGGCGGCGGAAATGCCGGTGGTCACGCCTTCGGCGGCCTCGATGGAGACGGTGAACGCCGTGCTCATCTTGGTGCCGTTGCGCGGC
>CAZFOT010000278.1:0-4541 GCA_964520365.1 uncultured Hydrogenophaga sp.
CGGCTCGATCAGTGCCGAGATGACCGAGAAGATCCAGTTCCCCGCGGGCACCCTGCTGATCCAGTTCGGTGGTCCGGGCATGCGCATCGGCATGGGTGGCGGTGCGGCTTCCTCCAAGGCCGCGGGCGCCAACGCCGCCGAGCTCGACTTCGACTCGGTCCAGCGCGGCAACCCCGAGATCGAACGCCGCGCGCAGGAGGTCATCAACCACTGCTGGGCGCAGGGTGAGCAAAACCCGATCCTGTTCATCCACGACGTGGGCGCGGGCGGCCTGTCCAACGCCTTCCCCGAGCTGGTGAACGACGCCGGCCGGGGCGCGCGGTTCGACCTGCGGGCCGTGCCGCTGGAAGAGTCGGGCCTCGCGCCCAAGGAAATCTGGTGCAACGAAAGCCAGGAGCGCTACGTGCTGGCCATCGCGCCGGCGTCGCTGCCGCAGTTCCAGGCCTTCTGCGAGCGCGAGCGCTGTCCGTTCGCGGTCGTCGGCGTTGCGACGGACGAACGCCAACTTATCGTCGCCAACGAAGATGCCGTGCGCAGCGCCGGGCCGTCCCAAGCAAGCACAGCCCCCTCGGGGGGCAGCGAACCACGCGGAGCGGGGAGTGTGGGGGCGCCAGTCCACATGCCCATGGACGTGCTGCTGGGCAAGCCGCCCAAGATGCACCGGGACGTGAAGACGGTGGCTCGGCAGGCGCCGCCGATGGAACTCACGGGCGTCGATCTGCAGAAGGCCGTGATCGACGTGCTGAGCCATCCCACGGTCGCGTCCAAGCGCTTCCTCGTGACCATTGGCGACCGCACGGTGGGCGGGCTTTCGCACCGGGACCAGATGGTCGGACCCTGGCAGGTGCCCGGCGCCGATTGCGCCGTGACCCTGGCGGATTTCTCGGGGTTCGCGGGCGAGGCCATGAGCATGGGCGAGCGCACACCGCTGGCGGCGCTGGATGCGCCTGCGTCGGGGCGCATGGCGGTGGCAGAGGCCATCACCAACCTGCTGGCCGCCCCCATCGAGTTGCCGCGCGTGAAGCTCTCGGCCAACTGGATGGCGGCCTGTGGCGAGCCCGGTGAGGATGCCGCCCTGTACGCCACCGTGCGCGCCGTGGGCATGGAGCTGTGCCCGGCGCTGGGCATTTCCATCCCGGTGGGCAAGGACAGCCTGTCCATGCGCACCCAGTGGCAGTACGAGGGCACATCCCACAAGGTGACTTCACCGGTCAGCCTGATCGTCAGTGCGTTCGCCACGCTGGCGGACGTGCGCGGCACGCTCACACCGGCCCTGGACAGCCAGATGGACGACACCACGCTGGTGCTGATTGATCTGGGCAAGGGGCGCAATCGCATGGGCGGCAGCATCCTGGGGCAGGTGCTGGGCCAGTCCGGCGACGTGGTGCCCGACCTGGACGACCCCCAGGACCTGGTCAACCTGGTGAACGCGGTCAACGAACTGCGATCCCGGGGCTGGGTGCTGGCCTACCACGACCGCAGCGATGGCGGCCTGCTCGCCACCGTGGCGGAGATGGCGTTTGCCGGCCACGTGGGCGTGGCCCTCAACATCGACCTGCTGGTGACCGAGGGCGATGGCATCAGCGACAGCCGTGCCGAGTACGGTGACGCGAAGAACTGGGCGGTCCAGGTGAGCGCCCGGCGCGAAGAGCTCACCCTCAAGGCGCTGTTCAGCGAAGAGCTCGGCGTCGTGCTGCAAGTGCCCACGGCGCAGCGCAACGAGGTCATGCAGACCCTGCGCGCACACGGCTTGTCGCGGCACAGCCATTTCATCGGCAAGACGCGCCCGCTGTCGTCCGCCATGGACGCCGGCAAGGGCCAGTTGCAGGTCTGGCGCGACACCAAGGCCGTGTTCAGCGCCAGCCTGTCCGATCTGCAGCAGGTGTGGGACAGCGTGAGCTGGCGCATCAACCAGCAGCGCGACAACCCGGCCTGCGCCGACGCCGAACACGCGGCCGCGGGCGCGCCGGACGATCCGGGCCTGCATGTCGAGCTCACGTTCGACCCGGCCGACGACGTGGCCGCGCCGTTCCTGAGCCTCTCGAAGCCCCGGGTCGCCATCCTGCGCGAGCAGGGGGTGAACTCGCATGTCGAGATGGCGTATGCCTTCACCCAGGCCGGTTTCGAAGCGTTCGACGTGCACATGACCGACCTGCAGGCCGGCCGCGCCAGGCTGGCCGACTTCAAGGGCGTCGTCGCCTGCGGCGGCTTCAGTTATGGCGACACGCTGGGCGCCGGTATCGGCTGGGCGCGCAGCATCACCTTCAACCCGGTGCTGGCCGAGCAGTTCCAGGGCTTCTTCGGCCGCGCCGACACCTTCGGCCTGGGGGTGTGCAACGGCTGCCAGATGTTCGCGGAGCTGGCCGACATCATTCCCGGTGCCGAGGCCTGGCCCCGTTTCACCACCAACCGCAGCGAGCGCTTCGAGGCGCGGCTGTCGCTGGTGGAGGTGCTGGCATCGCCCAGCCTGTTCCTCCAGGGCATGGCCGGCAGCCGCCTGCCGATCGCGGTGGCGCACGGCGAAGGTTTCGCGAACTTCCACCACCGCGGCGATCCGGCCCGGGCCATCGCCGCGATGCGCTTCGTGGACAACGGCGGGGCCGCCACCGAGCGCTATCCGTTCAATCCGAACGGCAGCCCTGGCGGCTTGACGGCAGTGACCACGGCCGATGGCCGCTTCACGGCCATGATGCCCCATCCCGAGCGGGTGTTCCGCAACATCCAGATGAGCTGGACCAGCGGCGAACCGAGCTCCTTCAGCCCGTGGATGCGCATCTGGCGCAATGCGAGGAAGTGGGTGGGTTAGGGTGAGACCGCAGGCTTTCCATTTCATGCCGCGTTGCGGCCGACCGCCATGGCCACCAGCCTGCTCGCCCTGATCGACGACATCGCCACCTTGCTCGACGACGTGGCGGTGATGACCAAGGTGGCTGCCCGGCAGGGCATGACCGCGGCCGACGACGTGGCCGTCATGACGAAGATGGCGGCCAAGAAGACGGCTGGTGTGCTGGGCGACGACCTCGCGCTCAACGCCCAGCAGGTCACGGGGGTGAGGGCCGATCGCGAGCTTCCCGTGGTGTGGGCGGTGGCCAAGGGGTCGATGGTCAACAAGGCCATCCTGGTGCCCGCTGCCCTGGCCATCAGCGCGTTCGTGCCCTGGCTGATCATGCCCCTGCTGATGCTCGGCGGGCTGTTCCTTTGCTTCGAAGGCGCGGAGAAGTTGCTGCATGCCCTGTGGCATCCCCGGAAGGAGGGCGAAGCCCGCCATGCGGAGCTCGCCCAGGCGGTGGCCGACGAGCAGGTGGACCTGGTGGCCTTCGAGAAGGACAAGATCAAGGGCGCCGTGCGCACCGATTTCATCCTCTCGGCCGAAATCATCGTCATCACCCTGGGCACCGTGGCGGCCGCCGGTTTCGCTCAGCGGGTGTCGGTGCTGGTGGGCATCTCCGTGATCATGACCGCCGGTGTCTATGGCCTGGTGGCCGGCATCGTCAAGCTCGACGACGCCGGGCTGTACCTGGTTCGGCGCCAGGCCGCATGGCAGCAGGCGCTCGGACGGGGCATCCTGGCCCTGGCCCCCTGGTTGATGAAGGCGCTGTCGGTGCTGGGAACCGCCGCCATGTTTCTGGTGGGTGGCGGCATCCTGCTGCACGGCATCCCGGTGTTGGCCCATGCGTCGGAGCAATGGGCGCTGCAGGCCGGATGGGCGGGCGGGCTGGTCTCCAGCCTGGCGGGCGCACTGGCCGGCCTGCTGGCCGGAGCGGTGGTGGTGCTGATGGTGCAGGCCTGGAAGCGCTTGCGGGGCCGTCCGGCAGCGGCCCACTGAGGTGCACGGGGCTTGATGTGCGTCAAGGCCTCGCCACGGTGCATCCGTAGACTGGCCTCATCGCGCTCGCGTCGACGCAGTCGGTCTGCGGCAGGCCACAGCGCTGCTTCTGGAGACGCCATGAACACCGCCCGAACCGCCGTCGACACCAATGCCCCACTGAACAACTTCACCGACTGCCATGCAGGCATCCTCGCGCGACTGAGCGCACTCGATGAATTGCCGGCCTTGCTGGGGCCGGCAGCCCGTGCGCGCCAGATCGCGGAGCAGTCGCTCGAATTTTTCCGGGAGGCCATCTTCGAACACCATCTGGAAGAGGAGCGCGAACTCTTTCCGGCCGTGATGGCCAGCGCCCAGCCTGGCGCGGAACTGGACCAGGTCAAGGCCATGGCCCGGCGGCTGACCGACGAGCACCGGAGCATCGAGAAGCTGTGGAAGAGCCTGGAGAAAGGGCTGAAGCAGGTGGCCAGGGGGCACAGTACCGAGCTCGACGCGGCCGAGCTGCATCGGCTGGTGGCCGAGTACCAGGCCCATGCCCGCTTCGAAGAGAGCGAGTTCCTGCCGTTGTCCGAAACCATCCTGGGGCGCAACAGCAACCACATGGCGGCCCTGGGCCTGTCCCTGCACATGCGCCACGTGGCGCCGGTGAACGCATATATCTGAGGCACCCCCCTGCGCCGCTTTGCGGCTTCCCCCCTCTCTGGCGCGCCGCAAA
>CAZFOT010000279.1:0-4537 GCA_964520365.1 uncultured Hydrogenophaga sp.
GCCCTTCGAGGCGTCGTAGAACTCCTCGACCCGCCCGCAGTCCAGGCAGACCAGGTGGTCATGGTGCTGCCCTTCGTTGAGCTCGTACACCGCCTTGCCCGACTCGAAGTTGCTGCGCGTGAGCAGGCCGGCCTGCTCGAACTGCATCAGGACGCGGTAGACGGTGGCCAGGCCGATGTCGGAGCGGTCTTCGAGCAGCACGCGGAACACGTCCTCGGCCGTCATGTGCCGCTGCTTGGCGTTCTGGAACACGTCCAGGATCTTCAAGCGCGGCAACGTGGCCTTGAGCCCTGTGCTCTTGAGTTCTTCGATGTTGGTCATGGGGTGGGTGCAGGTTTGGGGGCGGCGTCCGAGCACGCGCCCCGGGGGCTACAATGAAAGCATCATATCGCCAGCGCGGGCCGAATGCTGCATTTTCCCCAAGGATGAGCGGCATTGCACGCGCGCATTCTGGTCAGCATTCATGCATTTCCTCAAACAGCATCGCGATACCGCCCGCGTGCGTCGCATGGCCCGGGCTTTCTGGCTGCTGGCCGCGGCGACGGCGCTGGCGGCATGCTCGAACGCGCCTTCCGTGGTCAGCGGCCTGGGCAGCATGGTCTCGCCGTACCGGATCGACATCGTGCAGGGCAACGTGGTCACGCGCGAGCAGGCGGCTGCCTTGCAGCCGGGCATGCCCCGCGAGCAGGTGCGCGACATCCTGGGCACGCCGCTGCTGGCCAGCGTGTTCCACGCCGACCGCTGGGACTACGTGTTCACCTTCCGCCGCCAGGGCCAGGAAACCCAGCGCCGCAAGCTGGCGGTCTTTTTCCGCGACGGCATGCTGGAGCGGGTGGAGGCCGACGAGCTGCCGACCGAATCCGAGTTCGTTTCCTCGCTCGAGGTGAAAAAGAAGTCGGGCAAGGCGGTGCCGCTGGAGGCCACCGAGGAGCAACTGCGGCGCTTCCACGAACGCCATCCGCCGGTCAACACGGACGCCGCCGCCAGCGAACCTGCCGGGCAGCCTCCCATGACCTATCCACCGCTGGAGCCAGCCGAGGCCGTGCAATGACGGCCGCCGCCGATGCGCACCGCGTGTGCGTGGCGGGCGCCAGCGGCCGCATGGGGCGGATGCTGGTCCAGGCCGTACACGACAGCGGCGACTGCCGCCTCAGCGGCGCGCTCGACCAGCCCGCCAGCCCCTCGTTGGGCCAGGACGCGGCCGCCTTCGCCGGCCATGCCAGCGGCGTGCGGATCACCGCCGATCTGTCCGCCGGGCTCTCGGGCAGCCAGTGCCTGATCGACTTCACGCGCCCGGAGGGCACGATGGCGCACCTGCGCGAATGCGTGAAGCAGGGCGTCAACCTGGTCATCGGCACGACCGGCTTCTCGGACGAGCAAAAAAGCGAGATCGCGCGGGCGGCGGCGTCGATCGCGATCGTGATGGCGCCCAACATGAGCGTGGGCGTCAATGTCACGCTCAAGCTGCTGGAGATGGCGGCCAGGGCCATGGCCACCGGCTACGACATCGAGATCATCGAGGCGCACCACCGCCACAAGGTGGACGCGCCCAGCGGCACCGCCCTGAAGATGGGCGAGGTCATCGCCGGCGCGCTCGGCCGCGACCTGAAAGAATGCGCCGTCTATGCGCGCGAGGGCGTCACCGGCGAGCGCGATCCGTCGTCCATCGGCTTCGCGACCATCCGGGGCGGCGACATCGTGGGCGACCACACGGTGCTGTTCGCGGGCATCGGCGAGCGCATCGAGATCACGCACAAGTCGAGCAGCCGCGCCACCTACGCCCAGGGCAGCCTGCGCGCGGTGCGCTTCCTGGCGGGCAAGTCCAGCGGCCTGTACGACATGTTCGACGTGCTCGAACTGCGCTGAGCGCCACGGGCCGAAGGAAGCAGAGTCCGCATGAGCGTCTGGGAAACGTTCCTCCAGGGCGATGCCGTGAGCCGCGGCGTGGCCTTGCTGTTGCTGGCGATGTCGGTGTCGAGCTGGGTCGTGATCCTCTGGAAGGGCTGGCTGCTGCGCCGGGCCGCGGCCGACGCGCAGGTCTGCACCGCGCTGTTCTGGCAGGCCGCCGGCCTGGACGAGGCCCAGCAGCGCCTGAACGCACAGGACAAGCGGCGCCTGGTGCTGCCGCTGGTGCAGGCCGCGCTCACCATCGAGCAGGCGGTGCCGGACACGCTGGCGGCCGCTGGCGACCGGGCGCAGCAGCTCACCCGCGTGCTGCGTGACGCGCTGCACCGCATCCTGCACCGTCTGCAGTTCGGCCAGGTGTTGCTGGCCACGGTGGGGTCCACCGCGCCCTTCGTCGGGCTGCTGGGCACCGTCTGGGGCATCTACCACGCGCTGGTGGCGATCGGCGTCGATGGGCGCTTCCGCATCGAGCAGGTCTCCGGTCCGGTGGGCGAGGCCCTTGTGATGACCGCGGCCGGCCTGGCGGTGGCCATTCCGGCCGTGCTCGCCTACAACGTGCTGGGCCGCCAGATCGCCCGCATCGAAGCCGATCTCGAAGGCTTCGCCCGCGACCTGCGGGAACTGCTGGTGCATCACAAGGGGGCCATCGCATGAGATCCGCCGCCGGGCCGTCCCAAGGCGGATCAGCCCCCTCGGGGGGCAGCGACCCGCGTGAGCGGTGGAGCGTGGGGGCATGAGCTTCGGTGGGCTGGAGAAACCGGTTGGTTACAGGCCGATGAGCGACATCAACGTCACGCCGCTGGTGGACGTGATGCTGGTGCTGCTGGTGATCTTCATCATCGCCGCGCCGTTCATGGCGAGCCGCCTCGCGCTCGACCTGCCGCAGGCCGAACAGTCCGCCGCCGCCATGGCGTCCCAGGAGCCCGAGGCGTTCGTGGCGATCGCGCTCGACCCGCAGGGGCAGGCCTACTGGGACGAGGTGCCGATCGGCATCGACGAACTGAAGCAGCGCCTGCAGGCCACGGCGCGCAGCAACCCCGATGCCGAGGTGCAGTTGCGCGCCGACGCTACCGTGCCCTATGGGCGGGTGGTGGAGCTCATCGGCCTGTCGCAGGCGGCGGGCCTGTCGCGCATCGGCTTCGTCACCGACGAGCTGCCCGGCGCGCCGGCGCGCTGATTCGCCACCCCGGGGCGGCCCGGCGCCTGCCCAGCGCCTAAAATCCAGGGTCCCCGTTCACCCTTCGCCCTTCACCGCCGCCTCCGTCCGGTCCCTGGTTCATGCAAGAAAAATACGCCCACAAGGAAGTCGAGCGCGCCGCGCACGCCCACTGGAACGCCATCGACGCCTACCGCGTGAGCGAGGACGCGGGCAAGAAGAAGTTCTATGCCTGTTCCATGCTGCCCTACCCCAGCGGCAAGCTGCACATGGGCCATGTGCGCAACTACACCATCAACGACATGCTCGCGCGCCACCTGCGCATGAAGGGCCACAACGTGCTCATGCCCATGGGCTGGGACGCCTTCGGCCTGCCGGCCGAGAACGCGGCGATCAAGAACGGTGTGCCGCCGGCGAAGTGGACCTACGAGAACATCGCCTACATGAAGCAGCAGATGCAGGCCATGGGCCTGGCCATCGACTGGTCGCGCGAAGTGGCCACCTGCGACCCCACTTACTACAAGTGGAACCAGTGGCTGTTCCTCAAGATGCTGGAGAAGGGCATCGCCTACCGCAAGACCCAGGTCGTCAACTGGGACCCGGTGGACCAGACCGTGCTGGCCAACGAGCAGGTGATCGACGGCAAGGGCTGGCGCACCGGCGCCGTGGTGGAAAAGCGCGAGATCCCGGGCTACTACCTCAACATCACCGCCTATGCCGAGGAACTGCTGGACCACGTGCAGATCGGCAACCCCAAGGCCACGCTCAACGGCTGGCCCGACAAGGTGCGGCTGATGCAGGAGAACTGGATCGGCAAGAGCGAGGGCGTGCGCTTTGCGTTCACGCACGACATCCGCGATGCCTCGGGTGCACCGATCGGCGATGGCCGCATGTACGTGTTCACCACGCGCGCCGACACCATCATGGGCGTCACCTTCTGCGCCGTGGCGCCCGAGCACCCGCTGGCCGCGCACGCGGCGGCGGGCAACCCGGCGCTGGCCGCGTTCATCGAGGAATGCAAGACCGGCGGCACCACCGAAGCCGAATTGGCGACGCAGGAAAAGAAAGGCATGGCCACCGGCCTGACCGTGACGCACCCGCTGACCGGCGAGGCGGTGGCGGTGTGGGTCGGCAACTACGTGCTGATGGGCTACGGCGACGGCGCGGTGATGGGCGTGCCCGCGCACGATGAGCGCGACTTCGCGTTCGCGCAGAAATACGGACTGAAGATCCAGCCGGTGGTGGCGGTGGAGGGCGAGACCTTCAGCACCGACACTTGGGCCGACTGGTACGCCGACAAGCAGCGCGGCGTGTGCGTGAACTCCGGCGTGCTCGACGGCCTGGCCTACAAGGCCGCGGTCGACAAGGTCGCCGTGCTGCTGGCCGACAAGGGCCTGGGCGAGAAGAAGACCACCTGGCGCCTGCGCGACTGGGGCGTGAGCCGCCAGCGCTACTGGGGCACGCCGATCCCGATCA
>CAZFOT010000280.1:0-280 GCA_964520365.1 uncultured Hydrogenophaga sp.
CCATCGTCGCGTCCAACACCTCGGGCCTGTCGATCACGAAGCTCAGCGAAGCGCTGCCCGAATCGATCAAGCCGCGCTTCTGCGGCATCCACTTCTTCAACCCGCCGCGCTACATGACGCTGGTGGAACTCATCGCCACGCCGACCACCGGGCCACAGATCCTCAACGACCTGGAGACCTTCGTCACCAGCGGCCTGGGCAAGGGCGTGGTGCGCGCCAAGGACTCGCCCAACTTCATCGCCAACCGCATCGGCATCGCCGGCATGCTGGCCACGACGAA
>CAZFOT010000280.1:290-4454 GCA_964520365.1 uncultured Hydrogenophaga sp.
AGCGCATGGGGCGCGCGAGCAGCGGCACCTTCCGCACCGCCGACGTGGTGGGCCTGGACACCATGGCTCACGTGGTCAAGACGCTGCAGGACAACCTGAGCCTGGAGACCGACCCGTTCTACGGCAGCTTCGGCACGCCGCCCGTGTTGAAGAAGCTCATCGAACTGGGCCACCTGGGCCAGAAGGCCAAGGCCGGCTTCTACAAGAAGGTGGGCCGCGACATCCTGCGCTTCGATCTGGAGAGCGGCGAGTACGTGCCCGGCGGCGAGAAGGCCGACGAGGTGTATGGCCGCATGCTCAAGCGACCGGCGGCCGAGCGCCTGAAACTGCTGCGCAACGCCGAAGGTCCGCAGGGCCAGTTCCTCTGGGCCATCCTGCGCAACAGCTTCCACTACGCCGCCGTGCACTTGGGCCAGATCGCCGAGACCGCGCGCGACGTGGACCAGGCCATGCGCTGGGGCTTCGGCATGAAGCAAGGCCCGTTCGAACTCTGGCAGGAAGCCGGCTGGCTCGACGTGGCGAAGATGATCCAGGAAGACATCGATGCCGGCAAGGCGCTTTCCAAGGCACCGCTGCCCGGGTGGGTGTTCGAGGGCCCGGTGGCCGAGGCCGGTGGCGTGCACACCGCGCAGGGCTCGTGGAACCCGTCCAAGGGCGAATTCCAGGCCCGCCTGCAGCTGCCGGTCTACCAGCGCCAGCACTTCCCCGAGCTGCTGCTGGGCGAAGCCGGGCCGAAGTTCGAGACCGCGGGCAGCACGCTGGAAGAGAACGATTCGATTCGCCTCTGGACGCTGGACGAGCAGGTGCTGATCGCCAGCATCAAGACCAAGATGCACGCCATCAGCCCCGAGGTGTGCGAAGGCCTGATGGCCGCCGTGGACCTGGCCGAGAAGGAATACCAGGGCCTGGTGATCTGGTCGGGCGACGATCCCTTCAGCGCCGGCGCTGACCTGCAGGCCATGCTGCCGGCCTTCATGGCCGTGGGCGTGAGCGCGATCGAGGACGCCGAAGGCTTCATGCAGCAGACCATGCTGCGCTTGCGGTATGCCAACGTGCCGGTGGTCTCCGCCGTGCGCGGCCTGGCGCTGGGCGGCGGTTGCGAGATGGCCGTCTACAGCGCGCGCCGCGTGGTGCACATGGAGAGCTACATCGGCCTGGTGGAAGTGGGCGTGGGCCTGGTGCCCGGCGCCGGCGGCCTGACCTACATTGCGCGCCGCGCGGCCGAGAACGCCGAGACCTCCACGGGCAAGGACCTGCTGCCCTTCCTCACCGAAGGCTTCACCGCCGCGGCCATGGCCAAGGTGGGTACCAGCGCGCTGGAATCGAGGAAGCTCGGCTACGTGCTGCACTCCGACGTGATCGTGCCGCACAAGGACGAACTGCTGTATGTGGCCATCAACGAGGCGAAGAGTTTGTTCGTTGGTGGCTACCGTGCGCCGCACAAGCGCCTGTTCCCGGTGGCCGGCCGCGATGGCAAGGCCACCATCCTGGGCAGCCTGGTCAATATGCGAGACGGCGGCTTCATCAGCCAGCACGACTTCCACATCGCCTCGCTGATCGCGAACGTGGTGACCGGCGGCGACGTGGAGCCCGGCACGCTGGTGAACGAGGACTACCTGATGACGCTGGAGCGTCAGGCCTTCTGCTCGCTGATCGTGCACCCGAAGACGCAGGAGCGGATTCTGGGGATGCTCAATACTGGCAAGCCGGTGCGGAACTGAAGCCATGAAACCCGCCGAGGCCGAAGTGACTTACCCCCTCTCCCGCGTGCGGGAGAGGGCTGGGGTGAGGGCGGGCGCCAAAGCGAAAGCGCGTGAACCGAGAGGTCGATCGACCGAGGCCGAGGCCCTGTTGTGGCAACAACTCCGTGGCCGACGTTTCCAGAGCTTCAAGTTCCGCCGCCAGCGCGCACTCGGCCCGTACATCCTGGACTTCGTGTGCCTCGAAGCCGGTCTGGTGATCGAGATCGATGGCGGCCAGCACAGCGAGCAACAAGCCTACGACCAACGGAGAACCGCGCTGATCGAAAGCCAGGGCCTGGCCGTGATCCGGTTCTGGAACCATGAAGTGATGAACGAAACACCTGCCGTGCTGGAGAAGATCTGGCAGACGTTGCAGACCCTCACCCCGGCCCTCTCCCGCAAGCGGGAGAGGGAGTAAACAGCCGCTGCGCGTATGCATGCGAATCGTCTCACCCCAACCCTCTCCCGCAAGCGGGAGAGGGAGCAAGACACCTAGGAACCACCATGAGCAAACAGATCCAAGACGCCTACATCGTCGCCGCCACCCGCACCCCCATCGGCCGTTCGCACAAGGGTTCCTTCAAGCACCTGCGCCCGGACGACCTGCTGGCCCTCGCGCTGCGCTCGGCGCTCAGCCAGGCCTCGGGCCTGGACCCGAAAGCCATCGAGGACGTGATCTGCGGCTGCGCGATTCCCGAAGCCCAGCAAGGCCTGAATGTGGCGCGCATCGGCGCCATCCTGGCCGGCTTGCCCAACAGCGTGGGCGGCATCACCGTCAACCGCTTCTGCGCCTCCGGCCTGTCGGCGGTGCAGATGGCGGCCGACCGCATCCGCGTGGGCGAGGCCGACGTGATGATCGCCGCCGGTGCCGAGAGCATGAGCATGGTGCCCATGATGGGCAACGCGCCCAGCCTCTCGCCCGCGATCTTCGCCAACACCGACGACGTGGAAAGCTATGGCATCGCCTACGGCATGGGCCTCACGGCCGAGAAGGTGGCGCAGCAGTGGAAGGTGTCGCGCGACGCGCAGGACGCGTTTGCCGTGCAGTCGCACCAGCGCGCCGTGCTGGCGATGAAGAACGGCGAATTCAGCGACGAGATCACGCCGGTGGAAGTGACCGAGCGCAGCGTCGACCTGGAAAGCGCCGAAGTCACCACCACCACCCGCACCGTGAGCCTGGACGAAGGCGCGCGCCCCGACACGTCGCTCGAAGGCCTGGCCAGGCTGCGCACCGTGTTCGCTGCGCGCGGCTCGGTCACTGCCGGCAACAGCTCGCAGACCAGCGATGGCGCGGGCGCGTTGATCCTCGCCAGCGAAGCGGCCGTGAAGCGCTTCGGCCTCACGCCGCTGGCGCGCTTCGTGAGCTATGCCTCGCGTGGCGTGCCGCCGCACATCATGGGCATCGGCCCGGTGGAGGCGATTCCCGCCGCGCTGAAATACGCCGGCCTCACGCAGGACCAGATCGATTGGTTCGAACTGAACGAGGCTTTCGCTGCACAGTCGCTCGCGGTCATCAACACCCTGGGCCTGGACCCGGCCAAGGTCAACCCCATGGGCGGCGCCATCGCGCTCGGCCACCCGCTGGGCGCCACCGGCGCCATCCGCGCGGCCACCGTGGTGCACGCGCTCAAGCGCCACAACAAGAAGTACGGCATGGTGACCATGTGCGTCGGCATGGGGCAGGGCGCCGCGGGCATTTTTGAACGCGTGTGATCCCCGATCCAGTGGCATCGCGGATCCGGCTTCGCCGGTCCGCTGATGCCGCCCTCTTGAGGGGGTGACGCGCCGCAGGCGCAGCGCGGGGGTGGGCCGTCCTGTTCAGAGCGGCTTCTTGAGCCAGTTCGCGATCTCGCCGACGATGCCGCGGCGGAACGCGAGCACGCAGATGACGAAGATGACGCCTTGCGCCACCGTCACCCAGGCGCCGAGCTGGGCCAGGTAGTTCTGCATCGTGATGATGACCGCCGCGCCCACCCCCGGCCCGAACAGCGTGCCCATGCCGCCCAGCAGCGTCATCAGCACCACTTCGCCCGACATGCTCCAATGCACGTCGGTCAGCGAGGCGAGCTGGAACACGATGGCCTTGGTGGCGCCGGCGAGTCCGGCCAGCCCGGCCGAGAGCACGAAGGCCAGGTGCTTGAAGCGGGCGACGTCGTAGCCCAGCGAGGTGGCGCGCTCCTCGTTTTCCCGGATCGCCTTGAGCACCTGGCCGAACGGCGAGTGCACGACGCGCCAGATGAACAGGAAGCCGGCCAGGAAGATCACCAGCACGACCGCGTACATGGCCGCCACCTGGTTGAGGTCGATCAGGCCGAACAACTGCCCGCGCGGCACCGACTGGATGCCGTCCTCGCCGCCGGTGAACGGCGCCTGCAGGCAGAAGAAGAAGAACATCTGCGCCATCGCGAGCGTGATCATCGCG
>CAZFOT010000281.1:0-4446 GCA_964520365.1 uncultured Hydrogenophaga sp.
ACACCGAAGGCTGGACCAGCCGCCGCCTGATCTACAAGGACGCCGGCATGGGCTACTCGGTCAACGACACCGTCATCAAGCCCGGCGCCGAACTGGAGATGGAGTACCGCAACCACCTGGAGACGGTGTACTGCATCGAAGGCGCGGGCGAGATCACCGACCTGGCCACCGGCCAGACGCACGACATCCGCGTGGGCACGATCTACGCGCTCAACCACCACGACCGCCACATCCTGCGCGCCAACAAGGGCACGCACATGCGCATGGTCTGCGTGTTCAACCCGCCGCTGACCGGCCGCGAGGTGCACGACGCCACCGGCGCCTACGCCGTTTCCGACTGAAGCCCTGGCACGGAGGAAAAACCCATGATGCAAAGCGCAGCACACACCGCCGCGGTCCGGGCCGAGGACCGCTATCCGTCACGCCACGCCCCGACAGCGGCCATCACGCCCCGCCAGGACCCCACGGTCCACGGACGCGCCGATGATGGCCCGCTGACGGCGCACCAGCTCCATTTCTACGAAGACAACGGCTACCTCACGTTCGACGAATTGCTCGGCGAAGCCGACATCGACGACTGCCTGAGGGAACTGAAGCGGCTGCGCGAGGACGGGTCGGTGCAGGACGCCGACGAGGCCGTGATCGAGCCCGGCAGCCAGGAACTGCGGTCCATCTTCGCCGTGCACCGCAGCAGCGAGGTACTGCGCCGCCTGTGCCGGCATCCGAAGCTGGTGGCCATTGCCCGCCAGTTGCTGGGCAGCGCCGTGTACATCCACCAGTCGCGCATCAACTACAAGGGCGGCTTCCGGGGCAAGGCGTTCTACTGGCATTCCGACTTCGAGACCTGGCACGTGGAAGATGGAATTCCTGCCATGCGCATGGTGAGCTGCTCGATCAGCCTCACGCCGAACACGCCGCACAACGGGCCGCTGATGATCATCCCCGGTTCGCACCAGCGCTTCGTGTCGTGCGTGGGGGAAACGCCCGACAACCACTACAAGGCCTCGCTCAGGCACCAGGAAGTGGGCGTGCCCGACGACGACAGCCTCACGCAACTGGTCAACGACTTCGGCATCGCCGCGCCCACCGGGCTGGCCGGGTCGGTGACCTTCTTCGAGTGCAACGTGATGCACGGCTCGAACTCGAACATCACGCCGTTGCCGCGCAGCAACGTGTTCGTGGTCTACAACAGCGTGCACAACACGCCCGTGGCTCCGTTCTGCGGCCTGGCGCCGCGCCCGAACTTCATCGCCGAGCGGCAGGACTTCACGCCCGTGGGCGTTTCCGACGCCGATTGACCCCCTTCATCCGGAGAACCGCATGACCTCACGTTTCCACATCCGCCGCGCCCTCCTCGCCCTGCTCGGCGCCACCGCCTTGCTGGCCACCACCGTGGCCCATGCCCAGACCACGCTCGAGAAGCTGCGCGAGCAGGGCTTCATCCGCGTGGGCTTCGCCAACGAGGCGCCCTACGCCTTCGCCACCGCGTCGGGCCAGCTCACGGGCGAGTCGCCCACCGTGTTCCGCCACATCATGAAGCAGCTCGGCGTCAACGAGATCGACGGCGTGCTCACCGAATGGGGCGCGCTGATCCCGGGCCTGCGCGCCGGCCGTTTCGACGCCATCGTGGCGTCGATGTACATCACGCCCCAGCGCTGCCAGCAGATCATCTTCGCCAACCCGACCTATGGGATCGGCGAGGCGTTGATCGTGAAGGCCGGCAACCCGGACGGCATCAGCAACTACCAGGACGCGGTGGACAAGGGCGCGAAGATCGCCTTCGTGGCGGGCACGGCCGAGATCGAGCACGGCCGCCTGGCCGGCATGAAGCGCGGCCAGGAAGTCATCGTGCCCGATTTCGCCGCCGCCGTGGCCAATGTGAAGTCGGGCCGCGCGTCGGCCGCGGCGTTCACGTCGCTCACGGCGCTGGACCTCGCCGGCAAGGACAGCGCCATCGAGCGCGCCAAGCCTTTCACCTTCACGCACAACGGCAAGATCTACAAGGGCGAGGGTTCGTTCGGCTTCCGCCAGCAGGACACGACGCTGCGCGACGCGGTCAACGCCGAACTGGCCAAGTTCATCGGCACGCCCGAGCACCTGGCCATGGTCAAGCAATTCGGCTTCGACGAATCGAACCGGCCCGAGAAGACCGCCGCGCAGCACTGCGCCGGGGAGTAAGACCTCACCACGCCGGCGGCGATGCCCAAAGCCCTGACCCTGGCCCTGGTGGTGGGCATCGCCGCGTTCGCGGCGGGCCTGCACGTGGCCAGCTTCACCGCGCTGGGCGAACTGCTGCCCGAGCTGCTGCGCGGCGTCCGCATCACCGTGCTGGTGGCCCTGGGCGGCTCGGTGCTGGCGGTGCTGGTGGCGGTGCCGGCCGGCCTGGCCAAACTGTACGCGCCGCGCCCGCTGCGCTGGCTGGCGGTGGCCTACATCGAGACCTTCCGCGGCACCTCGGCCCTGGTGCAGTTGTTCTGGCTGTTCTTCGTGCTGCCGCACTTCGGCATCACGCTCGACCCCCTGACAGTCGGCATCCTGGCGCTGGGCCTGAACGTCGGCGCCTATGGGTCGGAGGTCGTGCGCGGGGCCATCGGCTCGGTGGCGCGCGGGCAATGGGAAGCTGCCCAGGCGCTGAACATGACGCATGCCCAGGCGCTGCGCCGCATCGTGCTGCCGCAGGCCTTCGTGGCCATGATCCCGCCCTGGGGCAACCTGCTGATCGAACTGCTCAAGGCCACTTCGCTGGTCTCGCTCATCACCCTGTCGGACCTGACCTTCAAGGCGCAGCAGGTGAACCAGAACACCTTGCGCACGGTGGAGGTGTTCAGCCTGGTGCTGCTGATGTACCTGGCGCTGTCGGTGCTGATCACGGTGGGCATGCGGGCGCTGGAGCGGCGTGCATCGCGTGGCCTGTCCAGGGGAAGGACGGCCTGAGATGCAGATCTGGGACTGGAACTACGCCTGGGAGGTGCTGCCCATCCTCGCCAAGGCCTCGGTGGTGACGCTGCAGGCCACGCTGCTGGGCTTCGTGCTGGCACTCGTGCTGGGCCTGGTGTTTGCCGTGGGCCGCATGGCCGGCCCCGTCTGGCTGCGGCTGGCGGTGGGCGGCGTGGTGGAGTTCGTCCGCTCCACGCCGCTGCTGATCCAGATCTTTTTCCTCTATTACGTGATGCCCGAGTTCGGCCTCACGCTCGACGCCATGCCGGCCGGCGTGCTGGCGCTGGGCCTGCACTACGGCGCCTACTGCTCCGAGGTCTACCGCGCCGGGCTGGACAACGTGCCCAAGGGCCAGTGGGAAGCGTCGATGGCGCTCAACCTCTCGCCCTGGACCACGTTCAAGGACGTGATCCTGCCGCAGGCCATTCCGCCGGTGGTGCCCGCGCTGGGCAACTACCTGGTGGCGCTGTTCAAGGAGACGCCGCTGCTGTCGGTCATCGCGGTGCTGGAGCTGATGCAGACCGCCAAGATCCTGGGCTCGGAGAGTTTCCAGTACACCGAACCCATCACCCTGGTGGGGCTGTTCTTCCTGGCCTTCAGCCTGGTGTCGGCGGCGCTGATCCGCCGCGTGGAACAAGCGCTTGGCCAACGCGCGGGGAGGCGCACATGACCGACAACGACACAACGACGCCCATGGTGCAGTTCGACGCCGTGACCAAGCGCTACGGCGACCTCACGGTGCTCGACCGGCTCGACCTTTCCGTGGCCGCGCACGAGAAGGTGGCCATCATCGGCCCTTCGGGCTCGGGCAAGACCACGGTGCTGCGCATGCTGATGACGCTGGAGACCATCGACGATGGCGTGATCCGCGTCGAAGGCGAGCCGCTCACCCACATGGAAAGGGGCGGCAAGCTGGTGAGCGCGGACCGGCACCACCTGAGGCGCATGCGCGGCCACATCGGCATGGTGTTCCAGCACTTCAACCTGTTTCCGCACATGACGGCGCTGAAGAACTGCATGGAAGCACCGGTCACGGTGCTCGGCCTGGGCGCCGACGAGGCGCGCGAGCGCGCGGGCGAGTTGCTGGCCATGGTGGGCCTGGGCGACAAGCTCGACCACTACCCCGCTCAGCTCTCGGGCGGCCAGCAGCAGCGCGTGGCGATCGCGCGCGCGCTGGCCATGCGGCCCAAGGTGATGCTGTTCGACGAAGTGACTTCCGCACTCGACCCTGAGCTGTGCGGCGAAGTGCTGAGCGTGATCCGCACCCTGGGCAGTGAACACCGGCTCACCATGCTCATGGTCACGCACCAGATGGGCTTTGCGCGCGAGTTCGCCGACCGCGTGTGCTTCTTCGACCAGGGCCGCATCGCCGAGCAGGGTCCCGCGCAGGCGCTGTTCGAGAACCCGCAACAACCGCGCACGCAGCAGTTCCTGCGGGCGGTCATGGAAGCCGTCTAGGGCCTGTTCACACTATTTTTCCAAGTGCGAATGGATTGAAAACAGCGCCAA
>CAZFOT010000282.1:0-4433 GCA_964520365.1 uncultured Hydrogenophaga sp.
GGAAGCCGCGTCAGCGGCGCAGGGGGGTGTACAAAAAAACTCACTGGCGCCGGGGCATTCGGCGCATAATGCGCTGGCGTGGGTCTGAAAACCTCGCTTGACAAGTGATCGGTTGGTTTCGCGTGCTACAGGTTTGTTTGCTAACGGGGCTCCATCGCTATTTTTCTCAGTGTTCTTAGGAGTCCCGATAATGGGCAACAAACTGTACGTGGGCAACCTGCCTTACTCCGTGCGCGACGAAGACCTGCAACAGGCCTTCTCCGCCTTTGGCGCCGTCAACAGCGCCAAGGTCATGATGGAGCGCGACACCGGTCGCTCGAAAGGCTTTGGTTTCGTGGAAATGGGCAGCGATGCCGAGGCCCAGTCCGCCATCGAAGGCATGAATGGCCAATCCCTGGGTGGTCGCAGCCTGGTGGTGAACGAAGCCCGCCCGATGGAAGCCCGTCCTCCCCGCAGCGGTGGCGGCGGCTTTGGCGGCGGCCGCAATGGCGGCGGCGGCTTTGGCGGCGGTGGCAACGACGGTGGTTTCCGCAGCCCCTACGGTGGCGGTGGCCGTCGCGACGGCGGCGGTGGCGGTGGCCGCGGCGGTTACTGATCGCCCACACCCGTCAGCCTGACCCGGCGCCTGTCGCCGGTCAAACCGACACAAAAGAAAAAGCCCTGTGGCCTTGCCCCAGGGCTTTTTCTTTGGCCTAGCCGGTCTGCCTGTGCTTGCGCGGTCTCCCGGCCAGCAGGCGATCGAACAGCGCGTTGGGCAGCAGGCGCAGCAGCTTGGCCACCACGCCCATCTGCCAGGGAATCACGCGGTAGCTCGCCTGGCGCTCGATCGCCTCGAAGGCCCGGTCGGCAAAGGCCTGGGCGCTCATCAGGAACGGCATGGTGTAGCGGTTCTGGCGCGTCAGCGGCGTGTCCACGTAACCCGGCAGCAGGATCGTCACGGCCACGCCGCTGCCGCGCAACTCGCCGCGCAGGCTCTCGCAATAGGCCACCACCGCCGCCTTGCTGGCGCAGTAGGCGCCATGCCCGGGCAGGCCGCGGATAGCCGCCACGCTGGCGATGCCCACCAGCGTGCCGCTGCCGCGCTCGCGCATGGCCGCCACGAAGGGGTGGAAGGTCGCGGCGAGCCCGGTGTTGTTGGTGGCGAAAGTGCGGGCCATCACGTCGATGTCCTCGCGCTCGGCCGTGTCCATGCCGATGCTGATGCCGGCGTTGGCGATCACCACGTCGGGACAGCCCTGCGTGGCCAGGCAAGCGCGCGCGGCCGCCACCAGACTGTCCGTGTCGCTGACGTCGGCGCCATAGACCTGGCAGGCTCCGGCGGTGAAGCCCTGCGCGTCGGCCCAGGCCTGCGTCTCCTGCGTGCGCCGGGCCACCAGCGCCAGCCGGTAGCCCGCGCTGGCGAAGCGCGCGGCCAGCGCCTGGCCGATGCCGCTGGAGGCGCCGGTGATGAAAACGAGTGGCGAGGCGGACATGGGACGCGCCTATCTGGGCTGCATGTGCACCTGCACCCGGCCCTTGAGCCTGGCTGTCTGCCGGTCACCCCGGTAGTACAGCGTGTCGGCGCGCATCTGGTCGTGGTCCCGGATCAGCAGCACGGGTTTGTCCGAGGCCAGAATGTCCCACCGCGTGAGAACACGCAGGTATTCGCCATGGAACTCCAGTCGCGGCAGCCGCTTGCCGGCGGCGTTCAGGCCGGCCTGGCGCACCACGACCGCATCGCCTTCCAGGATGAACTCGGTGCTGTCCGCGTTGCTGGTCACGCGCTGCGCGGTGGCGGTGCTCAACTGGCCCTCGGGGCTGTAGGAGCGGATGCGGGCGCTGTCGACCTCGAGCGTGTCGGTATCGGGATAGTGCCGGCCCTCGACGCCGTGGACCTCGGTCTTGATGTTGCCCTGGGCATCGAACACCTTGACCGAGAAACGCCGCATCTGGTAGTCGGGCACGTGCTCCGGCGCCCGCTCCTCCTGCGCCATCTCGGGTATCGGGGTCGCGCGCAGCAGCCAATAGGAGGCCAGCGCCAGCAGGCCCATCAGCAGGACGGGAAGATAGATCGAAATCTGGTCCCAGAGCTGGAACGCCCGCCGCCTGGCCGTGCGCTGGGCGGCGCTGGGCGCGGACTGCAAGGGTGCGTTCATCGTGCGGCGATCTCGAGTTCCGGCGCGTAGGCACCGCTGGCCACCAGCAGCAGGTCGCACAGCTCGCGCACCGCCCCCATGCCAGGCGCGCGGCGGGTGACGTGGTGGGCGAGCGCCAGCACTTCGGGGTGCGCGGTGGCGGGCGCGCAGGCGAAGGCCGAGCGGCGCAGCACCGGCAGATCGGGCCAGTCGTCGCCCATGGCCGCCGCCTGCGCCCACGCCAGCCCCAGCTCGGCCAGGATGGCCTCGGCCGCGGGCCGCTTGTCCTCGGTGCCGTAGCGCACGTGCGCAACACCCAGGGCCTCCAGCCGATGGCGCAGGGCCGGCGAATCGCGGCCCGTCACCACCGCCGGCGTGATGCCCGCGCGCTGCAGCAGCTTGATGCCGTGTCCATCGAGGGTGTGGAAGCGCTTGAGCGTCTCGCCCGATTCGCCGAAGTACAGGCCGCCGTCGGTGAGCACGCCGTCCACGTCGAAGAACACCACCCGCACCGGCTGGGCGCGCAGCAGCAGTTCCGGCGCAAAGCCCAGCGTGGGACGCAGCGGCGGCAGTTCGGACGGCATGGATCAGATCACCTTCGCGCGCATGAGGTCGTTGCTGTTGAGCGCGCCGCACAGCCGGCCCGCCTCGTCCACCACCAGCACGCTGGTGATCTGCGCGGCTTCCATGAGTTCGGCGGCGGTGACGGCCAGCGCGTCGGCACGGATGGTGCGCGGATCGGGGTGCATGACCTCGCGCGCGCTCAGGCCGCGAAGGTCGCTGTTGTTGTCGCTTTTCTCGATCAGGCGGCGCAGATCGCCGTCGGTGAAGATGCCCCGCACGCGGTTGTCGCCATCGACGATGGCGCTCGCGCCCAGGCCCTTGGCGCTGATCTCGCGCATCAGGACCATCAGGCCGGCGTCTTCCGCGACACGGGGCAGGGCGTCGCCCGTGCGCATGACGTCGCGCACATGGGTGAGCAGCTTGCGGCCCAGCGTGCCGCCCGGGTGGGAGCGCGCGAAGTCGTCGGCCTTGAAGCCACGGGCGTCGAGCAGCGCCACGGCGATCGCGTCGCCCATGGCCAGTTGGGCCGTGGTGCTGGCGGTGGGCGCGAGGTTGAGCGGACAGGCTTCTTTCTCGACACTGCTGTCGAGCACGATGTCGGCGTGCTGCGCCAGCGTCGATCCGGCGCGACCGGTGATGGCAATCAATGGCACGCCCAGGCGCTTGACGATCGGCAGCAGTGTGGTCAGTTCGTCCACCTCGCCGCTGTTGGAGACGGCCAGGACCGCATCCTGCGGTGTGATCATGCCCAGGTCGCCATGGCTGGCCTCGGCGGGGTGCACGAACATCGCCGGCGTGCCAGTGGACGCCAGCGTGGCGGCGATCTTGCGGCCCACGTGGCCGCTCTTGCCCATGCCCATCACCACCACCCGGCCCTGGCAGGCCAGCATGAGCGAGAGCGCCTTGGCGAAACTGCCGTCCACCCGAGCGGCCATGGCGGTGATGGCATCGGCTTCGATCTGCAGGGTTTCGCGCGCCAGCCGGGTGGCGCGGTTCGGGTCGAAGGTGGATGGCAGCGGCATCGGCGGATTATCGCCTTTGGTGCCGGTCCTGGCAGGCGGCCGGGCAGAGCACCCCTGGTCCGCTGGCCCATAATGCCCGATCCGAAACGGATCGAGCCCATGGACACCTCCGCCTACCTGAAGTCACACATCCGCACCGTGCCCGACTGGCCGGCCCCCGGCGTGCAGTTCCGCGACATCACGCCGCTGCTGCAGGATCCCAAGGTGTTCCGGGTGCTGATCGACACCTTCGTGCACCGCTACATGGCGCCCGAACTGCGGCCCACCGTGGTCGCCGGGCTGGACGCCCGCGGTTTCATCATCGGCTCGGTGCTGGCCTACGAACTGGGCGTGGGCTTCGTGCCCATCCGCAAGAAAGGCAAGCTGCCCTTCACCACAGTGGAAGAAACCTACGAGCTGGAGTACGGCAGCGCGACGGTGGAACTGCACACCGACGCCGTGAAAGCCGGCGACAAGGTGGTGCTGATCGACGACCTGATCGCCACCGGCGGCACCATGATGGCCGGCTGCAAGCTGCTGGAGAAGCTGGGCGCCGAGGTGATGGAAAGCGCCGCCATCGTGGACCTGCCCGAACTGGGCGGCTCAGCCAAACTGAAGGATTCGGGCCTGACGCTGTTCACCCTGGTCGATTTCGCGGGGCATTGAAGCAAGACCGCAGCGAGCGAGGCAGCGCCAAATCCAGGGGCATCAAGGGTCCGGCTTCGCCGGCCCGAGATGCCGTCCCCCCTCCAAG
>CAZFOT010000283.1:0-4345 GCA_964520365.1 uncultured Hydrogenophaga sp.
CATGATGTACTCGACCGACTCGAAGGCCTTGGCCGCGTCGGGCTTGTAGTGCATCACCAGGAAGATGCCGGTGACGATCTGGATCACCAGCACCAGCAGCGCCAGCGAGCCGAAGATGTACCACCAGTTGAAGTTCTTCGGCGCGTAGTACTCGGCCATGTGCTCGTTGAAGAGCTTGGTCAGCGGGAACCGGTTGTCGATCCAGTTGAGGGCCTTCTGGCCCAGCGGTGCGTCCGGGGAAATTTCTTTGAATTCAGCCATGGGGTGCCTCTGATTTCTGTTGTCTGCCTGTGCCGCCGGGGTGCGCGTCAGGCCTGGGCCTCTTCGCCGATCAGCAAGGTCGTGTCGGACAGGTAGTGGTGAGGCGGCACCTCCAGGTTGTCGGGCGCGGGCTTGTTCTTGAACACGCGGCCGGCCACGTCGAAGGTCGAGCCGTGGCAGGCGCAGAGAAACCCGCCCTGCCAGTCATCGGGCAGCGACGGCTGCGGGCCGGGCGTGAGCTTGTCGCCGGGCGAACAGCCCAGGTGCGTGCAGATGCCCACCGTCACCAGGATTTCAGGCTTGATGGAGCGGTGGCGGTTCTTGGCGTATTCGGGCGTGGGGTAGGCGGTGCGGTCCGAGTTCGGATCGGCCAGCTGATCCTCGATTTTTTCCAGCGCGGCGAGCTGCTCCGGCGTGCGCCGCATCACCCACACCGGCTTGCCTCGCCATTCGACAACCCTCTTCTCGCCCGGGGCGATCGACGCCACGTCCACCTCCACCGCAGCGCCAGCGGCCTTCGCGCGCTCGGACGGCTGGAAGCTGCTGACGAATGGAACGGCGACTGCGGCTGCTCCAACGCCACCCATGGCGCAGGAAGTGATCAGCCAGGTACGGCGGCTGCTATCGACAGACGCATCGATGGTTGCTTCACTCATGGAGATCTTTCAATCAGTTTCTAGGAGACGTTGGGGACAACCCGGCATTGTACTGGAGCGAATCCGGCACCCCGCCGCCCGCCGGAGCAAACGGCTTGGCCATCGCGCAGGCACGTGCCTTGGGATCGGGCCAGGCATTTTTCTCGATCGCGGAAGCACGCTGTGCTTGCGGGCATGTGAGAATCGGCAGCGTCGCAAGCATGCCGTCGAGCTCGTCGCGGCTGCGCTTGCGCACCCATCCACACCCGCTTTCAGGAGTTTCAGCATGGGCATGATGCAAGAGTTCAAGGAGTTTGCCGTCAAGGGCAACGTGATCGACCTGGCGGTCGGCGTGATCATCGGCGGCGCGTTCGGAAAAATCGTCGGTTCGCTGGTGGACGACGTGATCATGCCGGTCGTGGGGTCCGTGCTCGGCAACCTCGATTTCACGAATCTGTTCCTGCCCCTGGGCCAGGTGCCGGAAGGAACGGCCAGGACCCTGGCGGCGATGAAAGAGGCCGGCGTGCCCACGCTGGCGTACGGCAGCTTCATCACGGTGGCGATCAACTTCCTCATCCTCGCCTTCATCATCTTCATCATGGTCAAGCAGATCAACCGCTTGAAGCGGACCGAGCCCCCGGCCGCGCCGCCCGCCACCCCCGAGGACGTCCTGCTCCTTCGCGAGATCCGCGACAGCCTGCAGAAGTAGCCAGCCGGCTGGCCTCCGGGCGGGCCGCGGTCAGGGAACCGATGCGCCCAGGGCCGCGTCGATGGCGGCCAGCAGGCTCGACGGGCTGGCCTTGCCGGTTCCGGCCAGATCCATGGCCGTGCCATGGTCGGGGCTGGTGCGGACGAAGGGCAGGCCGATCGTGGTGTTGACGCCGTGGTCGAGGCCCTGCAGCTTGACGGGAATCAGCCCCTGGTCGTGGTACATCGCGATCACGACGTCGAATTCGCCTTGCAGCGCCCGCATGAACACCGTGTCGGGCGCATGAGGCCCCGTGGCGTCCATGCCCTCGCCCCGCGCCCACAGGATCGCCGGCGCGATGGCGTCGATTTCTTCCCGGCCGAACAGCCCGCCCTCCCCTGCGTGCGGGTTCAGCCCCGCGACCGCGATCCTCGGTTTCTCGAAGCCCGTTCGCAGAAAGTGCGCATGGGTCAGGCGGATGGTCTGCGCCACCTGTTCGGCGGTCACCATCTCCAACGCCTGGCGCAGCGGCACGTGGATGCTCACCAGCACCGTGCGCAAGCCCGGACAGCTCAGCATCATGCGCACCGGCACGCGGTCCGGCGTTGACCCCTGGTGCGTGGCCGCTATCGCCTGGAGCAACTCGGTGTGGCCCGGATGCTCGACACCCGCGGCCGCCAGCGCCTCCTTGTGCAAGGGTGCCGTGACCAGCGCGCGTGCCTCGCCGCGCAGCGCCGCCTCGGCCGCGAAACGGATGCAGTCGGCCGCGGCACGTCCTGCTGCGGCATCGATCCGGCCCCACGCCACGGGGTGGTCGAGGTGGCACGCCTGCACCACCGGCAGGCAACCAGGCGGCGCCTGGCGCCATTGCGAGATCTGCGACAACTCGGCCAGTGGCATGGACACCGCCGCAGACCGCCGGGCCGCAGCGACGCGGGTGGCGCGCCGCAGGGTCTCGAGATCGCCCACCACCACCATCCGGCCCAGCAGCGCCGGCCGCTCCTGCACCGCCAGCGCGATGATCTCGGGGCCGATGCCGGCCGGGTCCCCCATGGTCACGAGCAAAGGAACGGGCGTCATGACCAACCTTCAGGCCGGGTTGGGAACGTCGATGAACTCGTGCGCCAGCCCGAGTTGCGCCGCCACGTGGGCACCGACGGCCGGCGCGCCGTAGCGCTCGGACGCATGGTGTCCGCATGCGATGTAGGCCACGCCGCATTCGCGCGCGTAGTGGGCCTGCGGCTCGGAGATCTCGCCCGTGATGAAGACGTCGGCACCGGCCGAGATCGCGGCCTCGAAATAGCTCTGCGCGCCGCCGGTGCACAGCGCCACGCGTTCGATCGGACGATCGGGCTCGGCCACCACGGTCACCGCGCGCCCCAGCACCTGCTGGACATGCGCACCCAGCGCGGCCGCCGAGGGCGCCGCTCTGCGGCCGAGGAAACCCAGGGACTGGTCGCCAAACCGCCCCCCGGGTCCTTCGTCGATCGCCACGCCCAGCACACGCGCCAACTGGGCATTGTTTCCCAGTTCCGGGTGGGCATCGAGCGGCAGGTGGTAGGCCAGCAGGTTGACGTCGTGCGCGAGGAGGCGCGAGAGGCGCTGCTTCATCCATCCGGTCACCCGGCCATCCTGCCCGCGCCAGAAAAGGCCATGATGCACCAGCACCGCGTCGGCGCCGCGGGCAATCGCCGCGTCGATGAACGCGAGGCTGGCCGTCACCCCGGAGACCAGTTTGCGGATCTCGGCGCGTCCCTCCACCTGGAGACCGTTGGGTCCGTAGTCCTTGAACAGCGAAGGCTGAAGCAGCTCGTCGAGATGGCGAACGAGCACATCCCGCGATGCGGCGGCGTCGGGTATGCGGTCAACGGACATGGGGAAATGGAACAAGCGTGGAGGGGACAGGAGGTTTTTCCGCCATTCTGACAGCCCTGGAGCCCCGTTCACGGATGGCCGGCAGCGCTTGAACCGGGGCTGGCAGGCGTCATATGCGGGACAATCGCGTTTGCGAAACGGCGGGAATCCGGTTGGATTCGCGCACCGCCCGTTTCAGCCACCTTGTCCACGCCTGAAAATGAAACGACTCTGGCTCCTGTTCTCCCAAGCCGTCACCCTGCTGGTGGCGGTCGTCTTCGTGGTCGCGACCCTCAAGCCGGAGTGGCTGGACCGCCGGCCCGCGATGACGTCCATCGTGCCGGTGTTCGAGGCGCCGCCCGCCGCAGGCACCCCGTCCGCCGGTGGCTCGACCAGCTTTCGCACCGCGGCCCACAAGGCATCTCCGGCCGTGGTGAGCATCAACACCAGCAAGGCGGCGACCCATTCGCCCCAGAGCGCAGACCCCTGGTTCCGCTTCTTCTTTGGCGAGCAGGACCGATCCCAGGCCCAGACCGGCCTGGGATCGGGTGTGATCGTGAGTCCGGCGGGCTACATCCTCACCAACAACCACGTGATCGAGGAGGCCGACGAGATCGAGGTCTTTCTCAACGACGGCCGGCGAAGCGCGGCCCAGGTGATAGGGACGGACCCCGAGACCGACCTGGCCATCCTCAAGGTGGAGCTGTCTGAGCTTCCGGTGATCACGCTCGGCAACTCCGATGCGCTGGAGATCGGCGACCAGGTGCTGGCCATCGGCAACCCCTTCGGCGTCGGGCAGACCGTCACCAGCGGCATCGTGAGCGCCCTGGGCCGGACCCAGCTCGGCATCAACACCTTCGAGAACTTCATCCAGACCGACGCGGCCATCAACCCGGGCAACTCCGGC
>CAZFOT010000284.1:0-4331 GCA_964520365.1 uncultured Hydrogenophaga sp.
CCGCGTGGTGGTGCTCGACTACGGCAAGAAGATCGGCGACGGCACCCCGGACGAGGTGCGCAACAACGAGGAAGTCATCAGCGCCTACCTCGGCACGAGCCACTGAACACGGAGACCGCAAGATGGCATTCTTTCTTGAGACTTTGCTGGGTGGCCTGATGGCCGGCATGCTCTATTCGCTGGTCGCGCTGGGCTTCGTGCTCATCTTCAAGGCCTCGGGCGTGTTCAACTTCGCCCAGGGCGCGATGGTGCTGTTCGCGGCCCTGGCCATGGCCCGCTTCTCGACCTGGATCCCCGGCTGGCTCGGGATCGAGGACAAGTTCATCGGCAACCTGTTGGCCTTCATCGTGGCCGCGGCGCTGATGTTCGTGCTGGCCTGGCTGATCGAGCGCCTGGTGCTGCGCCACCTGGTCAACCAGGAGGGCGTCACGCTCCTCATGGCCACCCTGGGCATCACCTACTTCCTCGACGGCCTGGGCCAGACCATCTTCGGCTCCGACATCTATCAGATCGACGTGGGCATGCCCAAGGACCCGGTGTTCCTGTTCGAGGGCATGTTCGAGGGCGGCGTGCTGGTCAACCTGGAAGACGTGTACGCCGCCTGCGTGGCAGCGCTCCTGGTGATCGTGCTCTCACTGTTCTTCCAGAAGACCGGCACCGGCCGCGCGCTGCGCGCGGTGGCCGACGACCACCAGGCCGCGCAGTCCATCGGCATCCCGCTCAACCGCATCTGGGTCATCGTCTGGTTCGTGGCCGGCATCACGGCCCTGGTGGCCGGGATCATCTGGGGCTCGAAGATGGGCGTGCAGTTCTCGCTCACCACCGTGGCCCTGCGCGCCCTGCCCGTGATCATCCTGGGCGGCCTCACCTCGGTGCCCGGCGCCATCATCGGCGGCCTGATCATCGGCGTGGGCGAGAAGATGTCGGAGGTCTACCTCGGCCCCTACGTGGGCGGCGGCATCGAGATCTGGTTCGCCTACGTGCTGGCCCTGGTGTTCCTGCTGTCCCGCCCCCAAGGACTCTTTGGGGAAAAGATCATTGACCGCGTGTAAGGGAAGAAGCACATGTTCTACAGAGAAAACGGTCAGTTCAAGACCTCCTACCGCGCCGACCAGCAGATCTTCCCGATCGCGCAGGACCGCTGGCTCATCCTGGCGCTGATCGCATTCGCCTTCGTCGGTGTGCCGCTGCTGGTCGACGAATACATGTTCCGCGCCATCCTGATCCCGTTCCTGATCCTGGCGCTGGCCGCGCTGGGCGTGAACATCCTGGTCGGCTACTGCGGGCAGATCAGCCTGGGCTCGGGCGCCTTCATGGCGGTGGGCGCCTACATGGCCTACAACACCTACATCCGCATCGACGGCATGCCGATGATCGTCGCCCTGCTCTCCGGCGGCTTCTTCGCCACCCTGGTGGGCATCTTCTTCGGCATTCCGAGCCTGCGCGTGAAGGGCCTGTACCTGGCGGTGGCCACGCTGGCCGCGCAGTTCTTCTGCGACTGGGCCTTCCTGCGCATCGGCTGGTTCACCAACAACACGGCGTCGGGCTCGGTCTCGGTGTCCAACCTCAGCGTGCTGGGCTGGACCATCAACACCCCGGTGGAGAAATACCTGTTCTGCCTGGCCTTCCTGGTGGTGTTCGCGCTGCTGGCCAAGAACCTGGTGCGCTCGGCCATCGGCCGCGAATGGATGGCGATCCGCGACATGGACGTGGCCGCCGCGGTGATCGGCATCCGCCCCATGTACGCCAAGCTCAGCGCGTTTGCCGTGAGCAGCTTCATCATCGGTGTGGCCGGCGGCCTCTGGGGCTTCGTGCACCTGGGCTCCTGGGAGCCGGCGGCCTTCTCCATCGACCGCTCGTTCCAGTTGCTGTTCATGGTCATCATCGGCGGCATGGGCTCGATCATGGGCAGCTTCTTCGGCGCGGCCTTCATCGTGGTGCTGCCGATTTTCCTGAACCAGTTCCTGCCCTGGCTGGGTGGCCTGGTCGGCGTGACCATCTCCACCGCGGCGGTTTCGCACACCGAATTCATGATCTTCGGCACGCTCATCGTCTGGTTCCTCATCGTCGAGCCCCACGGCCTTGCCAAGCTGTGGAGCGTGGCCAAACAGAAGTTGCGGCTGTGGCCCTTCCCGCACTGATTCCAAAGGCGGTGTCTCGCCGGCGCATGAGGGTCGATCCTGATCGGGTCAATCCCGATGCGCCGGGGACGCGCACGCGTTGAACTGAAGGGCCATCTCGGTTTTTGTGTGTGTTGGTTTTTTCTAGGAGACAAATGAAATGAAAATGCGTCATCTGGTTCTTTCCGTGTCCGTCGCCTGCGCCGGACTCTCGGGTGCGCTGATCGCCCCTGCCGCCATGGCGCAGGCTGGTGAACAGTTCTTTCCCTCGCTGGTGTACCGCACCGGCGCCTACGCGCCCAACGGCGTACCCTTCGCCAACGGCTATGCCGACTACCTCAAGCTGGTCAACGCGCGCGGCGGCATCAACGGCGTGAAGGTGTCGTTCGAGGAATGCGAAACCGGCTACGCCACCGACCGCGGCGTGGAATGCTACGAACGCCTCAAGGGCAAGAACGGCGGCGCCACGCTGTTCCAGCCGCTGTCCACCGGCATCACCTTCGCCCTGACCGAAAAGGCCCCGGGCGACAAGATCCCGCTGATCACGGCCGGCTATGGCCGCAGCGAGTCGGCCGACGGCGGCGTGTTCAAGTGGAACTTCCCGATCGCCGGCACCTACTGGGTGGCGGCCGACGTGCTGATCCAGCACATCGCCAAGAAGGAAGGCGGCTACGACAAGCTCAAGGGCAAGAAGATCGCGCTGGTCTACCACGACAGCCCGTACGGCAAGGAACCCATTCCCCTGCTGCAGGAGCGCGCCGCCATGCACGGCTTCCAGCTCAGCCTGCTGCCGGTGACGCACCCTGGCGTGGAACAGAAGGCCACCTGGCTGCAGATCCGCCAGAGCCGCCCCGACTACGTGCTGAACTGGGGCTGGGGCGTGATGAACTCCACCGCCATCAAGGAAGCCCAGGCCACCGGCTACCCGCGCGAGAAGATGTACGGCGTGTGGTGGGCCGGTGCCGAGCCCGACGTGAAGGACGTGGGCGCTGGCGCCAAGGGCTACAACGCGATCACCATGCAGCACGGTACCGAGAAGGGCGCCGCCGTGGTCAAGGAGATCCTGGAGAAGGTGCACGCCAAGGGCCAGGGCACCGGGCCGAAGGAAGAAGTCGGCGACGTGCTCTACATGCGCGGCCTGATCCGCGCCATGTTCGGCATCGAGGGTGTTCGCACCGCGCAGGAAAAGTATGGCAAGGGCAAGGTCATGACGGGTGAACAGACCCGCTGGGGCCTGGAAAACCTGAACCTCACGCAGGCCAAGCTCGACGCGCTGGGCTTCAAGGGCGTGATGCGCCCCATCTCCACCAGCTGCCAGGACCACATGGGCGCGGCCTGGGCCCGCATCCACACCTGGGACGGCGGCAAGTGGGAGTTCAGCAGCGACTGGTACCAGGCCGATGAGCAGATCATCAAGCCCATGGTCAAGACCGCCGCCGACAAGTACGCGGCCGAGAAGAAGCTGACGCGCCGCGCCGCGTCCGACTGCCAGGGCTGACCCACCCCCGCCGCAGAGACCGACCCACCCCCGCCGCGCTTCGCGCGACCCCCTCAAGGGGGCGATGCCAGCCGTCCGGCAAAGCCGGTCCGGCGGCATCCTCGGATGGATCACCTCGCGCGCGGCGGGACGTGGCGAAGGCCGAACCGGGCTGGCTTGCCAGCCCCCATCCGAAAGGCCGGCGTGCCGTGCCTTTCGAATGGCTCCCAAGGAACACACCATGACGACTCCCAACATCGTTCTCAACGTCAACGGCATCGAGGTCATCTACAACCACGTGATCCTGGTGCTCAAGGGCGTCTCGCTCAACGTGCCCGAGGGCAAGATCGCCGCCGTCCTGGGCGGCAACGGCGCGGGCAAGACGACCACGCTGCGCGCCATCTCCAACCTGCTCAAGGCCGAGCGCGGCGAGGTCACCAAGGGCAGCATCGAACTGCGCGGCGAGCGCATCGAGAACCTCACACCGGCCGACCTGGTCAACCGCGGCGTGGTGCAGGTGATGGAGGGGCGCCACTGCTTCGCGCACCTGACCATCGAGGAGAACCTGCTCACCGGCTCCTACACCCGCAAGAGCAAGGCGGAGATCGCGGCCAACCTGGAGAAGGTCTACACCTACTTCCCCCGCCTGAAGACGCGCCGCACCTCGCAGGCCGCCTACACCTCCGGCGGCGAGCAGCAGATGTGCGCCATCGGCCGCGCGCTGATGGCCAACC
>CAZFOT010000285.1:0-4285 GCA_964520365.1 uncultured Hydrogenophaga sp.
GCTGATGAAGGCCCAATACGGCGTCGACGCCATGCCCGAGACGGCCGAGAACGTGGCCGACGATTTCAAGATCGAACGCGAGGCGCAGGACCGCATGGCCCTGGCCAGCCAGCTCAAGGCCGTGGCGGCGCAGCAGGCCGGCCACCTGGCGGCGGAAATCACGCCGGTGACCATCCCGCAGCGCAAGGGCGACCCGCTCGTGGTGTCGCAGGACGAGCACCCGCGCGAGACCAGCCTGGAGACGCTGGCCAGGCTCAAGGGCGTGGTGCGTCCCGACGGCACGGTGACGGCCGGCAACGCCAGCGGCGTCAACGACGGCGCCTGCGCCCTGATCCTGGCCGACGAGGCCATGGCCGCGAAACACGGCCTGACGCCGCGCGCGCGCGTGGTGGGTATGGCCACGGCCGGGCTGGCGCCGCGCGTCATGGGCATGGGTCCGGCACCGGCCACGCGCAAGGTGCTCGAACTCACCGGCCTGACGCTGGAGCAGATGGACGTGATCGAACTCAACGAGGCCTTCGCCGCGCAGGGGCTGGCCGTGCTGCGCGACCTGGGCCTGAAGGACGGCGACGAGCGCGTCAACCGCTGGGGCGGCGCGATCGCGCTGGGCCACCCGCTGGGCGCCAGCGGCGCGCGGCTGGCGACCACCGCCACCAGCCAGTTGCACCGCCTGGGCGGGCGCTACGCGCTGTGCACCATGTGCATCGGCGTGGGCCAGGGCATCGCGGTGATTCTGGAAAAGGTATGAGCGCCACCCGGCCGCCCGAAGGCGCTCGCGCCGCAGCCCGTCAGGGCGAAGGCAGTCCAGTACCGCAGGAAGCCGCGCTGGTCACCGGCGGCAGCGCGGGCATAGGCCGCGCCATCTGCGAGGCCCTGCTGGCCCAGGGCCGCACCGTGGTCAACCTGGACCGCGACGCGCCCGGCTGGTCGCACCCCGCGCTGGTCTCGGTGGCCTGCGACCTGACGCAGGCCGAGCAGACCCAGGCCGCGGCGCGCGACATCGCGCGGCGCTTCGCGATCACGGCACTGGTCAACAACGCCGGCGCCACCCGCCCCGGCAGCATAGACACCGCCACGCTGGCCGACCTGGACCACGTGGTGGCGCTGCACCTCAAGGCCAGCCTGATCCTGGTGCAGGCCGCGCTGCCGGCGCTGCGCGCCTCGGGCCGGGGCCGCATCGTCAACATCTCGACCCGGGCCGCGCTGGGCAAGCCCGAGCGCGTGGTCTATTCGGCCACCAAGGCCGGGCTGATCGGTCTGACGCGCACCCTGGCCATGGAGCTCGGCGGCGACGGCATCACCGTCAACGCGGTCGCGCCCGGCCCCATCGCCACCGAACTCTTTCGCCAGAACAACCCGCCGGACGCCCCGCAGACCCAGCGCATCATGGACAGCATCGCCGTCAAGCGCCTGGGCACGCCCGAGGACGTGGCGCGCGCGGCGCTGTTCTTCCTCTCGCCCGACAACGGCTTCGTGACCGGCCAGGTGCTTTACGTCTGCGGCGGCGTGACGCTGGGCGCGGCGCCGATCTGAAGCGCGATCCGTTTTTTCCACCCTGAAAACCAAGGAGACATTGCATGAGCATCCCGAACTTCCACCTCAAGCGCCGCGCCGTCGGCCTCGCCGGCCTCGCCGCCGTCGCCGTGGGCCTGCTGCCCGCCGTGGCGCAGGCGCAGGCCTTCCCGAGCAAGCCCCTGACCATCGTCGTGCCCTTTCCCGCGGGCGGCACCACCGACATCCTGGCGCGCATCATCGGCCAGTACATGGGCACCGACCTGGGCCAGCCGGTCGTGATCGACAACCGCGCCGGCGCCGGCGGCAACATCGGCAGCCAGGCCGTGGCGCGCGCCCCGGCCGACGGCTACACCCTGCTCATGGGCACGGTGGGCACGCACGCCATCAACGCCAGCCTGTACAAGCGCCTGCCCTACGACCCGGTGAAGGACTTCGCACCGCTCACGCGCGCGGCCATGGTGCCCAACCTGCTGGTGGCCCACCCCGGCCAACCCTACAAGTCGGTCCAGGAAATGATCGCCTACGCCAAGGCCAACCCGGGCAAGATCAATTTCGCCTCGTCGGGCAACGGCACCTCCATCCACCTCTCGGGCGAGCTGTTCAAGAGCCTGGCCCAGATCGACATGCAGCACGTGCCCTACCGAGGCAGCGCGCCGGCCGTGGCCGACCTGCTGGGCGGCCAGACCGGCGTGATGTTCGACAACCTGCCCTCGGCCCTGCCGCACGTGAAGGCCGGCACGCTGCGCCCGCTGGCCGTGACCACGGCCAAGCGTTCGCCCGAGCTGCCCGACGTGCCCACCATCGCCGAAGCCGGCGTGCCCGGCTATGACGCCACCTCGTGGTTCGGCATGTTCGCGCCCGCGGGCACGCCGGAGCCGGTGCTCACGCGGCTCAACGCCAGCATCGTCAAGGCCCTGAACGACCCCGACGTGAAAAAGCGCATCGCCGAGCAGGGCGCCGAGCCCACCCCCGAAACACCCGCGGCCTTCGCGGCCTTCATCCAGGCCGAGATGAGCAAGTGGGCGCAGGTGGTCAAGGCCTCGGGCGCCAGCGTGGACTAGGATCGGACCACCCCCACGCAAGGGCGCAGCGTAGAGCCGCAACGACCCCGCCGCCGGGCCGCCCCAAGGCGGGGTCAGCCCCCTCGGGGGGCAGCGACCCGCGCAGCGGCGGAGCGTGGGGGCTTTTTTTGTATGCTCGTGGCCATGTTCTCTCCCTCGCAATCCGACGTGCGCCGCTTCTTTTGCGCGGTGTACGGCAAATGGCAAACCGGCCAACCCATGGAGGCCATCGAAACCCTGGCGCAGCTCTGGATGGCCGAGCACCCCGAATTCCATGCCGAGCTGGCCGACCTGGACGCGGCGCTGGCGCGCATCGACCAGCCCGGCGAAGGCGACGCCAATCCCTTCCTGCACCTGTCCATGCACCTGTCGATCAGCGAACAGTGCAGCATCGACCAGCCGCCGGGCATCCGCCAGGCGGTGGAACTGCTGGCCGCGCGCCGGGGCGACCTGCATGCCGCCCACCACGAGGTGATGGAATGCCTGGGACGCATGCTCTGGGAAAGCCAGCGATCGGGCCGCCCACCCGACGGGCAGGCCTACATCGAGCACGTGCGCCAGCGCGCAACAAGAGATTGACGAAAAAGAAAAAGCCGCTTGCGGCGGCCTCGTGTTTTCGACTGTCCAGGCGCTGTGTGCCACGGCCCTCACCCCAACCCTCTCCCAGAGGGAGAGGGAGAAAGACCCGCTACGAGCGAGGCAGCGCAAGATCCAGGGGCATCAAGGGTCCGGCTTTGCCGGCCCAAGATGCCGTCCCCCCTCGAAGCGCCTTCAGGCGCGCTACGGAGGGGGGAAGCCGCGTCAGCGGCGCAGGGGGGTGTGCTCTACCTAAACCGCGACTGCGGCACCACCTTGAGCTCGCCTTCGACGGTGGAGAGGTACTTGGCGATGGCGCGCATCTCGGCCGGCGAAAACTGCTTGGCAATGCCGGCCATGATGCCGTTGGAGCGGCCCACGAAGTTGTTGCCTTCGACCGTGTAGGCCTTCAGGGCCACGAACAGGTAGTCGGCGTGCTGGCCACCCAGCTTGGGGTAGCTCGGGTCGATGGGCTTGCTGAAATTGGCGCCGTGGCAGGAGGCGCAGGCGCCCTTTTCGATCAGCGCCGCGACATCGACGCTGGCCGCGCGCGGCGTCTCGGACGCGGTCTTGTCGGCGTGGGACGCATAGAACGCGGCGAGATCGGCCACGTCCTGATCGTTCAGGGACGCGGCAATGCCGCGCATGGTGGGGTGCTTGCGATCGCCCTTCTTGTAGGCGGCCAGCGCCGAGGCAATGAACTTCTCGGACTGGCCGGAAATCTTGGGCACCTTGTGGATTTCCGGGAAACTGTTCTGATAACCGGGAATGCCGTGGCAGCCGATGCACATCTCGGCCTTGCTCTTGCCAGCTTGCACGTCACCTGCGGAATCCTGGGCCTGGGCAGCCAGGGCGACTGCGGAAAAGGTCGCAGCGGCGACAAGGGAACGGATGGTCATGGGGAACATTTGGTTCATTTTGCAAGCACAATCAAATGATCGATTGATAAAAATCAACGCTCGATTATATCGACCCGGCCACCGGCCCCCACTTGTTCCAACCGCCTGCCCGCGCAACACCCTCCCATGAAATTCCAAGGCTCAGAGAATTACGTCGCCACCCAGGACCTGATGCTGGCGGTCAATGCCGCCATCACGCTCAAGCGCCCTTGACGAGCAGCGGGCGCTTGAGCG
>CAZFOT010000286.1:0-4277 GCA_964520365.1 uncultured Hydrogenophaga sp.
CGCAGCCCTCAGCCCCCCCAGGGGGCAACGCCTGCGGCCTGGCGGAGCCAGTTCCGCGGCGTTCTGGACCGAACTCCCCGCTTCGGTGGCGTGTGTGGCTTTTGTGGATGCGATAAGGTACGCCGGATGAGCACACGCCCCACTTCCCTGCCCATCCGCTTCTGGACCCTGGGCTGGTCTTCTCTCGTGCGCGATTGGCGCGCGGGTGAGTTGCGCCTGCTGGTGCTGGCCGTCACGCTGGCGGTGGCGGCGCTCACGGCGGTGGGTTTTTTCGCGGACCGGCTGCAGAACGGCTTGTCGCGCGATGCCCGCGCGCTGATCGGGGGCGACGTGGTGCTCAGCAGCGACAACGCGCCGTCGCCGGCGTTCGAGGAAAAGGCGCGCGAACTGGGGCTGCAGAGCGCGCAGACCCTGGGCTTTCCCACCATGGGCCGCGCGCCGGACGAACACGGCGGTGCAGCCCGCCTGGTCGCGCTCAAGGCCGTGGGGGAAGGCTATCCGCTGCGCGGCGCCCTGCGCGTGGCGGCGTCGCCGCAGGCGCCGGACGAAGCCACGCAGGACATTCCGGCCCCCGGCACGGCCTGGGTGGACGCGGCCTTGCTGATCCAGTTGAACCTGCAGATGGGACAGCCGCTGCTGCTGGGCGACGCCAGCTTCGACATCGCGCGCGTGATCGTGGTCGAACCCGACCGGGGCGCCGGCTTCATGAGCTTTGCGCCGCGCGTGATGATCCGCACCGCCGACCTGCCCGCCACCGGCCTGGTGCAGCCGGCGAGCCGGCTCAACTACCGCCTGGCCGTGGCCGGCGCCGACGCGCCGGTGGCCGAGTTCGCGCGCTGGGCCGAGGCCGAGGTCGGCAAGCCGGGCGTGCGCGGCATGCGGCTGGAGTCGCTCGAAGGCGGCCGGCCCGAGATGCAGCAGACGCTGGAGCGGGCCGAGAAATTCCTCAACCTGGTGGCCCTGCTGGCGGCCCTGCTGTGCGCGGTGGCGGTGGCCATCGCGGCGCGCGGGTTCGCCCAGCGCCACCTGGACGACTGCGCCATGCTGCGCGTGCTGGGGCTTTCGCAGGGCACGATGGCACGCGCCTACACGCTGGAGTTCGCGTTGGTGGGCCTGGCGGCCAGCACGGTGGGCGTGGCCGTGGGCTACGCGGTGCACCACGTGTTCGTGCTGCTGCTCGCCGGCCTGGTCGAGTCCTCGCTGCCCGCGCCCGGCATGGCGCCGGTGCTGCTAGGCCTGGGCATGGGCCTGACCCTGATGATGGCGTTCGGCCTGCCGCCTGTGCTGCAGCTCGCGCAGGTGCCGCCGCTGCGGGTGATCCGCCGCGACGTCGGGCAGCTCAAGCCCGCCACCCTGGGCGTGCTGGGGTTGGGCATCGCGGGCTTTGCCGCGCTGCTGCTGGCGGCCAGCCGGGACCTGCTGCTGGGCGGGATCGCCGTCGGCGGCTTCGCGGGCGCGGTGCTGCTGTTCGCCGCCGTCAGCTACGTCGCGGTGCGCCTGTTGCGCGCCAGCGTGAACGAGGCCACGGCGCCGCGCGCGCTGGTCATGGCCACGCGCCAGCTCTCGGCGCGGCCGGCCTATGCGGTGGTGCAGATCAGCGCGCTGTCGGTGGGCCTGCTGGCCCTGGTGCTGCTGGTGCTGCTGCGCACCGACCTGATCGCGAGCTGGCGCAACGCCACGCCGCCGGACGCGCCGAACCGCTTCGTCATCAACGTGCAGCCCGACCAGGGCGATGCGTTCCAGCAGACCCTGCGCGATGCCGGCGTGGAGCGCTTCGACTGGTACCCGATGATCCGGGGCCGCCTGGTGACCATCAACGACCGGGCCGTGAGGCCCGAGGACTTCGCCGAGGACCGTGCCCAGCGCCTGGTGGAGCGCGAGTTCAACCTGTCCAACACCGCCACGCTGCCGCCGCACAACCCGGTCGTGGCCGGCCGCTGGGTCGAGAACGAACCCGATGGCCTGAGCGTGGAGACCGGGCTGGCCGAGCAACTGGGCCTCAAGCTCGGCGACCGGCTGGGCTTCGACATCGCGGGGCAGATCACCGAAGCCCGCATCACCAGCCTGCGCGAGGTGGACTGGGGCTCCATGCGGGTGAATTTCTTCGTGATCTTCCCCAGGGCCGAGGTGTCCGACGTGCCGCTGACCTTCATCAGCGCCTTCAAGGCGCCCGAGGGCGATCCGCAGTTCGACAACGCCCTGGTGCGCGACTACCCCAACATCACCAACGTGGACATGAGCCAGACCATCGCCCAGGTCCAGCGGGTGCTGGGGCAGGTGATCAGCGCCATCGAATTCCTGTTCGCCTTCACGCTCGCGGCCGGCCTGGTGGTGCTGCTCTCGGCCATCACCGCCACGCGCGGCGAGCGCGAGCGCGAGTTCGCGATCCTGCGCGCGGTGGGCGCCGGCTCCGGCCTGCTGCGCCAGGTGCAGCGCATCGAGCTGCTGGGCGTGGGCCTGCTGGCCGGCTTCCTGGCCTCGGTGGTGGCCGTGATCGTGGGTTGGGCGCTGGCGCGCTACGCGTTCGAGTTCGCCTGGACCGCGTCTCCCCTGGTACCGGTCGCCGGCAGCCTGGCGGGGGCCGTGCTGGCCCTGGTGGCGGGCTGGTGGGGGCTGCGCAGCGTGCTGCGCACGCCGGTGGTGGAGACCTTGCGCAAGGCCGCGACATGACCCAGGCGCCCACGCCCTTCGACACCCCGTTCGCATGGATCGGCGGCGAGGAGCGCGTGCGCGCGCTGGTGGACCGCTTCTACGACCTCATGGACATCGAACCCGGCTACCACGAACTGCGCGCCGCCCACGGCAGCACGCTGGACAGCGCGCGGCAGAAGCTGTTCTGGTTTCTCTGCGGCTGGCTGGGCGGGCCGTCCCACTACGAAGACCGCTTCGGCCACCCGCGCCTGCGCATGCGCCACATGCCGTTTGCCATCGGCATCCAGGAGCGCGACCAATGGCTGGCCTGCATGGACCAGGCCATGGGCGAGACGGGGGTGCCGGAAGACTTGCGCGCCCGGCTGCGGCAGAGCTTTTTCCAGACGGCGGACTGGATGAGGAATCGGGCGGACGGGTGATGCCGCAGGACGGGCTCGCCGCCTTGGAGCGCTAAAATAGACGCTTTGTCGAAAGAACCGTCATGGCCGCGGCCATGAAGGGTTTTCATACTTGCAACCAAATGTGGTGAAGATGAGCAAGCCTTTCATTGCGCTGTGTCCAGAGATCACTCGGGCAAACGCGCTGAATCTGATGGACTGGTTGGAAGACGAAAGCGTCGTCCGCTATCTGAGCGATTCGCGAGATGTCTCTCGGTCCATCGAGCAGGTCATCGGCAGGGTCCAGTTGCCGATCCTGACCCATCTGTTCAACCAGGGCGGCCGGTTCTTCATGGCCTACGACCGGCATGACGTGCCTGTGGGCTTCGTCCGCCTCGTCAAGAAGGGACCGGACTGCGAGATCGTCCTGGTCATCGGCAACCGCGAAAACTGGGGTCGCAAGCTCGGCGCCAGCGCCTTGCGAGAAGGCATGAAGCTCGCCTTTTTCGACATGCGGGCCGAGAAGCTCATTGCCAGGATCCACGCGGACAACACCCGCTCGCTCAAGGCCTTTCTGCGCTGCGGCTTCCTGCTTGAAAGCGAAACGCCCACGCTGAAGTCATATGCCATGACGTCGGATCGCTATCTCCGGCACTTGCGCGAAAGCGCTGTGGGTGACCCTTCCGAGATCTACATCACCGAAATCGACAAGGCCCGGCTCACGAGCCTGGTCGAGCTTGAGCAGGGCCCGACGGTCGTCGAGCTGGAGCACGAGATCGAGCGAGCCATCGTCGTCGATGCGCGGCACGTGGCGCGGAACGTCGTCACGATGAACTCCAGGGCCTTGCTGCATCTGGACGACGAGGAAGTGGAAGTGGCCCTGGTCTACCCACAGGACGCGGACGGCAGTGGCGGGAAGCTGTCGGTTTGCTCGGACATCGGTACCGCGATTCTGGGGTACAAGGAGGGCGACGCCATCGACTGGCGGATTCTGGACCGGACCCGCCGCATCTGGATTGAGAAAGTGCTCTACCAGCCAGAAGCGGCGGGCGATTTTCACCTGTAGGCTCGCACGCCGCGCCACCGCCGCGGATCGCGCACGAGCACCCGGGCCGAATGCGAGTCGGGCTCACCCCGGCCGCAGCAACACCACCAGCGCCCCGGCACCGCCTTCGGCCGGCCGGGCTTGTGCAAAGGCCATCACCTCGTTCTTCTGCACCAGCCAGCGCAGCACCCGGTTCTTGAGCA
>CAZFOT010000287.1:0-4270 GCA_964520365.1 uncultured Hydrogenophaga sp.
GTAGTTGCCGGCGCCGCTGTCCAGGCAGATCACCAGGCCCACGTCGCCCAGCCGCGCGCGCAAGGCGTCCACGTAAGGCAGCAGATCGCCGGAGCCGCTTTCCTCGCAGGTCTCGATCAGGCCGACGATGCGCGGATGGGCCACGCCCTGCGCCTTGAGGGCCTGCACGGCGGCGATGCTGGCGTACACCGCGTAGCCGTCGTCAGCGCCGCCGCGGCCATAGAGCCGGCCGTCGTCGATCTTCGGCGTCCAGGGGCCGAGGTCGCTGCGCCAGCCGGTGAATTCGGGTTGCTTGTCGAGGTGGCCGTACATCAGCACGGTCTGGCCGGAGGCCGGGGCGGGCGTGCCGTCCTTGCCGGCGCTGGCGGGCAGCTCGAAGAACAGCACCGGCGTGCGCGGCCGGCCCTGGGCGTCGTTCAGGCGGATGATCTCCAGCGTCAGGCCTTCCACCTTTTGCGCGGCCACCCAGTCGGCCGCCGACCGCAGCACCCGATCGAGCAGGCCGTGCGAGGCCCAGTCGGGATCGAAGGCGGGCGACTTGGCCGGCACCTCGATGTAGCGCCGCAGCTCGGGCACGATGGTGCGCGACCAGGCGCCATCCACATGGGCCTGCAAGGCCTTCGCGTCGAGCGCGGGGGAAGGAGTGGGCAAACGGGCATTCATGGCATCGGTCTTTCGGGCAGGCAACCAGGGAACAGTATAGGCACGCCCAGCGGTTCGCGGGCAGGGGAAAGAAGCTTCCCCGGTGCCCCCGGGAAGGCCGCATGGCACCCGATGCGGTCGCGGGTCGCGCTCCGCGCTGGGCGGATCGAACCTACAGGCGGAAAGCCTGCAGGACGCCGGCCAGGCGCTGCGCCTGCTCCTTCAGGCTCTCGGCCGCTGCCGCGCTCTGCTCCACCAGCGCCGCGTTCTGCTGCGTCATCTGGTCCAGCTGCGCCACGGCGGCATTGACCTGGCCGATGCCGTCGCTCTGCTCGCTGGCCGTTGCGGTGACCTCGCCGATGATGTCCGAGACCCTCTGCACCGAGCCCACGATCTCGGTCATCGTCTTGCCGGCACCGGCCACCAGCCTGGCGCCGTCCTGGACCTTGTCCACGCTCGCGCCGATCAGCCCCTTGATCTCCTTGGCCGCCTCCGCGCTGCGCTGCGCCAGGTTCCTCACCTCGCCCGCCACCACCGCGAAACCCCGGCCCTGCTCGCCGGCGCGCGCCGCTTCCACCGCCGCGTTCAGCGCCAGGATGTTGGTCTGGAACGCGATCCCGTCGATCACGCCGATGATGTCGGCGATCTTCGTCGAACTGGCCATGATGTCGTCCATCGTCGCGACGACCTGGGACACCACCTCGCCGCCGCGCGCGGCCACCGAGGCGGCGCTCGATGCCAGTTGATTGGCCTGGCGCGCGGCGTCGTTGCTGTGCTGGACCGTGCCGGTGAGCTGCACCATCGAGCTGGTCGTCTGCTGCAGGCTGGAGGCGGCCCGCTCGGTGCGCTGGCTGAGATCGCCATTGCCCTGGGCGACTTCGCTGCTCGCCGTCTCGATGTTGCTGGCGGACTGGCGGATGGTGGCGAAGGCCTCGTGCAGCCGGTCCTGCATCTGCCCTAGGCGGCGCAGCAACGAACCGATCTCGTCGCGTCGGGTGCTGTGCACGGCATGCGACAAGTCGCCGTTGGCGATGTTCTGCGCGATGCCCACGGCCTCTTGCATCGGCACGGTGATCGAGCGTGTCATGCGCCAGGCGAGCACCGCGCCGGTGACCAGCGCCACGATGCAGGACACGGCCAGCAACAGCAACGCCTCGTCGACCACCGCGGCGCGCTGCCGGTTGTCGGCGGCCGCGAGCTGCGCCATGACCTCGCCCAGCTCGTCGAGCGTTTTCAGCATGGCATCGGCCAGCGGCACCAGCTCGGTCTCGATGCGCTGGGGCCCGTCGCCCATCTGGATGTCGTCGCGCACCTGGGTGCGCACGGTCACGAAGCGCGTGCGGTGCTCGTTGATGCGCGCCACCAGAGCGTTGATCTCGGGCCGTTCGGTGGTGGCGTTGAACTGATCCTGGATCTTCTGGGTGGCCGCGGCCGTGGCCGCCATGTCTTCGGCCAACCGGCCATTGACGGCCTGCAAGCGGGCGCGCACGGCATCGTCGTCGCCGCCGGCGGCGTCCAGCCGGGTGGCGGTGAGTGCGCGTTCGAGATTGGTGCGCACCAGCGCGGCCCAGTTGTCGACCAGCGACGCACGCGCGTTGTGTTCCGCGATGGCGCGGTTGTACGACTCGACGCGCCACATCTGCCAGCCCGCCGTCGCGCTGCTCAGCAGCATGATGGCCAGCATGAGCGCGAAGCCCAGGCCGAGCCGGGCGCCGATGCGCTTGAAGTTGGGGCCTGCGTTGATCTTCATGATGAGGCGCTGATTGAAGTTCATGGCAATTCCCCCGGGAGATCGGTGTCAGGCGCGCGATGAAGGCATGGCGGCGTCGATGCGGAAAAACCGCACCGAGTCGGCCAGGCGGGCGGCCTGGTCCTTCAGGCTCTCGGCCGCCGCCGCGCTCTCCTCCACCAGCGCCGCGTTCTGCTGCGTCATCTGGTCCAGCTGCGTCACCGCCACGTTCACCTGCCCGATCCCGTCGCTCTGCTCGCTCGCGGCGGTGGTGATGTCGTTGATGAAGGCCGAGACCTTCTCGGCATTGGCCACGATTTCGCCGATGGTGCTGCCGGCCTGGGCGACCAGGCGCGAGCCGTCCTCGACCTTGTCCACGCTGGTCTCGATCAGGCCCTTGATCTCCTTGGCCGCCTGCGCGCTGCGCTGCGCCAGGTTGCGCACTTCGGCCGCCACCACCGCGAAGCCGCGTCCTTGCTCGCCCGCCCGCGCCGCTTCCACCGCCGCGTTCAGCGCCAGGATGTTGGTCTGGAACGCAATCCCGTCGATCACGCCGATGATGTCGCCGATCTTCTTGCTGCTCTGGTTGATCTCGTCCATGGTCGTGACCACCTGGCCCACCACCTGGCCGCCGCGCACCGCGACCTCGGCGTTGGCCGCCGCCATCTGGGTCGCCTGGCGCGCAGCGTCCGCGCTCTGGCGCACCGTGCTGGTGAGCTGCTCCATGCTCGCCGCCGTCTCCTCCAGGTTGCTCGCAGCCTGCTCCGTGCGGCTGGAGAGGTCCTGGTTGCCGCTGGCGATCTGCTGGCTGGCGGTGCCGATGCTGTCGGTGCCGCTGCGCACCTCGCCCACGATGCGGACCAGGGACGCCTGCATGCCGCCCAGGGCGTTCATCAGCGCCGTGAGTTCGTCCTTGCCGCGCGCCGTGACCTGTTGCGTCAGGTCGCCCTGGGTGATGGCACCCGCCAGACGCTGGGCCTGGTCCAGGGGCTGGCAGATGCTCTGCATGTTCGCCAGGGTGGTCGGCACCACCACCAGGGCCGCCAGCACCACCGCCACGCCGAACCACAGGATGGTCCGGTTGCTGGTCGTGGTCAGATCGGTCTGGACCGCCGCGGCTTCGGTCGTGATGATGGCCTCGACCTTCTGGACCAGTCCCAGAATGGCCGCGTAGCGTTCGTGCGCGCGGCCGAGCATGCGGTTGGCCACGGTGGCCGAGTCGTAGGCCTCGGCCTGGATCTGGGCCACCACGGGCTGCACGGCGGTCACGTAGTCCTTGAGCTGTTGCTGCATGTCGAGCAGCACGGCGTTGTCTTCGTCCTGATCGCCCTCCAGCATGCTCGACAGGTGCTCGTTGGCCTGCTTGACGGCCCTTTCCCAGCGCATGTTGGACAGGGAGAGCTGCTCGGGCGATTCGTAGTGGATGACCATGTCCTTCTCGAAGCGGCTCATGTCGCCGAGCGCCACGCGCAGCTTGGACAGGGCCACCGTCTCCTGGAAGGCGTGGTCCACGAATTCGTTGCCCAGGTGGGCCATGCGCTGCATGCCCCACAGGCCGGCGCCGCCCACGATGGACAACAGGGCCAGGACGACACCGATGGCGCCCAGCATGCGTTGGCGGATGGAAAACAGGCGCATCAATGATTGCAGTCCCATGCGGATTCTCCCGGTGTTGGGTGGTGGCTGAAAAATGTGTCGAATGAATCAGTTGCCGTGGGTCGCCAGGCTGGTGCCGGCATCCACGCGGAAGATCTGGATCACCTGTGCCAGGCGCTGAGCCTGGTCCTTCAGGCTCTCGGCCGCCGCCGCGCTCTGCTCCACCAGCGCCGCGTTCTGCTGCGTCATCTGGTCCAGCTGCGTCACCGCCACGTTCACCTGCCCGATCCCGTCGCTCTGCTC
>CAZFOT010000288.1:0-4198 GCA_964520365.1 uncultured Hydrogenophaga sp.
CGCAGCGGCGCGCCAGAGAGGGGGGAAGCCGCGTCAGCGGCGCAGGGGGGTGTTCACACCTGCGCCGCCAAACAAAGATCGGCCCACGCCTTGCCCTTGTCGGTCGGGGTGCGCAGCAGGTAGGCCGGGTGGTAGGTCACGACCACGGGCACGCCCTGATAGCGGTGCACCCGGCCGCGCAGGCGGCCGATGGGGTCGGTGGTTTGCAGCAGGGACTGCACGGCGAAGCGGCCCATGGCGACGATGACCTTGGGCTGCACCAGCGCCACCTGGCGCGCCAGATAGGGTTCGCACTGGGCCACCTCGGCCGGCTGCGGGTTGCGGTTGGCCGGCGGGCGGCACTTGAGCACGTTGGCGATGTAGACGCCTTTGTCGCCTTCGCCCGCGCGGCTGCGCCCGACAGCGCGCAGCATGTTGTCGAGCAACTGGCCGGCCGCGCCCACGAACGGTTCGCCCTGCAGGTCCTCGTTGGCGCCGGGGGCTTCGCCCACGATCATCCAGTCGGCCTGCGTGTCGCCCACGCCGAAGACGGTGTTGGTGCGGCTCTGGCAGAGCCCGCAGGCCTTGCAGCCCGCCACCGCCGCCCGCAGGGCGGGCCAGTCCATGGATTCGATACCCGCCGGGCGTGGTTCGAGCGCCCCACCCGCTGCGGCAGCGGGCGGCTGGACCACCGGGGGCGTGGCCACCGGCGGCTGCGCGGTGGCGCGCGCCTGCGCAGCGACCGCGTCCACCGAAGGCCCTTCCGCCGGCATCTCGGCGCGCCGGGCCTTGGGTGCCCAGACGCGCACCCCCATCTCGGCCAGCATGGCGCGCTGGCGGGCGTCGAGTTGCGGCACGAACGATGCGTCGGAAGCGTCTTGATCGCTCATGCGCTCCCGCCCTCGGCGCCCGCCACCAGGTTCAGACTCATGACCACCGCGTCCTCGCGTTCGACGCCGCCGGTCGGGTAATAGCCCTTGCGCAGCCCCACCTGCGCAAAACCCTGGCGCTCGTAGAGCGCGCGGGCCGGCAGGTTGCCCTGGCGCACTTCGAGCCACAGCCATTGCGCACCCTGGCCGCGCGACCACAGGGCCAGGGCGTCGAGCATGAAGCGCGCCCAGCCCTGGCGCTGGTGCGCCGGGGCCACGGTGATGTTGAGCAGATGCACCTCGTCCACGCCGGGCATGGCCACCAGATAGCCCAGCAGCACGCGGCCGTCGGGGCAGCCGGGATGCGGCGCCTCCCCGGGCAGGGCTTCGCCCAGCAGCAGCATGGCCGGATGGCCCGACCGCAGCGAATCGCGGAAATGCCTGCGCGACCACGGGTGCGCGTAGGCACTCACCTCGACCGCCTGCACCGCATCCAGATCGGCTTCGCTCATGGGCTCGAACGCGATGCGGCGCTCGGCGGCGGTGGGCACGGCCGCGGGCCAGTCGGCCGCCTGCCAGTGCACGATCCGGGCTGGGGCGGCGTCGGCCGATGTCTGCATCATCGAAGCGGCGTTCATATCTTGTCCCTCGCCAACTCTCCACTGCGCCGGAGCACGAACCGCCACGCATGAAACAGCGTCCGACCGGGGGCACCAAGGAACCGGCTTTGCCGGGCCTCGGGTGCCGTCCCCCTCCAAGCCGAAGGCGCCAGAGTGGGGGAAGACGCAAAGCGGCGCAGGGGGTGCTTCATCTCAGACTTTCGCGCTCGGCCGTCGTCTGCGCCACCTTGTCGCGCACATACAGCGGCAAGGCGTCCTGCGCGGCCACTGCGCCGCCGCTGGCAAGCAGGCCCGGCGCCAGGCGCAGCAGGGCGCTGGCGGTGGGCAGCAGTGGGAGATGCCCGGCGGGTGTGCCGCCAAGCAGTTCGGGGTAGGCGGCGAAGGCGTTGCCGGCGAGCAGGACCGCCGGCCCGTCCGGCGCGCCGCCATCCGGCCGGGCCAGGCAGGTTTCGAGGTAGGCGCCCAGATCGGCGGGCGCGCACAGGCGCGGCGGCGCCAGCGCCCGCAGGCCCGCGGCATCGCAGGCGTAAACCGCCACATAGAGCTCGCCCATGCGCGCGTCGAGCAAGGCCACGATCACCCCAGGCAATGGACGGCCCGCCTGCAGCACGCCGTGGCGCGCCTCGTCGGCCAGCGCCAGCAAGGTGTCCACCGCCAGCACCGGCAGGCCGCCGTCGCGGCCCAGGGCCTGCGCGCCATAGGCCAGCCCTTGCGCCACGGCGCAGGCGGTGCGCAGGCCGGTGAACGATCCCGGCCCCCGGGCGAACACCACCGCATCCAGGCTTTCCAGGGACCAGCCGGCCTGGTCCAGCAAGCGGCGAACCTGCGGCAGCAAGGTGGTCGAGGCCTGCGCCGAGCCCGGCCCGGTGTGGGTCCATGCCGTTTCGCCCGGCGCACCCGAGCCCAGCGCGACCGACAGCGTGTCGGTGCTGGATTCGATGGCCAGAAAGCGCTGCGCGGAACGGGCCGCGGCGGGCGTGTGGGCAGACGGGGAGGGCATCCGGGCATTATCGGCCACCCCCGGACAGCCCCGTCCATGCGGGCCACCGTGAAACATCGCTCACCGTTCGCCGATGGGGCGCGCAAGGCGACCTTTCGCCGCCCGGGAACGCCACCGAAACGGCGCGGACCTCCATAATCGACGCCATGCCGTCACGCACGCTCCGCCCCCGCCGCGCCACGCCCGCCAGCCTTCGCTGGTGGCGCCAGGGCGCCCTGGCCTGCCTGGCGGCATGGGCGCTGCCCGCGTGCGCGCAGTTGCCTGCCGCGGGCTATTCACTGCCCTCCCAGGTCACCGCGGCGCTCCAGCGCGCGGGCGTGCCCACCGGTGCCATGTCGGCGCTGGTGGTCTCCACCGACACGGTGGCCCACGAGCGACTGCGCCATCGCGCCGGCGCCAGCGTGAACCCGGCCTCGGTCATGAAGCTGGTGACCACCTACGCCGCCATCGACCTGCTCGGTCCCGACTTCACCTGGAACACTGGCTTCCACACCGACGGCGAGGTGGACAACGGCGTGCTGCGCGGCAACCTGTACGTGCGCGGCGGCGGCGATCCCAAGCTGGTGCTGGAGCGGCTGCAGGCCGCCTTCTTCAGCCTGCAGGCGCAGGGCGTGCGCATGATCCTGGGCGACATGGTGCTCGACCACAGCGCCTTCGAGCTGCCCCCGCACGACCCCGGCGCGTTCGACGGCGAGGCCCTGCGCCCCTACAACGCCGCGCCCGACGCGCTGCTGGTCAACTTCAAGTCGGTGGTGCTCACCTTCGTGCCGGTGCCCGGCGCGGGCGTGGCCCACGTGCGCAGCGAGCCGCCCATGGAAGGACTGGCCATCGACCCCACCGTGCCCCTGAGCCGCGAAGGCTGCGGCGACTGGCGCGGCGGGCTTCAAGCCCGGTTCGACGACGCCAACGCCATCCGCTTCGAAGGCAGCTACCCGCAGCGCTGCGGCGAGCGCGTCTGGCCGGTGGCCTACCAGGACCCGGCCAGCTACGCCGCCAGGGCCATGGAGGGCCTGTGGCGCGCCTCCGGCGGGGCCATCACCGGCACGGTGCGCACCGGCCTCACGCCGCCCGGCGCGCGCCTGCTGCACGACGCGCGCTCGCTGCCGCTGTCGGACATCATCACCGACGTGAACCAGTGGAGCAACAACGTGATGGCCCAGCAGGTGTTCCTCACCCTGGGCCAGTTCCCGCCCGCCCCGTCGATGACGCAAGGCCGCGTGGCCGACCGGCAGATCGTCCTGCGCCCGGCGCGGTTCGAGCGCTCCCGCGAAGCGCTGGCCACCTGGTGGCACAGCACCTTCGGCACCCGCTATTCGACCCCCGTGGTCGAGAACGGCTCGGGCCTGTCGCGCGATGAGCGCATCACCCCCGAGGCCCTTGCCAACCTGCTGCGCCATGCGGTGCGGCACCCGCAGGGCGAAGCCTTCGTGCAGTCGCTCTCCATTGCCGGCGTCAAGGGCACGGCCGCGCGCATGGCGCAAGGCCCGAACAGCGCCGCCCGCGGCAACGCCTGGCTCAAGACCGGCACGCTGCGCGACGTGCAGGGCGTGGCCGGCTACGTGAACGCCGCCAACGGTGCGCGCTACGCGGTGGTCGCCTTCGTCAACCACCCCAATGCGCCCGCCGCGCGCCCGGCGCTGGAAGCCCTCATCGAGTGGACCGCCCGCCAGGTGGATTAGGAAACACCCCCCCTGCGCCGCTGACGCGGCTTCCCCCCTCTCTGGCGCGCC
>CAZFOT010000289.1:0-4195 GCA_964520365.1 uncultured Hydrogenophaga sp.
GCAGCACCTTGACGGCCACCTCGCGCTCCACGCCCTGGCGGTCGCGCAGCGTGGCGAAGTGCACCTGCGCGATCGACGCGCTGGCCACCGGCACCTGCTCGAAGCGGGTGAACACCGCGTCCAGCGGCTTCCCGAAGGCGCGCTCGATGGTGGCCACGGCCACCTTGCTGGAAAACGGCGGCACCCGGTCCTGCAAGCGGGCCAGCTCGTCGGCGATGTCGGCGGGCAGCAGGTCGCGGCGGGTCGAGAGCACCTGCCCGAACTTCACGAATATCGGCCCCAGGCGCTCCAGCGCCTCGCGCAAGCGCTCGCCGCGTGGGCGCTTGAGGTCCCGGCCGATGGACATGATGCGCGTGAGCAAGCGGATGCCCGGCCGCTGGAAGCTGGAGAGCACCAGCTCGTCCAGTCCGTGCCGCAGCACCACCCAGACGATGAAGGCGCCGCGAAAAAGCCGGCTCATGCCGCCGTTCCGCCGTCGTCCTGGGCAGCGGTCCCCGGGGGAGCGGAACCCCGGGCCGGCCCGGGGTCCGGCGGATCCGCCGAAAACGGACGAACCGGCGCGAACCGCTCGGGCAGACGGGCCAGGAATGTCCTGAGCGCCTGGACCGCCGAGCGCGCGAAGCGCCCCAGGGTGTGGGCGGTGGCGTCGCCCACGAAACGCGAGAGATCTTCCTCGACGTCCCAGCGGACGTTGTCCACGAGCCAGGCCACCTCGGCCGCCAGTTGCACGTCGCCCTGGATGTCCACGGCGGGTTTCTCGCCGGCCATCACGCTCTGGGCCAGCGCCAGCGGCGAGGTCTGGGTGAGTGTCATGCTGAGCTCGGGTTTTGCGTCCGCGCCCGCACGCTCGAGCAGGCCTGCGGCGGTGGGCGCGAGCGTGAGGTGAAAGTCGCCCCACTGGACCCTGACCGGTTTGCCCTTCTGCCTGCGCAGGCGGTCCCGTGCCGCGTTCTCCGGCATGAGCACGTGGTTGAGGAACAGCACCACCCGGTTCTGCAGCTCGTCCACCACCCAGTCGGGCGGCCGGATGGCGCCCAGCAGGGATTGAAGGAAGTTCAGGGGATGCCCACCGGCAGCGCCGGGTTCCGAGGGAGACACAGGGGGTTCGTTTTTCATGGCGCTCCGATTTTGACGGATAACCCTTGGCCTCACCCCGTTCATGCGCTGGAAGGTGAAACCGTGTCCGTCGTTCACCGTGTCGGAGCAAGACCCGCAACGAGCGAAGCAGCGCCAAATCCAGGGGCATCAAGGGACGGCTCCGCCGGCCCGAGATGCCGTCTCCCCTCCAAGCGCCCGAAGGCGCGCCAGAGAGGGGGGAAGCCGCGTCAGCGGCGCAGGGGGGTGCCCCTATTGCAGTGCCTGCACGCCGGCCACCAGCCAGCCGCCCGGGCCGCTCTTGGGCCGGGTGATGTTCCAGACTTCACGGAACGGGTTCGGGCCGGCAGACGCGTCTTCCCGGATCAGGCCGGAGAACTCCACGCTGGCCATGTATTCGTCCTGGAGCTCCTCGATGCCGAGCAACTGGGCCTCCAGCACCACCACCTCGGTCTTGTTGACCGAGCTGCCGCTGGCCTGCTCCCGCTCGGCGAGCTGGTGCTTGATCTGACCGAGCATGTCGTCGGTCATCATGGCGCGCAGGCTGGGGATGTCGGAGCGGTCCCAGGCGTCCTGCAGCCGGATGAAATTGCCTTTGGACGCGCTCAGGAAACCCTCCAGGTCGAAACCTTCCGGAATGCCCCACGACTGGGAGCCGGACAGCGCCGAGCCGATCATGGAGGAGCCGCCCGCCGGTCCCGCGCCGCCATCGAATGCCGCCGGACCGCTGCGTTCCCAGGGCCGGGCGGAAGCGTCATTGCCCACGTTCTGAGGGCTGTAGCCGCGCGGCGTGGTCGCGTCGCCGGCCGGGGACGAGGCGCCTTCATAAGCCAGGCCGCCCTGGCGGGCAGCAGGCTGCCTGCCGCGCATGACCATGCCCACGACCACCATGACCACCACCGCGATCAGGGCGAACAGCAGGATCTGCGCGAACGCTTCGCCAAAGCCCAGGGCGGAAGCCAGCCAGGCCAGGCCCAGGCCCGCGGCCAGGCCACCCAGCATGGCGCCCCATGGCCGCTTGGGCGCAGCCGCCGCGGCGGGCGCCGAGGAAGCCGGACGGGCCGCCGCGTTCTGCGCCGGCGCCTGCTGCGGCGCTGCCTGTTGTTGCTGCGCGGGCGGCGCCGTGTTGCGCTGCGTCACATTGCCCGACTGCTTGCCAAAGGAAAAACCGCCGCCCATGCGCTTCGCCCAGGCATCCTGCGCGCCGACCGCCATCGCACACACCAGGATCACCGACCACAACTTGTTCATCGCCACTTGTCCCCTCAAAAATTGTTCAAACCCAACGTGCTTTCGGCACCGTCCATCAACACTTGATCCCCACATGCAGCGCCACCACACCGGCGGTGAGGTTGTGCACATCCACATGGCCGAAGCCCGCGTCCTTGATCATCTGGCGAAGCGCCTCCTGGTCCGGGTGCATCCGGATGGATTCAGCGAGGTACCGGTAGCTCTCTTCGTCCTTGGCCACCCATTTGCCCAGCTTGGGCAGGATGTTGAAGGAATACCAGTCGTACGCTTTTTCCAGTGGCTGGGCCACCTTGGAGAACTCCAGCACCAGCAGCTTGCCCCCGGGCTTGAGGATGCGATGCATCTCGGCCAGTGCAAGTTCCTTGTGGGTCATGTTTCTCAGGCCAAAGGCCACCGAGACAAGATCGAAGGCGTCGCTGGCAAAGGGCAGTTGTTCGGCATCGCACACCAGCGTGGGCAACACCACGCCGAGATCGATCAGGCGGTTGCGGCCTTCGCGCAGCATGCTTTCGTTGATGTCGGTGTGCACCACCCGGCCCGTCGGGCCGACCTTCCTGGCAAAGGCCAGGGAGAGATCCCCGGTGCCGCCCGCGATGTCCAGCACCTGATCGCCGGGCTGGGGGTTGGCCACCGTCAGCGTGTAGCGCTTCCACAGGCGATGCAGCCCGCCCGACATGAGATCGTTCATCACGTCGTACCTGGGCGCGACGGAATCGAACACGCTGCGCACACGCTGCGCCTTCTCGCGCTCGTCGACTGTCTTGAATCCGAAGTGGGTGCTGGCCATGGCGCAATGGTAAGAGCTAGTGGCTGCCGCAGCCCGGCCCCGCCTTCTCGGGCATGGGCGCATCGCGACCTACGCCCGCCGCTTGCAGCCTGGCGTTGTAATCGGCCCACAGTTCGTCCTGTTTCGACCCGAGGAAGTAGAGGTAGTCCCAGGAGAAGATGCCGGATGTGTGCCCATCGGTGAACGTGGGCTGCACGGCGTAGTTGCCCACCGGCTCCAGGGCCAGGATGCCCACGTCGCGCTTGCCGGTCTGCAGGACTTCCTGGCCGGGACCATGGCCCTGCACCTCGGCCGAGGGCGAATAGACCCTCATCAGCTCGAACGGAATCTGGAACTCGCTGCCGTCCGAAAAACGGACCTCCAGCACTCGCGACTTGCCATGCAGCGTGATGTCCTGCGGCACCGGGGTGTTTTTCTCGAGTCCTGCCATGTGTGTCTGTCTCCTGTGTCCGGCCGGGTGCCGGACGTGTTCAAACGAGCACGCGCTCGATGCCGCCCTGGTTGGCGCGCGCCACGTACTCGGGCATCCACTGCTCGCCCAGGATCTTGCGCGCCATCTCCACGACGATGTAGTCGGCTTCGAGCAGGCCGTTCTGAAGATCGTCCTGATAGCGGTTCAGGCCCATGAGGCAGCTCGGGCAGGAGGTCAGCATCTTGATGTTGTCCTTCTCGCCCACGCCGCCCGTGGCACGCAGGCTGGCTTCACCCTTGCGGATTTCTTCTTCCTTGCGGAAACGGACCTGGGTGGAGATGTCGGGCCGCGACGTGGCCAGGCCACCGCTTTCGCCGCAGCAGCGTTTGCTCTCCACCACCTTGTCGCCCATCAGCGCCTTCACCGTCTTCATCGGGTCCTGCAGCTTCATGGGCGTGTGGCAAGGGTCGTGGTAGAGGTAGCCGCCCTGCCCGGCGGGCAGCGTGATGCCTTTTTCCAGCAGGTACTCGTGGATGTCGATGATGCGGCAGCCAGGGAAGATCTTGTCGAACTCGTAACCCTGGAGCTGGTCGTAGCAGGTGCCGCAGCTCACCACCACGGTCTTGATGTCCAGGTAGTTGAGCGTGTTG
>CAZFOT010000290.1:0-4194 GCA_964520365.1 uncultured Hydrogenophaga sp.
GAACATGATCTCGCCCATGGTCTCGCCGTCTTGCGGCACGGGCTGCATGGTCTCGGGGTCGAGCACGCGCACGTCGCGCTGCAGGTGGTAGCGCACGCCCTGGCGGGCATTGAGGCGCGCGCGTTCGCCGATGTCGAGCGTGTCCCAGGCTTCGTGTTTGGCGCACACGGTGGCCGGGCCGTAGACCTCGGTCAGGCCGTACACGTGGGTGAGGTCGAAGCCCATCTGCTCCATGCCCTCGATCATGGAAGCCGGCGGCGCGGCGCCGGCCACCATGGCCTTCACGCCGGCGGGCACGCCTTCCTTCATCGCGGCCGGCGCATTGACCAGCATGCCGTGCACGATGGGCGCGCCGCAGTAGTGCGTCACGCCGTGCTGGCGCATGGCGTCGAAGATGGCCTGCGCCTCCACCCGACGCAGGCACACGTTCACTCCGGCACGCGCGGCCACCGTCCAGGGAAAGCACCAGCCGTTGCAGTGGAACATGGGCAGCGTCCACAGGTAGACCGCGTGCTTGGGCATGTCCCACTCCAGCACGTTGGAGATGGCGTTCATGGCCGCGCCCCGGTGGTGGTAGACCACGCCCTTGGGGTTGCCGGTGGTGCCGCTGGTGTAGTTGAGCGCGATGGCGTCCCATTCGTCGCCCGGCAACTGCCAGGCGAAGGCCGCATCGCCGCCGGCCAGGAATGCCTCGTAGGTGGTGCTGCCGATGCGGGTCGCAGGCCCCTGGTAGACGCCGTCTTCGACGTCGATCACCAGCAGGGGCGTGGTGGCCTTGCGCAGCGCCAGCGCCTTCTGCACGGTCGGCGAGAACTCCGGGTCCACGATCACGGCTTTGGCCTCGCCGTGGTCGAGCATGAAGGCGATGGCTTCGGGGTCGAGCCGGGTGTTGATGGCGTTGAGCACGGCGCCGGCCATGGGCACGCCGAAGTGGGCTTCCACCATGGGCGGCGTGTTCGGCAGCACCGCCGCCACGGTGTCGTTCTTGCCGATGCCGGCGCGCTGCAGCGCGCTGGCCAGGCGCCGGCAGCGCGCATAGGTCTGGCTCCAGCTCTGGCGCAGCGCGCCGTGCACCACGGCCAGCCGGTCGGGGTAGACCTCGGCCGTTCGCTCCAGGAACGACAGGGGCGAAATGGGCGCGAAGTTGGCTTCGGTGCGGGGCAGGTCCTGGTCGAAGATGCTGGTCATGGGCTTGTCTCCATAGCGCCCGGATGGGCTTGGTTCAGAATACTCCAGTGGCGATCCCCCAGACCTTCATCCAGGAACTGCTCAACCGCGTCGACGTGGTCGACGTGGTGGGCCGCTACGTGCAGCTCAAGAAGGGCGGCGCCAACCTGATGGGCCTATGCCCCTTCCACGGCGAGAAATCGCCTTCGTTCAGCGTCAGCCCCACCAAGCAGTTCTACCATTGCTTCGGCTGCGGGGCCAACGGCAACGCCATCGGCTTCCTCATGGAGCACGCCGGCATGAGCTTCATCGAAGCGGTGAAGGACCTGGCCCAGCAAACCGGCCTGCAAGTGCCCGAGGACGACGCCTCGCCGCAGGACCGCGAGCGCGCCGCGCAGCAGCGCCAGAAGCAGGCCACGCTGACCGGCGTGCTGGAGAAAGCCGGCCAGGCCTACGCCAGGGAGCTCAAGGCCACGCCGCGCGCCGTGGACTACCTGAAAGGGCGCGGCCTCTCCGGCCAGATCGCCAAGACCTTCGGCCTGGGCTACGCGCCCGAAGGCTGGCGCGCGCTGGCCAGCGTGTTCCCCGACTATTCGGAGCCGCTGCTCGTGGAATCGGGCCTGGTAATCGAGCACGAGGACGAAAAGGGCGCCGACGGCCAGGCCAAGCGCTACGACCGCTTCCGCGACCGCATCATGTTCCCGATCCGCAACGTCAAGGGCGAGTGCATCGGCTTCGGCGGGCGCGTGCTCGACAAGGGCGAACCCAAGTACCTCAACTCGCCCGAGACCCCGGTGTTCAGCAAAGGCCGCGAGCTCTACGGCCTGTTCGAGGGCCGCACCGCGATCCGGGTGGCGGGCTATGCCCTCGTCACCGAGGGCTATATGGACGTGGTGGCGCTGGCCCAGCTCGGCTTCGCCAACGCCGTGGCCACGCTGGGCACGGCCTGCACGCCCGAGCACGTGCAGAAGCTGTTCCGCTTCACCGATGCGATCGTCTTCAGCTTCGACGGCGACGGCGCCGGCCGCCGCGCCGCGCGCAAGGCGCTCGATGCCGCCCTGCCCCTGGCCACCGACACGCGCAGCGTCAAGTTCCTGTTCCTGCCCGCCGAGCACGACCCCGACAGCTTCATCCGCGCCAACGGCGAGGCCGCCTTCGCCCAGTGCGTGAAAGAGGCCGTGCCGCTGTCGCGCTTCCTGGTCGAGTCCGCCAGCGCCGACTGCGACCTCGATACCGCCGAAGGCCGTGCCCGCATGAGCACCCAGGCACGCCCGCTCTGGGACGCATTGCCCGAAGGCGCCCTGAAAACCCAGTTGCTGGGCGAAATCGCCCATACCTCGCAGCTCGACGCCCAGGACTTGCTGCGCCTGTGGACACCCGCGGGCGGGCAGCGGCGCCAGGCGGCCGCCGCGCCCAGCCGGCCCGCCCATGCGCCGCACGGCCGGCAGCGCCAGGCCCACACCGTGCACGCCTGGCATGCCCATTCCCCGAGCCAGCGCCGCGGCGTGGTGAGCCGTGCCGACCGCGCCCTGGGCCTGCTGTTGTCGGACACGCGGTCCTGGGACAGCCTGTCCAACGACGACCACCATCTGCTGGCCGAACTGCCCGCGCCCCACGGCCCCCTGTTCGCCTGGCTGGAATCGCAGTTGCACGAGCACGGCCACCAGCCCTGGGCCGCGCTGCGCGAAGCCCTGCGCGGGCACGAGCAGGAAGCCTTTGCCTGCGCGCAGGTGGACGTGGTGATGCTGGGCGCTCACGACCATGCCGAGGCGGCCGAGTTCGACGGCATCATGAACGCCCTGCGCCGGGACCAGCTCGAGCGCGAGAGCGAGCGCCTGGCCGGCCTGGAGCGGCCAGACGCGGCTACCCTTCTGCGGCTGAGGGAGATCCGCCTCCAGATCCTGGCCCTGCAAGCGGTTCGCCAGGTATAATCCAAGGTTTTGCACCGCAAGCGCGACAGCAGCACCTCCGGCACCGGCCCGGCCCCCATGCAAGGGGCTACATGGAACCTTTTCCTGGCCACCTCAGCGACCACAGCGGTCCTGACGCACCCCGCAAGGACTGCACACCAAATGTTCGCCCCCACAGCTTGCAGGCCCGCCCCTTCCGGCAAAAGGCGGGCATATGTGCTTCACGGAATCACCGGGGTGACCGCCACGCGCGGCTTCCTGGCGCTTTCTGCCTGTTCCGCCGGTTCCTGTCCGACATTTTTTTGAGGTCCTCATGCCCGCGAAGAAGTCCAGTACGCCTGCCGTCTCCAGTGCCAGAAAAACCGCCAGCAAGGCCAGCGCAGCCAAGGCCACCCCACAGGCCCGCATCAAGAAAGCCCCTCCCGCAGTGACCACGAAACCCGCAACGAAACCCACCACCAAGGCCGCGGCCAAGGCCACCGTCAGCAAGGCCACCCCACCAGCGCTCGACGAAGAACTGGCCACCGACGCCGCGCCGGCGAAGAAGAAGGCCGGGCGCCCCGTCAAGGCCGATGCGGCCGGGAAACCCGCCGCCAAGCGCGGCCGCAAACCCAAGGCCGATGCCAAGGGCAAGGCCGGCGCCGACCTGGACGATGCCGACCTGAGCGACATCGAGGACGACCTGACCGGCGAACCCGAAGCCGAAGCGGTGGACACCACGGCGCAGCCGGCCGAGAAGGTCAAGCCGCTGCGCATGAAGATCAGCAAGGCCAAGGAGCGCGCGCTGATGAAGGAATTCGGCCTGGACGAGACCGTCCTGTCCGAAGAAGAAGCCAAGACCCGCCGCGAACGCCTCAAGACCCTGATCAAGCTGGGCAAGACACGCGGCTACCTCACCCACGGCGAGATCAACGACCACCTGCCCGACAAGCTGGTGGAAGCCGAGACGCTGGAAGTGGTGGTCTCGTTGCTCAACGACATGGGTGTGGCCGTCTACGAACAGACGCCCGACGCCGAGACCCTGCTGCTCAACAACACCGGCCCCACCGCCGCCACCGAAGAGGAAGCCGAAGACGAAGCCGAGGCCGCCCTGTCCACGGTGGAGAGCGAATTCGGC
>CAZFOT010000291.1:0-4185 GCA_964520365.1 uncultured Hydrogenophaga sp.
CAAGGACGCCGGTGCCGTGGGCGACCTGCGCGCCGCCTTCGCCGTGCACCCCGAGCCCTTCACCGTGGTGGCCCGCAAGGAAGCCAACATCGGCAAGTTCGAGGACTTCAAGGGCAAGCGCTTCAACGTCGGCAACCCCGGCTCGGGCACGCTGGCCTCGTCGCAGCAACTGATCGCCGCGCTGGGCTGGAAGATGTCCGACTTCAGCCTGGCCTCCGAGCTCAAGGCCGACGAGCATGGCCCGGCGCTGTGCGATGGCAAGATCGACGGCTTCTTCTACGCCGTGGGCCATCCCTCGGCCAACATCCAGGACCCGACCACGAGCTGCGGCGCCAAACTGGTGCCGCTGACCGGCCCGGTGGTCGACAAGCTGGTCGCCGATCATCCCTACTTCGCGAAGGCCACGATTCCCGCCGGCCTGTATCCGAACAACCCGCAGGCCACCGAGACCTATGGCGTGCTGGCCACGTTCGTGAGTTCGTCCAAGGTGCCGGCCGACACCATCTACCAGGTGGTCAAGGCGGTGTTCGAGAACTTCGACGACTTCAAGCGCCTGCACCCTGCGTTCGGCCACCTCAAGCCCGAGGACATGGTCAAGAACGGCCTGAGCGCGCCGCTGCACGATGGCGCGGCACGCTACTACAAGGAAAAGGGCTGGGTCAAGTAAGAGCCAACGCCTGATTGGCCGATGCAAAAGGCGGATGGACCGTGCAAGGCCATCCGCCTTTTTCGTGAAAGGTTCCTGGACACGGGAAGAAAGGCAAAAAAATGAGCGACATTGACAAGGCACCGCCCGACCTGCAGCAACTGGTCGCGGACGTGGACACGGGAGGGCGCTCGGTCGCCGGGCTGCCGGGGCAGGTGATCTTCCTGGGGGCGCTGGGCTGGGCGCTGTTCCAGCTCTGGTACGCCTCGCCGCTGCCCTTCGCGTTGGGCTTCGGCGTGCTCAACGACACCGAGGCGCGCGCCATCCACCTGGGCACGGCGCTGTTCCTGGCCTTTCTGGCGTTTCCGGCGTCGCGGTATTCGCCGCGCGACCGCATTCCGCTGCACGACTGGGCGCTGGCGCTGGCCGCGGGCTTCGCCGGCGCCTACCTGATGCTGTTCTACCGCGAGCTGGCCACGCGGCCGGGCCAGCCGAGCACGCTGGACATCGTCACGGCCTGCGCAGGCATCGTGCTGCTGCTCGAAGCCACGCGCCGCGCCGTCGGCCTGCCCATGACCATCCTGGGCCTGGTGTTCCTGGGCTACATGTTCCTGGGCCCCTACCTGCCCGACGTGATCGCGCACAAGGGCGCCTCGCTGCAGCGCATGGCCTCGCACATGTGGCTCACCACCGAAGGCGTCTACGGCGTCGCGCTGGGCGTGTCGGTGGCCTTCATCTACATCTTCGTGCTGTTCGGCTCGCTGCTCGACCGCGCCGGCGGCGGCAACTACATGATGCAGGTGTCGTTCGCCATGCTGGGCCACCTGCGCGGCGGGCCGGCCAAGGTGGCGGTGGTGTCGTCGGCGCTCAACGGCCTGATCTCGGGCTCGTCGGTCTCCAACGTCGTCACCGGCGGCATCTTCACCATTCCGCTGATGAAGAAGGCCGGCTACGGCGGCGTGAAGGCCGGCGCGATCGAGACCGCCTCGTCGATCAACGGCCAGATCATGCCGCCCGTGATGGGCGCGGCGGCCTTCCTGATGGTGGAATACGTCGGCATTCCCTACGTGGACATCATCAAGCACGCACTGCTGCCGGCGGTGATCTCCTATGTCGCGCTGTTCTACATCGTGCACCTGGAGGCGCTCAAGCTGGGCATCAAGCCGATGGCGCAGGCCCAGGGGCGCACCGGGCGCGAGAAATTCATGGCCCGCGCGATGGGCATCACCGGCACCATCGCCGTGGTAAGCGCCATCTACTGGATCGCCATCGGCACGCGCACCCTGCTGGGTGAGGCCGCCCCCTACGTGCTGGTGGGGCTGCTGGTGGCTCTGTATCTGTGGCTGCTGCGCGTGGCCGCGCGCGACCCCGACCTGCCGCAGGACATCGACGTCAACAACCCGGTGCTGCCACCGACCTGGCCGACCGTGCGCGCCGGGCTGTACTACCTGATACCCATCGGCGTGCTGATCTGGTGTCTGGCGGTGGACGAGCTCTCGCCCGCGCTCTCGGCCTTCTGGGCCACGGTGACCATGATCGCGCTGATGCTCACGCAGCGCCCGCTCATCACTTTCTTCCGCGGCCAGGGCATGCCGGCGCGGGTGTGGATGGACGGTGTGCATGAGGTGCTCCAGGGCCTGAACGCCGGCAGCCGCAACATGATCGGCATCGGCATTGCCACGGCGACTGCGGGCATCATCGTCGGCGGCATCACGCTCACCGGCCTGGGTTTCCGCATGACCGACTTCGTCGAGCTGGTCTCGCAGGGCAACGTGATCATCATGCTGCTGTTCACCGCCTTCGTCTGCCTGGTGCTGGGTCTGGGCGTGCCGACCACCGCCAACTACGTGCTGATGGCCTCGCTGATGGCGCCGGTCATCGTCGAGCTCGGGGCGCAGTCGGGGCTGGTGATTCCGCTGATCGCGGTGCATTTGTTCGTGTTCTATTACGGGATCATGGCCGACGTGACGCCGCCGGCGGGGCTGGCGAACTTCGCGGCCGCGGCGATCTCGGGCGAGGACCCGATCCAGACCGGCATCCAGGGCTCCATGTACGCGCTTCGCACCGTGGTGCTGCCGTTTGTGTTCATCTTCAACCCGGCGCTGCTGATGATCGACGTGCGCGGCTGGTGGGACATCGCGCTGGTGGCACTCACCGCGACCGTGGCCTCGCTGACCTTCGCCGCCGCGACCATGGCGTGGTTCCGCATCAAGTGCCGCTGGTGGGAAGTGGTGCTGCTGCTGGTGGCGACCTTCGTGCTGTTCCGCCCCGACTGGGTGATGGACAAGTACGCGCCGCCGTACCGCGAGGCACCGGCCGGCGAGATCTTCCAGGTGGCCGAGGCAATGGGCGAGAAGGAACGCCTGGTGCTGCAGATCTTCGGTACCAACATCGAAGGCGACGAGGTCCGCAAGACCGTCGCGGTGCAGCTTGCCGAACCGGGAGCCGGCCGCGAGCGCCTCGACAAGGCCGGCCTGAGCGTCGTCGCGCTCGGCGACCAGGTGCAGATCGCCAACGTGCGCTTCGGCAGCCAGGCGCGCAAGAGCGGCTTCGAGCCCGGCTGGGAGGTCGCCGCGGTGATGGTGCCCAGCGAGCGGATGTCCGCGTCCTGGGTCTACCTGCCCGGCCTGCTGCTGGTGGCGCTGCTGTGGTGGGGACAGGGCCGGCGCATGCGCGCGCGGCCCGACGCCACCGCGTCCGCGGCATGACGCGCGTCGCCCTCATCCACGCGCTGGCGCATTCGGTGGCGCCGATCAACGAGGAGATGGCGCGCGCCTGGCCCGAGGCGGTGCGCATGAACTTGCTCGACGACAGCCTTTCGGCCGACCTCGCGCGCGGCGGGGCCGGGCTGGACACGGCCATGCACCAGCGCTTCGAGACGCTGGCGGCGTATGCCGAAGGCACGGGCGCGCAGGCCATCCTGTTCACCTGTTCGGCGTTCGGCCCCTGCATCGAGGCGGTGGCCGCGCGCCGCCCGGGCATGCCGGTGCTCAAGCCCAACGAGGCCATGGTGGCCGAAGCCGTGGCGCGGGGCGGGCGCATCGGCCTGGTGGCCTCGTTCGCGCCCACGCTGGTCTCCATGCCGCCCGAGTTCCCGCCCGGCACCGAGTTGCTCACCCGCCTGGCCGAGGGCGCCATGGAGGCCCTGAACCAGGGCGACGATGCCGGGCACGACGAGCGCGTGGTCGAGGCCGCGCGCTGGCTGGCCGATCAGGGTTGCGACGTGATCGCGCTGGCCCAGTTCAGCATGGCGCGCGCGCAGCGCGCCGTGCACAAGGCGCTTGGCCTGCCCGTGCTCACCACCCCCGGCAGCGCGGTGCGGGTGCTGCGCCAGCGCCTGGAAGCCTGAGCCGCCAGGGTCGGCGCAACGGCTACAATCTAAGGTTGCCGTGAAGTGGGCGACCGGCCGCACAGCGAACCCCTCGCGCTGCGCCGGAAACCCCCTGCGAGGCGCGCGGGTGGCGAAATTGGTAGACGCACCAGGTTTAGGTCCTGACGCCAGCAATGGTGTGGGGGTTCGAGTCCCCCCCCGCGCACCA
>CAZFOT010000292.1:0-616 GCA_964520365.1 uncultured Hydrogenophaga sp.
GTGGCGCCCGTCGCCGGCATTGATCACGTGCACGTGCGGCGCTACGTGCTGCGAAATCAGGTAGGGCGCGCCCGACTCGCTGTGCCGCACCACGAAGATGTCGGCCGCCATGGCGCTGAGGTTGGCGATGGTGTCCAGCAGCGACTCGCCCTTGGCGGTGGAGCTGCGCGCGATGTCGAGGTTGATCACGTCGGCCGAGAGGCGCGTGGCCGCGATCTCGAAGGTGGTGCGGGTGCGCGTGCTGTTCTCGAAGAACAGGTTGAACACGCTCTTGCCGCGCAGGAGCGGCACCTTCTTCACCTCGCGGTCGCTCACGCTCACGAAGCTGGAGGCGGTGTCGAGGATATGGGTGACGATGTCGCGCGGCAGGCCTTCCACCGACAGCAGGTGGATCAGCTCGCCGTGCTTGTTGAGTTGCGGGTTGCGTCTGGAGAGCATCAGGCGCCCTCCACCTGGAAGCTGAAGCGGCCGGCCGCGTCGCGCGCCAGCGCCAGCGATTGCGTGGCGGGCAGGTTGACACGCGCGCCGGCGAAGTCGGGCTGCACCGGCAGTTCGCGCCCGCCACGGTCAACCAGCACGGCCAGCTGCACCGCCGCCGGGCTGCCATAGTCGAACA
>CAZFOT010000292.1:626-4152 GCA_964520365.1 uncultured Hydrogenophaga sp.
GTTCTCGAAGAACAGGTTGAACACGCTTTTCCCCCGCAGCAGCGGCACCTTCTTCACCTCGCGGCTGCTCACGCTCACGAAGTTGGCCGCGGTGTCCAGGATCTGGGTCAGGATGTCGCGCGAGAGGCCCTCGGTGGAGAGCAGGTGGATGAGTTCGCCGTTCTTGTTGAGCTGGGGGTTGCGTGCCACGGTCAGCCTTTCTTGTTTTCCAGCACGAAGCTCAGGCGCCCGCTGCCGTCGCGCGCGAGTTCGAGCGACTGGCCCTCGGACAGGGCCACCTTCGCCGCGCACACGTTGGCCTCGATCGGCAGCTCACGCCCGCCCCGGTCCACCAGCACCGCGAGCTTGACGCTGGCCGGGCGACCGTAGTCGTACAGCTCGTTGATCACCGCGCGCAGCGTGCGCCCGGTGTAGAGCACGTCGTCGATCAGCAGCACGTGGGCGCCGTTGACATCGAAAGGCAGCGCGGTCTGCGCGCTGCTCGCCAGTCCGCGCCGGGAAAAATCGTCGCGGTGCATGGCCGACGAGATGATGCCCGCCGCGCCGGGCAGGCCCAGGTCGCGCTGCAGCCGTTCGGCGAGCCACGCGCCCCCCGAGGTGATGCCCACCAGCACCAGGGGCACGGGCGAATCGCCCATGAATTGTTTCACCGCGTCGCGCAGCCCCTCATACAGGGCTTCGGCATCGAGTGGCGGAATGGCCCCCACGCTTGTCACTTCGTGTACTGCGCTGCCCCCCGGGGGGGCGCTCGCGACTTGGGGCGGCCCGGCGTCGCTCGTGGTTTTCGTCAAGGCAGGCTCCTCAGGAACTGTTCCAGGATGATGCAGGCCGACGCGGCATCGGCGTCTTCGGCACCCAGGCTGTGGGCTTCGGTGGTGCTGTAGCGCTCGTCCACCTCGAACACCGGCAGGCCATGGCGGCCGCGCAACTGGCGCGCGAACTTCAACGCGCGGGCCGTATTCTCGTGCGCGGCACCGTCCGGGTGATAGGGCACGCCCACCACCAGGGCGTCGGGCTGCCACTCCTTCAGGCGCTGCGCGATCTGTGTGAAGCGCGCGTCGCCCTCGGCACGGATGGTGGCTTGTGGCGTCGCGGTGCGGGTGAGGCGGTTGCCGCTGGCCACGCCGGTGCGCTTGAGACCGAAATCAAAGGCCAGGAAGCGCTGGCAACCCGCGGGAACTTCAGGCTCGACTCCCTGCGGCAAGGGAGCCACCGGGCCCGCCGCCGGGCCGCTCCCAAGGCGGGCCCAGCCCCCACGGGGGGCAGCGGCCCGCGCAGCGGTGGAGCGTGGGGGCATCACGAATGTCCTGCGTCGGGTGAGAGCATCCAGGGCTGCAGGCCCAGCAGGCCCATCGCACGCTCGTAGCGCTCGGCCACGGGGGCATCGAAGATCAGGCTCGGGTCGGCCTCGACCGTGAGCCAGCTGTTTTCGGTGATCTCCGATTCGAGCTGCCCCTGGCCCCAGGACGAATAGCCCAGCGTCACGAACACCTTGCGCGGCCCGGCGCCCGAGGAAATGGCCTCCAGCACGTCCTTGGAGGTCGTCATCTCCAGCCCGCCGGGAATGGACAGGGTGGACGCGTACACCGATTCACCCTCGCCGCCTTCGACCGCCTCGTGCAGCACGAAACCGCGCTCGGTCTGCACCGGGCCACCCTGGAACACCGGCTGGCTGCTCAGGTCGTCCCGCTCCAGGGGCAGGTCCACCTTCTCGAAAAGGCGGGACAGGAGAATGTCGCTGGGCTTGTTGATCACCAGCCCCAGCGCGCCCTTGTCGCTGTGCTCGCACAGGAAGACCACGCTGCGCCCGAACAGTTCGTCGTTGAGGGCGGGCATCGCAATCAGGAAATGATTGGTCAGGTTGATGGGCGCAGAATCGTCCGGCATGCGGCCATTCTAAGGTCACCATTCTTCGGCTGTTTCCTCCTTGGCACCCTCATGAACACCTACGACAAAGGGCTGATGTGGTTCCGCAGGGACCTGCGCACCGAGGACAACGCCGCCCTGCACCACGCGCTCAAGGCCTGCCGGCAGGTGTGGTGCGTGTTCGTGTTCGACACCGACATCCTCGATCCGCTGCTCGCTCGGGGCATGAGCGCCGACCGGCGCGTCGAATTCGTCCGCGCGTCGCTGCTCGACCTGGACGCGCAGTTGCGCCAGTTGGCCAGCCAGCACGGAACCGCGGGCGCGGGGCTGATCGTGCGGCACACCCGTGCCCAGGCCGGCGTGCCCGCCCTGGCCCGGCAGTTGCAGGTGCAGGCGGTGTTCGCCAACCACGACGACGAACCCGCCACGCTCGCGCGCGACGCGCAGGTGTTCGGCAGCCTCGCGCACGCCGGCATCCTGATGCACAGCCACAAGGACCATGTGATCTTCGAGCGGCGAGAAGTGCTCACCCAGGCCGGCCAGGCCTTCGGCGCGTTCGCGCCGTACAGGAACGCCTGGCTCGGCCAGCTCACGCCCGACCACCTCAAGCCCTACCCCGTGCAGAAGTGCGCGGCGGCGCTGGCGCCGGTGCTGCCCGGCCTGGCCGCCCCCGTCCCCAGCCTGGAAGCGATCGGATTCCAGGCCACCAACCTGTCGCAACTGCCCTTGCCCACCGGCAGCGCGGGCGCGCACCGGCTGTTCGAGGATTTCGTGCAGCGCATCGACCGATACGGCCAGGCGCGCGACTTCCCTGCCGTCAAGGGCCCCAGCTACCTCGGCGCGCACCTGCGCTTCGGCACCATCTCGGTCCGGCGGCTGGCGTCGGTCGCCCACCAGATGCATCTGCAGGGCATCGCGGGCGCCAGCGCCTGGCTTTCGGAACTGATCCGGCGCGACTTCTACCACCAAGTGCTGGCGAACTTCCCCCAGGTGGTGGACAAGGCCTTCAGGCCCGGGTACGACCAACTCCGGTTCGAGCACGGTAAGCACGCCAAGGCCTTGTTCGCGGCCTGGTGCGAAGGCCGCACCGGCTATCCGCTGGTGGACGCGGCCATGGCGCAGCTCCACCAGACCGGCTACATGCACAACCGCCTGCGCATGGTGGCGGCCAGCTTTCTGGTGAAGGACCTCGGGATCGACTGGCGCTGGGGCGAGCGCCATTTCGCGGAGCACCTGATCGACTTCGACCTCGCCACCAACAACGGCGGATGGCAATGGGCCAGCTCCACCGGCTGCGATGCGCAACCGCGCTTGCGCATGCTCAACCCCGTCACGCAAAGCGAGAAGTTCGACCCCGGCGGCAAGTTCATCCGGCGCTACCTGCCCCGGTTGGCGGGTCTGCCCGATGCCGTCATCCACGCGCCCTGGAAGGCCGACGAGATCGAGAGGGCCGCGGCGGGCATCGTGCTGGGCGAGACCTACCCCATGCCCATCGTGGACCACGCGCGAGCAAGAGAAGCAACGCTGCGGCGCTACGCGGTGGTCAAAAACAAATGAAACACCCGGAGCGAGGTGTCTGCGTCCAGAACGCGGTGGAGCCGGCTCTGCCGGGCCACTCGCGTTGCCCCCTTGAGGGGGTCGCGCGCAGCGCGGCGGGGGT
>CAZFOT010000293.1:0-4131 GCA_964520365.1 uncultured Hydrogenophaga sp.
GGTCGAGCACGCCCTTGCTGTGGCCGTGGGCCGTGTCCACCACGATGGCGTCCACGCCGGCCTTGACCAGCGCCTCGACGCGCTCCTCGGTGCCCTCGCCCACGCCCACCGCCGCGCCCACGCGCAGGCGGCCGGCCGCGTCGCGCGCGGCGTTGGGGAAGTTGAGCTGCTTGGTGATGTCCTTGACCGTGATCAGGCCCTTGAGCTCGAAGGCATCGTTGACCAGCAGCAGGCGTTCGAGCTTGTGCTTGTTGAGCAGGGTCTTGGCCTCGGCCGGCGTGGTGCCGTCGGGCATGGTGACCAGGCGCTCGCGCGGCGTCATGATCTCGCTCACCGGCAGCTCGTAGCGGGTCTCGAAGCGCAGGTCGCGGCCGGTGACGATGCCGACCACCCGGCCCGCCTCGACCACCGGAAAGCCCGAGATGCCCAGCTCGTCCGAGAGCTTCATGACCTCGCGGATGGTCGTCTGGGGCGTGATCACCACCGGATCGCGCAGCACGCCGGATTCGTAGCGCTTGACCTTGGCCACGTGCGCGGCCTGCTCTTGCGGCGTGAGGTTCTTGTGCACGATGCCGATGCCGCCTTCCTGGGCGATCGCGATCGCCAGCCGGGCCTCGGTCACGGTGTCCATGGCGGCGGACACCAACGGCAGGTTCAGCTTGATGTTGCGGGAAAACTGGGTGGCGAGCGAGGTGTCCTTGGGCAGGACCTGGGAGTACGCTGGCACCAGCAACACGTCGTCGAAGGTGAGCGCTTTGCCGAGGAGGCGCATGGGGAAAAAGCTCCAAAAGCGCTATTGTATCCGGCGACCAACGGTCCCATGGGGCGGACGGACGTTTCCCGGAATGGCCCAAAACGGCCATTTTTCGCCTCCAAAGCCGCCAAAACTGCATCCTGTGCGCCACAGGCCGGCGCCCGTGCCGCCACGGCTTTCGAGGCCGACGCTAAACTGCGCGAATGGCACAGAAAACCCCTCTTCGCAGCTGGTGGCAACGGACCTTTTTCGCCGCCGGGCCGCCCCAAGGCAAAAAGCGCCCCCTTGGGGGGCGCTTTTTGCCTTGGGGCGGCCCGGCAGCGGTGGAGCGTGGGGGCTTTTCTTGTTGCGGTTATCGCGCTATCGATCAGCTCGACGGCCATGGCCCAATGGCAGTGGATCGACGGCGCGGGCCGCAAGGTCTTCAGCGACACCCCTCCCCCGGCGGGTATCGCCGAAAAGAACATTCTCCAGCGGCCGGGCGCGCGCGTGCCTGTGGAGCCGGTCGCGCTCCCGGGCGAGGACGCCACCAGCGCGGCCGCGCCCGCAGCCCCCAAGCCGCCGGCGCGCGACGAACAGCTCGAAGCCCGCAAGCGCCAGGCCGAGGCGGCCGAGGAAGCCAAGCAAAAGGCCGAGGAGGCCCGCGTCGCCAAGCTGCGCGCCGAGAACTGCGAGCGTGCCCAGCGGGCCAAGGCCACGCTGGATTCGGGTGTCCGCATCGCGACGACCAACGCAAAAGGCGAGCGCGAAATCATGGACGACGCGGCGCGCGGCGCCGAAACCCGCCGCCTGAGCGAGATCATCGGCAAGGATTGCGGCGCGGCGCCCGCGCGGCAGCTTCAGTAGCCCGCCTTCGACCCTGGCCGCCGCTGGGCGAACAGCCCCGCGGCGCGAGCACCCTGTCCAACGAAGCGCTCGCGCCGGGCCACCTTGGGGTCCACCCTGAGCGGGCGGTAGAACTCCACCCGATCGCCTTCGCGCAGCGTTGCATCCGGGCCTGCCCGGCGCCCCCATATCCCGGACGAGACCTCCGCCGAGCGCAACCCGGGGTACGCATCCAGCCAGCCCGACAGCGCGAGTGCACCGCCCAGCGTCGTCTCCCGAGGCACCTCCAGCGCCACCTCATGGACGGTTCTCGGCGCGGGCGAATAGACCAGGACGACTTTCATCCGGGGGCGCCTCTCATTGGATGCCATACACCTGATCGGCGCGCTTGACGAAGGCATCGACCAGGCTTCCCGCGATCTTGTCGAAGACCGGCCCCACCAGCTTGGCGAGGGTCTGGTTGGAAAAACCATAGGTCAGCGTGAACTCGACCTTGCAGGCGCGCTGCGTGCCGTCTCCCAGGGGCGTGAACACCCAGCAGCCGTCCAGGTGGGAAAACGGCCCATCCACCAGTTCCATCAGCACCTTGCGATCGTGTTCGTGCGTGTTGCGCGTGGTGAAGCTCTGGCGCAGGCCGCCAATGGCCATGCCGACACGGGCGACCGCGCCATCGTCGAGCCGCTCGAGCACTTCACCCCGCTCGCACCAGGGCAGAAAGCTCGGGTAGTGCGTGATGTCGGTCACCAGCGCGAACATTTCGTGAGCGCTGTGCCAGAGCAGCACGGACTTGTGAATGGTTTTCATACAATGCTGAGTTCGCGCGAACACATCGTGACCGCGCCTCGCGGACCGCCGCAGGCGGCGCCCCTGGTCGAAGCCGCGCGACCCTTCATTGTATTTGCCCGCCTTGCCGCCCGCCCCGTGCGCGGCCCCATCCGCTGCCCCCATGGCCTCCTCCTCGAAAAAATCCACCGCCAAAGGCACCGACAGCCGCATCGCGGAAAACCGCAAGGCGACGTACAACTACGCCATCGAGGAGCGCTTCGAGGCCGGCATGGTGCTCGAGGGCTGGGAGGTCAAGGCCCTGCGCGAAGGCAAGGTGCAGTTGACCGACGGCTATGTCGTGATCCGCTCGGGCGAGCTGTTCCTGATCGGCTGCCAGGTCAACCCGATCAACACCACGTCCACGCACGTGAACCCCGACGCGGCGCGGACCAAGAAGCTGCTGCTGCACAAGGAGCAGATCCGCCGGCTGGTCGGCAAGGTCGAGCAAAAAGGCTACACGCTGGTGCCGTTGAACCTCCACTGGAAGAACGGCAAGGTCAAGTGCGAGATCGCTCTGGGCAAGGGCAAGGCGGAGCACGACAAGCGCAACACCATCAAGGACCGCGAAGGCAAGCGCGAGGTGGAGCGCGTCATGAAGACCCGCCACCGCTGAGGCAGATCTGCTCGGTCGCGCGGCTCTCACCCAGACGGAGAAAAACCCGCAACGAACGAAGCAGCGCAAAGCCCAGGGGCATCAAGGGTCCGGCTCCGCCGGCCCGAGATGCCGTCCCCCCTCCAAGCGCCGCAAAGCGGCGCGCAAAAGAGGGGGGAAGCCGCAAAGCGGCGCAGGGGGGTGTTCTCTTTCAGCCCAGCGCTTTCAGCGGGTGGGCGTGCGCGGGCCAGGGCTGTGCGAAGAAGGCGGCCACTTGCTCGGGGGTCACCTCCTCGATGGTGGCCGGGTGCCAGCGGGGGTTGTGGTCCTTGTCGATGGCCAGGGCCCGGATGCCCTCGGCGGTCTCGCTGCCCGCGCCCGGGCGCAGGTGGAAGCAACGCCTCACCAGTCCCCGCTCCATGCGCAGATCGTCCGCCAAGCCCATGCCGCGCGCGCGGCGAATCTGTTCGAGGGTGACGCACAGCATCAGTGGCGAGCGCTGGCGCAGGGCGGCGCTGGTGCTGCGCGCCCAGTCGCTGTCGGTGTCATCGAGGGTCTGGACGATGGCGGCGACGCTGTCCAGGCCGAACACCCGGTCCACTTCCTTCACGGGCCACGTCGGCGCCACCGCGGCCGCGTTCAGGTGGCTGGCACACCACCGCTCGACCGAGGCGCCGTTCTCGAAAGGTGTCTGCGCGAGCGAGGCCCACAAACCCGGCAGCCGGCCCGAATCGATGTGACCGTCGGCAAGGCCCGCGGACAGGGCCTCGCGCCCGTCCAGCACCTGCCCCGTCAGCGCCAGGTATTCGCCGAGCCGCCCCGGGCACCGGCTCAGGAAATAGCCACCGCCCACGTCGGGGAACAGGCCGATGTTGGTTTCCGGCATCGCCAGTTGGCTGCGCTCGGTCACGATGCGCAGGCTCGCCCCCTGGCTGATCCCCATGCCACCGCCCATGACGATGCCGTCCATGAAGGCGATGTACGGCTTCGGGTAGGTGTGGATCAGGTGGTTGAGGGTGTACTCCTCGGTGAAGAAGTCCTCGAGCTCGGGATTGCCCGTCAGCGCCGCCTGATGAAAGAAGCGGATGTCGCCGCCGGCGCAGAACGCGCCGAACGGGCCTTCCTTGTTGACGCC
>CAZFOT010000294.1:0-4112 GCA_964520365.1 uncultured Hydrogenophaga sp.
GTAGCAGGCCACGCCCTCGGCCAGCCAGGCCTCGCGGTCCGACGCCGGCGGCGGATGCTTGAGCACGAAACCGCCCTTGGAGCCCACCGGCACGATCACCGTGTTCTTCACCATCTGCGCCTTGACCAGGCCCAGGATCTCGGTGCGGAAGTCCTCGCGCCGGTCCGACCAGCGCAGGCCGCCGCGCGCGACCTTGCCGCCGCGCAGGTGCACGCCTTCGACGCGGGGCGAATAGACCCAGATCTCGAACAGCGGCTTGGGCTCGGGCATGCCGGGAATGCCGCGCGGGCTGAGTTTGAAGCTCATGCACTCGCGGCCCTTCTGGTACACGTTGGTGCGCAGCGTGGCGTTGATGGTGCCCAGGAACTGGCGCAGCACGCGGTCTTCCTCGAGGCTGGCGACCTCCGCCAGCAAGGCCTCGATGGCCTGCACCTTGGCGTCGGTCCGCTCGGCGCGGCGTTCGGACTCGGCCGGGTCGAAACGCAGGGCGAACAGCTCGAACAGGCTCTGCGCGATGGCCGGGTTGGCGTTCAGCGTGTCCTCGATATAGCTCTGGCTGAAGGCAAAGCCCAGTTGCTTGAAATAGCGCACGTAGGCGCGCAGCACGGCGATGGCGCGGGCATGGAGTTCGGTGGACAGAACCAGCCGGTTGAGCGCATCGCTCTCGACCTCGTGGCGCCACACCGCGTGGAACAGTTCCTCGAAGCGCGGCTTGAGGTGGTCCACGTCCAGCGGGCGGGCGAACGCCATGCCCCAGTCGTGGATCCAGTGGCCTTGCGCGGCGAAGTGGTAAGGGTGTTCGTCGAGCACCCGCGCGCCCATGGCTTCCATCACCGGCATGGCGTCCGACAGCGTGATCTTCTGCGTCGAATAGGTCTTCAGCCGCACCTGATCCTGGCGGCTGTACAGGTTCAATGCCAGCGGCCGCTGCTCGCCGAGCTCGCTCAGGACCACCGCGTCCCGGGCGGCGGTCTCGGCGTCGAAGTTCTCCCTGTAGGCGGTGGGAAAGGCGTTCAGCAGTTCGCCCAGGTGGGCCACGCCCTTGCCGCTGCGGGCCAGCAGGACGGCGTGCACGCCGTCGATCCAGCGCTTGCAGGCCTGCGCCACCTGTGCTTCCAGCCGGGCCAGATCGACCTCGGCGGGCAAGGTGCCGCGGGCGCGCACGATGTAGTGGATGCGCGCGAGCGCGCTGTCGGTGAGCATGGGCGTGAACTCCACCGACTCGGCATCGAACGCCTCCGAGAGCAGGGCGCCGACCTTGACGCGCAGCTCCGTGGTGTACACGTCGCGCGGCAGGTACACCAGGATCGAGGCCAGGCTGCCGTAGGCGCCGCGGCGCACGAACAGCCGCACCCGCTGGCGCTCCTGCAGGCGCAGGATGCCGATGGCGTGCCGCGACAGCGTCTCGGCGTCGATCTGCAGCAGTTCGTCGCGCGGGTAGGTCTCCAGGATGGCCTGCATGGCCTTGTGGGCATGGCTGCCCCTGATCACACCCGCATCGGCCATGACCCTGGCCACGTGCTGGCGCACCACCGGAATCTGCTCCACCGGCGCGGCATAGGCGGCGGCGGTGTACAGGCCGAAGAAGCGGCTCTCCCCCACCAGCCGGCCCGTGGCGTCCATCCGCTTGACGATGATCGCGTCGAGCCAGGCCGGCCGGTGCACGGTGGAGCGGCGCATGGACTTGGTCGAGAGCACCAGCTCCGGGTTCGAGACCAGTTGCTCGGCCGGCTGGCTGGGCAGCGCCTGCTGGCCCGCGTTCTTCAGCAGGCCGAGCGCGGTGCCGGCCACGGGTTCGAGCCGGTCGCCCTTGAGCTCGTGATCCTCGGCCGCCAGGAAGGTGAAGTGCCCCTGCTCCAACCAGCTCAGGAACGCCTTGGCTTCGTCGGCGGCCGGCGTGTCGAGCGCGGTGAAACTCGCGTTGAGCACCTGGATGCGCGAAAGCATGGCGCGCCAGTCCTGAACGGCGCTGCGCACGTCGCGCAGGGTGTCCTCGATGACCTGGCACAGGGTCTGGCCGTCAGGGTCCGACGCCAGGCGGTCGCACTCGACCAGCATGCACGACACCATCTGCCCTTCGCCCGGCGCATGGTCCACCGCCGCCGTGATGCGCGAGATCTTGCCCGCGGCGCCGCGGACCACGTTCAGCAAGGGGTGCACGATCCAGTGCACGGTGCGCCCGGTGCGGTTCACGGCCATGGTGACCGAATCGACCAGAAAAGGCATGTCGGGATGCACGATCTGCACCAGGCTGGTTCCCGTGTCCGGCGCCCGATCGGAGGGCTGCGCCAGCAAGCGGACTCGCGCCTCGTTCGCGGCCGAGGCATTGAGCAAGGCAAGGTGCGCGTCGGCCATGGCCTTGAGCACCGCCGGGTCGCGGCTGCGCATCTCCTCGGGATCGGCGGCGGAGAAGAACACGTCCTGAAAACTCGGTTTCATGGTGGGCATCCAGTCGGATTGGGGCGAGAAGAAGCAAGGGCAAGTGCGCTGGATTCTAGGAGCGATGGATGACGCGCGACCGCTCCAGTAGAGGATTGCATGGACCCATACCATGACTTCATGCAAAAAATGCATGTCATAGGAATCCAGGGAATCGACGGCCAGAGCGGCCGTCGCGGGCGCGGCGCGCCCCGGCCCGCCTGTTACTGCAGGGTTTCCTTCAGCGGTGCAAGCTCGGGCAGTGGCAGCACGTCGATGCCCTCCTCGATCAGTGCCAGCGCTTCCTCGGGGCTGGTCCGCCCCCGGATACCGCGCGGGTCGATCTGGCCCTGGTGCATGGCGCGCGCCTCGTCGGCGAAACGCTCACCCACGTCCTCGGTGTGCGCCAGCACGTGACGCACCGCCTTGAGCCATCGCCCTGGCAGGGAAGCGGCCGTCCCGGCCGCCGGTTGTGCCGCTTCAACGGGAGGGCGGTCCGGGGCCGCCGCCTCGCGCGCGGCGTGCAGGTTCAGGCGCGGCGCCGACAGCATCTTGCGGACCTCGGCGTCACCGCACAGCGGGCACGTCACCAGCCCGCGCTCGAGCTGGTCGGCAAAATCGCCCTCGGAAGCGAACCAGCCCTCGAAGCTGTGCTGGCGCGCGCATTGCAGGTCAAGAACCTTCATGGGGCCGATTATCCGACGGCGGCCGCGCCTTGGGTTCGGTGGACCATTCCAGGGTCCAGTCGCCTCGCTGCACGTGGTGCAGCCACAGGGCGCCGGCCAGGGTCTTGCTGTCGATCACCTCACCGCTGCGGCACCAGGCCTGCAGTTGGGCCGGCGCAGCGGCGAAGACGTCGAGGAACTCCCCTTCATCGAGCTGGCGCTCCCCGGGCGTGAGCCCGCGCGCGAACCAGATGTCGATCCGTTCGTCCGAGTACGCGACCGTGGGCGCCAGGCGCCCGGCGAACGCCCATTCGCGGGCGCTGTAACCGGTCTCCTCGAGCAGCTCGCGCCGCGCGCAGGCCAGGCTGTCCTCGCCCGCGTCGAGCTTGCCGGCGGGAAACTCGATCATCGTGCGGCCCATCGGATGCCGGTACTGGCGTTCCAGCACCACCTGGCCATCATCGAGCAAGCCCACCACCATCACCGCGCCCGGGTGCAGCACGTATTCGCGAGACGCCTCGCTGGCGTCGGGCAGGCGCACCGTGTCGCGCACCACGTGCAGGAAGTGGCCACGCAGCAGCTCGGTGCGTGCCAGCGGCGTCTCGCGCAGGTGGCGGTCGTCGGTCATCTGCGGTGGCGATAGAGATAGCGGTAGACGAAGCCGGGAAACGCCAGCGTGAGAAACAGCGCGCCGGTGGTGGCATAGAACTCCCAGCCCTGCGGGTAGATCTGTCCGGCGGATTGCTCCAGCGCCAGGCCCAGGGCGCCCACGAGCAGGTAGCAGACCACCAGCTCGGCCGCCCGCATGCCCAATGTCTTGGGGGTTTTTCGCGGAAAAATGGCCAGCCAGCGCTCGTTCAGGAAAGGCAGGTTGGCGGCAAACAGCGCTGCAAGCAGCACCAGCCAGACAGAGGCATCATGGGACATGTTGAGGGCTTCGATCGCTCAGGGGGCGGCGGGTTCACCGCGCCGGAGCGCGATCCGCAGCGCATGCAGCCATCCAGGGGCACCGAAGGTCCGGCTCCGCCG
>CAZFOT010000295.1:0-4101 GCA_964520365.1 uncultured Hydrogenophaga sp.
GGCCTCGCTGTCGGGCGTGAGCACGACGAAGGGGTATTCGACGCGCCAGTCGGTCGCGTCGGTCACGTGCGAGACGCGTGAGAGACCGTCGAACTTGATGTTGTCGCGCGCGGTGAGTCTGCGCAGGGCCCGGGTGGCGCGCTGGCGCAACGCGGCCATGTCCTCAAAAGACAGCGCGAAACGGTCCACGGCGGCACGCGCCGCGTCGAGCAGCTCGGCCACCAGCGTGTCGCGCGCGGCATCGTCCTGCGGCGTGCGCCGTTTCTGCACTTCGCCCAGGCGGTGGCGCAGGGCGTCCACCAGTTGCTGGCGGCGCTTGGGCGTGTCGAGCAGGTCGTCCTGCAGGTAGGGGTTGCGCTGCACCACCCAGATGTCGCCCAGCACTTCATACAGCATGCGCGCGGAACGCCCGGTGCGCCGCTCGCCGCGCAGCCCGTCGAGCAGGGTCCAGGACCGCTCGCCCAGCAACCGCAGCACGATTTCGCGATCCGAAAACGAGGTGTAGTTGTAGGGGATCTCACGCAAGCGCGGTGCGTCGTCCGTGGCCGCGGCGAGAAGCTGGAGCGAAAAAGGCGCGTTCATGTGTATGGCAGTCGCCAGCATGACAGTGGGGAACCCGGAATGGTACCGCAGCGCAACATATGCTTGCCCACCTATGGAAACCCCTGTTGTCACGCCCGATAAACGTGTATGCAATCAATCTGTCATACAAGACCGATAGGCTGCAGCCTTCCGAACCATCCCCTCAGGAGCACTCATGCACAAGAAGTTCATTCCCCTCGCGGGCGCGCTGGCGCTCGCCGCCCTCGTCAGCACGCCGGCCCAAGCACAAACCGAGATACAGTGGTGGCATTCGATGACCGCAGTGAACAACGAGTGGGTCAATGACTTGGCCAAGCAGTTCAACGAAGGCCAGAAGGACTACAAGGTGGTGCCCACCTTCAAAGGCAACTACACCGAGGGCATGACCGCCGCCATCGCCGCCTTCCGCGCCGGCAACGCGCCGCACATCCTGCAGGTATTCGAGGTTGGCACCGCCACCATGATGGCAAGCAAGGGCGCTACGATACCGGTGGCAAAGGTTCTGGCCGACGCCGGACACACCTTCGACCCATCGGTCTACATCCCCGCCGTGGCCGGCTACTACACGGCCCCCAACGGCCAGATGCTGAGCTTTCCATTCAACAGCTCGACCACGGTTTTCTACATCAACAAGGACGCCTTCGAGAAAGCCGGCCTGCCTACCGACAAGGCGCCGGCCACCTGGCCCGAGGTGTTCGCTGCCGCCAAAAAGCTCAAGGAGAGCGGTCACAACTGCCCGATGACACTGGCCTGGATGGGCTGGACGCAACTGGAGAGTTTTTCCACCTGGCACAACGTCGAATTTGCCACTGAGCACAACGGCCTGTCGCCCAACGGCTACAAGGCGCGCATGAAGATCAACTCGCCGCTGCACGTCAAGCACATCGACAACCTGGCTGCCGCGGCCAAGGCCGGCGAATTCGTCTACAAGGGCCGGGGTTCCACCGCACAGGCCTCGTTCACGGCCGGCGAGTGCGCCATGATCCAGACCTCCTCGGGCTTCTACGGCGACGTGGCCAAGAACGCCAAATTCAAGTACGCCATCTCGAGCCTGCCCTACTACCCCGACGTGGATGGTGCGCCACAGAACACCGTGATCGGAGGCGCCTCGCTGTGGGTCATGGCCGGCAAGAAGTCCGAAGAATACAAGGGCGTGGCCGAGTTCTTCAAATTCATCTCAACGCCCGAGGTGCAGGCCGCCAGCCACCAGCGCACCGGCTACCTGCCGATCACGCTGGCCGCCTACGAACTGACCGAAAAATCGGGCTTCTACCAGAAGAACCCCGGCACCGACGTGGCCGTGACGCAGATGGTGCGCAAGACCACCGACAAGTCGCGCGGCATCCGGCTGGGCAACTACGTCCAGATCCGCACCATCGAGGACGAGGAACTCGAACAGATCTGGGCTGGCAAGAAGTCGGCCAAGGAAGCGCTGGACGCCATCGTCACGCGCGGCAATGAACTGCTGGCCCGCTTCGAGGCGGCCAACAAGTAAAGAAACAGCCGCCTGTGAGGCGGTGCTCCCCGGCCAGCGCTGCCGGCCAAGGTGCCTGGCATCGCGCCGACAATGCACAGGTTCATGCCCGGGCGGTGCTGAGACACATCGCCCGCCTTTCCCTGCCCGGATCCGCTCCCGTGTGCCAGAGCCTTGAAAGTTGACCGACGATGGAAAAACGCGTCCTGTTCCGCTCCGGGTGGCTACCCTGGGCTCTGCTGTTGCCGCAACTGGCCATCATCGGCATCTTTTTCTTCCTGCCGGCCGGGCAGGCACTGCTGCAATCGCTGCAGATGGAGGACGCCTTCGGCATCAACACCGAGTGGGTAGGCCTGGCCAACTTCGAACGCATCTTCAACGATCCGGGCTACCTGGCCTCGTTCAAGACCACCGCGCTGTTCTCCATCCTGGTCGCCGCCACAGGCATCTGCCTCGCCCTGGCGCTGGCCATCTTCGCCGACCGCATCCTGCGTGGCGCGATGTTCTACAAGACACTGCTGATCCTGCCCTACGCCGTGGCACCGGCCATCGCCGGCGTGCTGTGGGTTTTTATCTTCTCGCCCTCGATCGGCGTAGCTACCCATTACCTCGGCAAGCTGGGTTACACCTGGAACCACCTGATGAACGAGGATCAGGCCATGGCCATGATCGTCGTCGCCTCGGTGTGGAAGCAGATCTCGTACAACTTCCTGTTCTTCCTGGCCGGCCTGCAGTCGATCCCCAAATCGCTGATCGAGGCCGCCGCCATAGACGGTGCCGGTCCCTGGCGGCGCTTCTGGAACATCCAACTGCCATTGCTCTCGCCCACCACCTTCTTCTTGCTCGTCATCAACGTGGTATATGCCTTCTTCGACACCTTCGGCATCATCGACGCGATGACCGAGGGAGGCCCCGGCCAGTCCACCTCGATCCTGGTCTACAAGGTCTACCAGGACGGCTTCAAAGGCCTGGATCTCGGTGGCTCGGCCGCGCAGTCGGTGGTGCTGATGATCATCGTCATCGCGCTGACCGTTGTCCAGTTCCGCTACGTCGAGAAGAAAGTGCAGTATTGAGATGACCGGAGCCCGCGCATGATCGACCGCAACCCCTGGCTTGCTGCGCTCTCCCACGCCATCATGGTGCTGGGCGTGCTGGTCGTGGCCTTTCCCATCTACCTCGCCTTCGTGGCCTCCACGCACACGCCGGATGCGATTGTCCAGGCGCCCATGCCGCTGTTGCCGGGCGGCAACTTCTGGCACACCTACAGCACTGCCCTGTTCGGCGAGAGCAAGGAGGGCTTCAACACCTCCGTAGCGCGCATGATGTGGGTGAGCTTCGTCACCGCCATGGTCATCAGCGTGGGCAAGATCGCGATCTCGCTGCTCTCGGCCTTCGCCATCGTCTACTTCCGCTTCCCGTTCAAGATGCTGTGCTTCTGGGCCATCTTCGTCACGCTGATGCTGCCGGTGGAAGTGCGCATCCTGCCAACCTACAAGGTGGTGGCCGACCTGAACCTGCTCAACAGCTACGCCGGCCTGACGCTGCCGCTGATCGCATCGGCCACCGCCACCTTCTTGTTCCGCCAGTTCTTCCTCACGGTGCCCGACGAGCTGGTGGAGGCCGCGCGCGTGGACGGTGCCGGCCCGATGCGCTTCTTCAAGGACGTGCTGGTGCCGCTGTCGCGCACGTCCATCGCCGCGTTGTTCGTTATCCAGTTCATCTACGGCTGGAATCAGTACCTGTGGCCCCTGCTGATGACCACCTCTGAAGACATGTACCCGGTGGTCATCGGCATCAAGCGCATGCTCGCTGGCGGCGAGGCTGCCAACGACTGGAACATCATCATGGCCACCGCCATCCTGGCCATGCTGCCGCCGGCGCTGGTGGTGGTGCTGATGCAGAAATGGTTCGTCAAGGGCCTCGTCGATACGGAGAAATAGGCATTCACATGGCTTCCCTGCAATTCAAGAACGTCATCAAGCAATACCACCAGGGCAAGCAATCGCTGCAGGTGATCCACGGCGTCAACGCCGACATCGCCGACG
>CAZFOT010000296.1:0-4059 GCA_964520365.1 uncultured Hydrogenophaga sp.
CCACCATCAGGATGCGGTCGTCGCCCACGGCGTAGTTGTCGCGCACCTTGCCGCGTGCGAGCAGCGGCAGGGATTTCAGGGCGGAGGTGTGCAGGGCGGAGGTCATGATCGGTCGCAGGGAAGGTGACAGCCAAGAAAAAAGCCCGGTGACCGAACAGTCAACGGGCTTTGAACCATTCCTGCGGATTATCGCAGGTGACCGCCTATTTGACCGCCAGCCCCAGGCGCTCGATCAGCGCCTTGTCCTTGGCGAAGGTCTCCGCCGCCCACTGGCGGTAGTCCTCGCCGTTGCGGTACCACATGGCCTGGTTGAGCTGGGCGAGCACCTCGGTGTGCCTGGGGTCCTCCATCGCTTTCTTGAAAGCGTCGTGCAGCGTCTTCACGACCGCGGGGTCCATGCCGCTGGGGCCGGCCAGGCCATAGGGCGAGCTCGACACCACGCCGTAGCCCAGTTCCTTCGCGGTCGGCACCTCGGGCCAGCGCTGCGTGCGCTGCTCGCCGAAGGTCACCAGCAGGCGCATCTGGCCGCTGTCGACGAACTTGTCCCAGCCGCTGGCGTCGCTCTGCGCCATCACGTGTCCACCGAGCAGGGCCGACTGCAGGTCTGCGTTGCCCTTGAACGGCACGTGGGTGAGCTGCACCTTGGCGATGCCGGCGAGTTCCTCCATCAGCAGGTGCGGGCTGCTGCCGGTGCCGGTGGAGCCATAGTTGAGCTGGCCGGGCTGCCGGCGCGCGGCCTCGATGTAGTCGTTGAAGGTCTTGTAGGGCGAGTCGGCCTTGACGGTGAGGCCGAAGGTGTAGCCCGAGACGCCGATGATGTAGGTGAAGTCGGTCAGCGGGTCCCAGTTGCTCTTCTGCATGTGCGGCATGCGCAGCAGGCCGAGCGGGAACTGGGCGATGGTGTAGCCGTCGGGCCGGGCGGTCCTGGCCATGTTGCTCGGGCCGAGCGTGCCGCCGGCGCCGGGGCGGTTCTCGACCACGATGGCCTGGCCCAGATACTCCTTGGCGATCTCGGCCAGGGCGCGCAGATGGCGGTCGGTGGAGCCGCCGGCGGGCCAGGGAACGATGAGCGTGATCGGGCGGCTGGGGTAGGCCTGGGCGTGCACCGGCACCCAGGGCGCCGCGACGCCGGCGGCGACCGAGGCCAGCAGCAGGGTGCGGCGGCGAATCGAAGAGGGGCTCTTGCTTGTCGTCATGTTGTCTCCTTGACGGGGTGGATGCCTTGCGGGCGGTGGTGTTCGCGGTGCGGGAGCGCCGCGGGATTCAGGAGGGGGCGTCGCGCGCGGCCTGCCGTTCCTGCAGTTCGCGCCACATCACCTTGCCGCTGCCCGAACGGGGCAGCGCATCGACGAATTCGACGATGCGTGGACTTTTGTAGGCCGCCATCTGGCCATGCGCCCAGTCGATCACGTCCTGTTCGCCCACCCGGCCGCGCTGCTCCGGCCGCAGCACCACCAGGGCCTTGACGGTCTCGCCACGGCGCGGATCGCGCGCGCCGATCACGCAGGCCTCCTGGATCGCCGGATGGCGGTACATCAGCGCCTCCACCTCGGCCGGCCAGACCTTGAAGCCGCTGGCGTTGATCATGCGTTTGAGGCGGTCGGTCATGAAAAAGTAGCCGTCGGCGTCGGCGTGGCCGAGGTCGCCGGTGCGCAGGAAGCGCTTGCCGCCGATCTCGACGAAGGCTTCCCGCGTGGCTTGCGGGTTGCGCCAGTAGCCCTGCATGAGTTGCGGGCCGCGCACCACGATCTCACCGGTCTCGCCAGCGGGCAGCTCGGCCAGGGTCTCGGGGTTCACCACGCGGGCATCGACGTCGAACACCGGCACGCCCAGGCACTGCGGCCGAGGGCTGTGCACCGGGTTGATGTGGGTGGCGGCCATGGTCTCGGACATGCCGTAGCCTTCGATGTAGTCCAGCCCCGTGAGGGCCTTGAGCCGCGCGGCCACCGCGTCGGGCATGGCCGCTCCGCCGCCGCGCACGCACGCCAGGCTGGCGAGGTCGAAGCGCTCGACCTGCGGCTGCGCGAGGAAGTCGATCACCATGGTCGAGATGGCCTGCCACATCGTCACGCGGTAGCGCTCCATACAGATGGCGGCCACCTCGCGGTCCCAGCGCGAGAGCACCACCAGCGTGGCGCCGGCGTAGAGCGGCCCGTTGAGGCTGCCCTGCAGGCCGGTGACGTGGAAAAACGGCAGCACCGCCAGGCAGACCGCGTCCTGCGTGGTGCCGAACCAGCGCGCGCCGCCCACCAGCGTGCTCATCACGCTGCGGTGCGTGTGCGCGCAGCCCTTGGGCAGGCCGGTGGTGCCCGAGGTGTAGGGCATGGCGCAGAGGTCGTCGGGGCCGGCGGTGACGGGCCCGGGCGCCAGGGCCTGGGCCAGCGCGTCGGCCCAGGCGACCAGGCCCGGGCCTTCGAGCGGTTCGCGCGGCGCGGTCACGATGTCGGGCACACGCAGGTCGGTGGGTTCGCGCAGGTAGTCGCCGTAGGTGGCCACGATGACGTGGCGCAGGCCGCCGGCACCGCCCGGGTCCTCGCCGGCGGCCAGCAGCGGGCGCACCTGCGGCAGCAGGTCCTGTGCGATGAAAGCCACCGCGGCGCCGCTGTCGGCGATGCAGTGGCGCAGTTCCTCCGTCCGGTTCATCGGGTTGACCGGCACCACCACCGCGTTGGCGCGCAGGATGCCGTGGAAGGCCAGTGCCCATTGCGGGCTGTTCTGCATGCACAGCAGCACGCGGTCGCCCGGCTGGACGCCGCAGGCGTGCTGCAGGTAGCCCGCGATGTGCTCGGCCTCGCACAGGGCCTGCGCATAGCTGAGCGGCGAATCGTAGTAGACGATGAAGGGCTTCTCCGGGTAGCGCGCGGCCGAGACGGCCAGGTTGTGGAAGACGTGCGTGCGCGGCAGCGTGAGATGCCGCGGCATGCCGGGAGGCCAGGCGAAGGGCGGTGAAGGCGGTGTCATGAGGGCCAGGTGAATTTTTATTCCGCTATGCAGAACATTGATTTCACTTCGGTTCATGCTGCGATCCATCACCAACGGTGTCAATGCTAGCTAGGGAAAGCGAGCATTTTCTTCTGTCACTTGAGGCTCAATAATTCCGTTTAGCGGAATATGAAAGAGGCTTGGCGCTGTGCTGATGTTCTTTTTCCGATCCGCGGAAAAACGCCGACCATGGGACGCCACCGCCATCACCCCGCCGCTGACGCCGACCCCGGCGAAGCGGCGCAGGACCGCCGCTTCGTCACCGCGCTGGCGCGCGGCCTGGCGGTGCTGCGCTGCTTCGGCCCGGCCGACCGCTGGCTGCCGCACCGGGAGATCGCACGCCGCGCCGGCCTGCCGCAGGCCACCGTCTCTCGCCTGAGCTTCACGCTGACCAGCCTGGGCTACCTGCGCCACCGGCCCGCCAGCGGCGAGTACGCGCTGAGCCCGGCGGTGCTCTCTCTGGGGTTCAGCGTGCTCTCCAACTTCCAGATCGGTCGCATCGCGCGGCCCTTCATGGAGACGCTGGCCGAGCACACCCAGGCCGCCATCTCGCTGGGCGTGCGGCACGACACCTCGGTGGTCTACGTGGCGCACTGCCGCAGCACGGCGCGCCTCATTCTCGGGCTCGACGTGGGCACGCGGCTGCCGTTCGCCGAGACGGCCATGGGGCGCGCGATCTGGTGCGCTTCGACACCCGGCATGCGCGAGCTGATCGCGCACCGCCTGCAGGCGCAGGACGCGGCACGCTGGCCGCAGCGCGAGGCCGGCCTGCGGCGCAGCGAGGCCGATTCTGCCGAACGCGGCTACGTGACGTCCCGGTCGGAGTGGGAGCAGGAGATCGCCGCCATCGGCGTGGGCATCGATCTCGGCGACGGCCGCGAGCCGCTCTCACTCACGGTCGGGGGCCCGGCCTCGCGCCTGCACGGCGCCCTGCTGCACGAGGACTTCGGCCCGGCGCTGGTGCGCACCGGGCGCGAGATCGTGGCAGCGATCCAGGCTGCGGCCTGGGTGGATTAGGGACTCCCCCCTGCGCCGCTGACGCGGCTTCCCCCCTCCCTGGCGCGCCGCTTTGCGGCG
>CAZFOT010000297.1:0-4050 GCA_964520365.1 uncultured Hydrogenophaga sp.
GCAGGTCCACCGACGAGACCGTGCCCACGCCACCGAGCGCCGCGACCGCGCCGGCCAGGCCACCGGCCGAGACGCCCACGCCCATGCCGCCCTGCACCACCGGCAGCAGTTCGCGCCCGGCCAGGCGCCAGGGGCGCAGGCCCGATGCGCTCGCGAGCCGGCGCAAGGCGGCGGCCAGCGGCTCAGTCAGAAAGGATTTGTCCATCATGTTCCACATAAGGTTGGTAGGGTCCGGTTCCGCTGTGGGAGGCTACCGAAGCGGGCACGAACGCGCCTTGTTCTGCGTCAAACACATGGACTTCGCCGTCCTCGATCACGTAATGCCAGCCGTGCAGCGACAGGCGCCCGGCCTCCACCTCGCGCCGCACCATGGGGTAGCCCATGAGGCGTTCGAGCTGCAGCACCACCGCGCGCTGCTCGGTGCGCCGCAGGGCTTCGGCGCCGGGCTGTACCGGCAGCAGGGCCTCGTCCACCAGCCGCAGCCAGGCGGTCAGCGCCACGGCTTCGGCGGGCGCGCCCTCGTAGGCGGTACGGATGGCGCCGCAGTGGCTGTGCCCGCAGACGACGATGCGCTCCACCTTCAGGCTGAGCACCGCGAACTCGATCGCCGCCATGGTGCCGTGCAAGCCGGCCAGCCGCCGGGCCGCCCCAAGGCTGGCGCCCCCCTTTGGGGGGGAGGGCGCCAGCGGCGCCAACGGGGGGCGTTCGATGACCTGGTCATAGGGCGGCACCAGCGCGCCCACATTGCGCACCAGGAACAGCTCGCCCGGCCCGGCGCCCGTGAGCAGATAGGGCACCAGCCGCGAGTCCGAGCAGCCGATGAACAGCGTCTTGGGATGCTGGCCCTGCGCGACCAGATCCTGGAAGCGCTGCTGGTGGCGCGGGAAGTAGTCCGAATGGAAGTCGCGCAGGCGCAGCAGCAGGTCGTCTGGCATGGAACGGGCTCCGGATTCACTGAACCAGCGGACTGTCGGCCCCCTCCAGCTCGACGCCTTCGACCTTCGCCTGCCCCACCAGCAGCCGCATGTACTGGCGCAGCGCCGTGCTGCGCGACTGCAGCGCGAGCTGGGCGCGGATGCGCTCGCTCACCGCCTCGAACGGCGGCAGCGTGCCCTTGCGCCGGCCCAGCACCTCGATGATGTGCAGGCCGAACCGGGTGTGCACCAGGCGCGGATGCACGCCCATGCCCCAGCGCGAATCGGTCTGGAAGAACAGTTCGTTCGCCAGCTCGGGCGCGCAGTCTTCCGGCGCCACCCAGCCCAGGTCGCCGCCCTCCTGGCCGGACGGGCAATTGGACAGCTCGGCCGCCAGTTGCTCGAAGCGCCCGGCCGGCACGCCCTTGCGGGAGAGTTCCAGCAGCGCCGTTTCCGCCCGCTGCGCCAGCGCGTGCACGTTCACGCCCGGCGTCACAGCGAACAGGATGTGCCGCACGTGCAGGGCCTGCCCGACGATCCAGCGGTTCCGGTTGGCCTCGTAGTGGCGCAGACATTCGGCCTCGCCGGGTTCGGGCGAAACCACCTCGGCATCGAGCAAGGCTTCGATCGCGTCCCGCGCCGCCGCATCGGGAGCGGGTGCCACGGGCCGCGCGGGGTCCGTCGTGTCGGCCAGCAGGCCCGCGTCCACCGCGCGCTGGCGCAGCAGCTCGGCATGGGCCCGCTCGCGCAGTTCGGCCGGGTCCAGCCGTTCGCCCGGCGCGTGCAGGGCCACGCCGTTGACCGACGCCACGGCGCTGTCCTGCGCCTCGCCGGCGCAGGAGCAAACGCCGCTGCCGCATCCTCCGGTCGCCGCCGCGTTCACGACACGCCTCCGTGGCCGCGCGGCCGGGCCGGCGAACCACCGGCGCCGGGCTTGAGCCCGAGCCGGCGGCTGCGCACCACCTGGTAGGGCCGCAGCACATAGGCCAGGGTGCCGAAGCCGCTCCACACGTGCACCAGCCGCGAGAACGGGAACAGCAGGAAGATGGTCATGCCCAGCACCAGGTGCAGCTTGTAGGGCCAGTCGAGCGCCACCAGGCCGCTGGCGTCGGGGCGGAAGGTGACGATGCGCTGCGCCCAGTCCGACAGGGCCAGCATCACCGAGCCGTCGCTGTGGCCGATGGAGAACGGCAGCGTGATCAGGCCCAGCACCAGCTGCACCCACAGGATGACCAGGATGAGCAGGTCGGTGCGGTGGCTGGTGAGGCGGATGCGCGGGTCGAAGATGCGCCGGTGCAGCAGCAGGCTCAGGCCGACGAAGCAGATCGCGCCCGCGACGCCGCCGGCCACCACCGCCACCATCTGCTTCTGCCCCGGCGTGATGAAGGGCTCGTAGATGAAGTGCGGCGTGAGCAGGCCCACCGAGTGGCCGAGGAACAGGAACAGGATGCCGATGTGGAACAGGTTGCTGCCCCAGCGCAGCTGGCCGGCGCGCAGCATCTGCGAGGAATCGCTTTTCCACGTGTACTGGTCGCGGTCGAAACGCGCCAGGCTGCCCATCAGGAAGACCGACAGGCACACATACGGATAGACGTTGAAGAGGAAGTTGTGCAGCGTGTTCATGCCTGCGCTCCTGGGGACGGGTTGGGGGACCTTTTGACGAACTGGACCGGCTGGGGCGCGCCGGGACGGGCCTGGCCTTCGGTGGAGCAGCCGCCGAACACCGCCGGCTCGGCCCAGCTCTCGTCGATGCCGGGTTCGGGCGCCACCGCCACCGCTTCGGCCTTTTCGCCGGCGAGTTCCAGCACCGCGGCCAGCACGCTGGCGTAGGGGCTCTGCCGCTCGGCCAGGGCACTGAAGATCGCGCGCACGATGTGCGCGATCTCGCCCACGAACTCGCGCGCCTGCGGCGGCGGCTGGGTGGAGGCGAATTCGAGCAGCACCGGCAGGTGGTCGGGCAGTTCCTCGGGGCCGAGGAACAGGCCCGCTTTCTCGTAGGTCTGGATCAGGTCGATCATGGCAGGACCCCGGTCGCGCGAATCGCCGTGCACGTGCTCGAACAGGTGCAGCGCGGTGCGCCGGCCCCGGTCGAACAGCTCGACGTAGTCGGACTCGATCTCCAGCGCCGGCCGGGTGGCCAGGTGCCGGAGCAGCGCATCGAGTTCGGCCAGGCGCGAGGCCGGCAAGGCCGCCTCGCTTTCGAGCGCCTGCCGCAGCTCGGGAATGTGCGAGCGGAATCCGGCATCGGGGTAGCGCAGCAGGTGGGCCAGCACGCGAAGCGTCAGACGGGCCTGGGGCGGCGGGGATGCAAACAGGCTCATCTCATGCCTCCATCTTGATCGGAATGGTTCTTTTCTTTTCGCTGCCGAACAGGCTGGTTTCGGTCTGGCCCTCGGAGCAGCCGTTGCCGAAGCTGAAGCCGCAGCCGCCCTTGACGTTGAAGGTGTTCTCGGCGTATTCGCGGTGGGTGGTCGGGATCACGAAGCGGTCTTCGTAGTTCGCGATCGCCATGTACCGGTACATCTCCTCGACCTCGGCGGCCCGCAGGCCCACCTGTTCGAGCACGGTCTGGTTGACCAGGCCGTCCACGTGCTTGGTGCGCTGGTACGAGCGCATGGCCAGCATGCGTTCGAGCGCGCGCACCACCGGGCCGGTATCGCCCGCGGTCAGCAGGTTGGCCAGGTACTTCACCGGGATGCGCAGTTGCGACACGTCGGGGATCTCGCCGTTCTGGCTCAGCATGCCGGCGTTGGCCGACGCGGTGATGGGCGAGAGCGGCGGCACGTACCAGACCATGGGCAGGGTGCGGTACTCGGGGTGCAGCGGCAGCGCCACCTTCCACTCCACCGCCATCTTGTAGACCGGGCTCTGGCGCGCCGCGGCCATCCAGGCGTCGGGGATGCCGTCGATGCGGGCCTGCTCGATCACCTTCGGGTCGTTCGGGTCCAGGAACAGGTCGAGCTGGGCCTGGTAGAGGTCGATCTCGTTGGGCGTGCTCGCGGCCTCGGCGATGCGGTCGGCGTCGTACAGCAGCACGCCGAGGTAGCGGATGCGGCCGACGCAGGTCTCCGAGCACACCGTGGGCTGGCCGGCCTCGATGCGCGGGTAGCAGAAGATGCACTTCTCGGCCTTGCCG
>CAZFOT010000298.1:0-4047 GCA_964520365.1 uncultured Hydrogenophaga sp.
GCTGGATCGTTACCCCCACGCGCCACCGCCGCGCGGGTCGCTGCCCCCCGAGGGGGCTGCTTTTTCATCTCGGGTCGGCCCGGCGATGAAAACGCTGCGCTGGCGCATCCAGCCGGGCCTGCCCACGGTGCAGGGCGACCCGGTGCTGCTGCGCGAGGTGTGGGCGAACCTGCTGGAGAACGCGGTGAAGTATTCCTCGCACCGCGAGGTTGTCGAGATCGAGGTGGGCTGGAAGGTGCAACCCCGGGGCGTGCAATTCCATGTGCGCGACAACGGGGTGGGCTTCGACCCCGAGCAGGCCGAACGGCTGTTCGGCATGTTCCAGCGCCTGCACCGGGATCCGCGCTTCCAGGGCGCGGGGATCGGACTGGCGTTGGTGCGCCGCATCGTGGAGCACCACGGAGGCCGCATCTGGGCCGACGCCCTGCCCGACCAGGGCGCCACGTTCCACGTGTTCCTGCCGTCGCAGGTGCCCGTGGAGCCGCTTGACGCACCGCCTGCCGAGGCCGAAGCCCCGCGCCACCGGGCGGGGTGAAACACCCTACATCCAGAGCGCGCGCCAGACCAGGCGGGGTACGTCGGAGCGTTGCAGCCGGGGCCGGGTCAGCCAGCTCCGGTGGTCGATGGCGGCAATGCCGTCGAGGATGCGAAGGCCGCCTTGCACCACCAGGCGCAGCTCCCAGCCCGCCCGGCCGGGCACGCGGGCTGCCAGGGGCGCGCCCTGCATCATCAGGCCGCGGGCATGGGCGCACAGATCGCCCACCACGGCGCGCGCGGCGTGGTCCGGCAGCGGACCATCGGGCATGAAGTCGGCCAGCGTGGCGCCATGCCGCCGCAGCACGTCTTCCGGCAGGTAGCAGCGCTGGCGGGCCAGGTCCACGCTGATGTCCTGCCAGAAGTTGATGAGTTGCAGCGCGCTGCAGATCTGGTCGCTCTGAAGCAGCGACGCCTCGTCGCCCACCCCGTACAGGTGCAGCAGCAGGCGTCCCACCGGCTGGGCCGAGAGCCGGGTGTAGGCGAGCAGCTCGGCCAGGTCGGCATAGCGGTGGCCGCTGGCGGTGTAGCGCACGTCCTGCTCGAAGGCGCTGATCAGGTCGTGCAGGGGCTGCGGCGGCAGGCGGTGTTCGCGCAAGGCCGTGGCCAGGGGTGTGAAAACGGCGGGCCAGGCGGACGGGAGCGCGGGCAGCGGTGGCGAGGCTGTCGCGGCCTCCGATCGGGCCGTGGGCGGTTCGGTCGGTGCGGCGTCCTGCGCTTGCGTCTGTGCCTGCAACAGGCACACGTTCAGCGCCTGGCGGTACCGGGCCAGTTCGGCCAGCCGGGCAGGGGCTTGGGCGGGGCCTTCGTCGGCGATGTCGTCGGCCGTGCGGGCGAAGTGGTAGATCGCCATCACCGCCGGGCGCAGCCGGGCCGGGCACAGCAGGGACGCCACGGGAAAGTTCTCGTAGTGGCCCACGCCTTGCGTGAGTGGCTCGACCGGCGCCGATGGGACCACGGCGGACAGTTGCGAAGGTGGCGGGGTACTCATGTCGGCAATGGGTGGAATGCGCTTGCGCGGTTGTGATCCGGTTGCACTACAATTTTGATTACTAACCGGTCAGTCATTAATATGGTCGCTCCCACGCACCGTGAACCCCTGGAAATCGCCCGTCCGGCTCTTTTGCTGATTTGCCATCCTGTTCCGCTTCCCTTCCCAAGCGACACGCCATGAAAACACGCCATTTTGTCCTGATCGTGACCTGCTCGTTGGCCCTGGCGGCCTGTTCCGACCGTCCGCCCCCGGAGGATCCCATCCGGTCGGTCAAGCTGATGACGGTGCAGGCCGATGCGCTGGGCGCGCACACCGAGTACGCGGGCGACGTGCGGGCGCGGCTGGAGTCGCGTCTGGGCTTCCGGGTGGGCGGCAAGCTGGTCGAACGGCCGGTGGACGTGGGGCAGCGCGTGGCCGCGGGCCAGTTGCTGGCGCGCCTGGACGCGCAGGACCTGGCGCTGGGCAGCCAGGCCGCGCAGGCGCAGGTGGCTGCCGCGCGCACCCAGCGCGACCTGGCTGCGGCCGACCTGAAGCGCTTTGCCGACCTGCGGCGGCAGGGGTTCGTGAGCGGTGCCGAGATGGAACGCCGCGAAGCCACGCTGAAAGCGGCCGAGGCCACGCTGCAGCAAGCGCAGGCCCAGGGCGCGGTGCAAGGCAACCAGGCGACCTACGCGCGGCTGGCGGCCGACGCCGCGGGCGTGGTGGTGGCGGTGGAGGCCGAAGTGGGGCAGGTGGTGGGCGCGGGCACACCGGTGGTCCGGCTGGCGCGCGACGGCGCGCGCGACGTGGTGATCGCCGTGCCCGAGGACCGCGTGGCTCTGCTGGGCGGCGGCCAGGAAGCCACGGTGCGTTTCTGGGCTGAGGCCCACAACGGCCCCTCGCCCGACGGCGTGCGTGCCACGGTGCGCGAGGTGGCGGCCAGCGCCGACCCGGTCACGCGCACCTACCAGGTCAAGCTGGCACTGCCCGAAGACGCGAGCGTGCCGCTGGGTGCCACCGCCTATGTGCGCTTCGCCGCCAAAGGCCCGGCGGCCGCATCCGTGATCAAGGTGCCCACCAGTGCCTTGCTGAAGGTGGGCGACGGCACGGCGGTGTGGGTGTTCGACCCTGCCAGCTCCACCGTGCAGACGCGCACCGTGCAGGTGCTCACGGCCGATGGCAACGAGGTCGCCATTGCGGCCGGCCTGCAGCCGGGTGACGAGGTGGTGGCGGCCGGCGTGCACGTGCTCTCGCCCGGCCAGAAGGTCACCCGTTTCGCCGCCGCGGCCATCCGGTGAGGCCTGGCATGAGCGAATCCCGAACCTCTGCCGCGGGGGCCCCGTCTTCCTGGGTCTCGCGCTTCAATCTCTCGCAATGGGCGCTGGACCACCAGGCCCTCACGCGCTACCTGATGATCGTGCTGATGCTGCTGGGCGTGGCCGCCTACTTCCAGCTCGGCCAGGACGAGGACCCGCCATTCACCTTCCGCGCGATGGTGGTGAGCGCCCATTGGCCGGGCGCCACGGCGCAGCAGGTGGCCGAGCAGGTGGCCGACCGGATCGAGAAGACCCTGCAGGAAGTGCCGTACGCGGACAAGATCCGCAGCTATTCCAAGCCGGGCGAGACACTCATCATCTTCCAGCTCAAGGACGATTCGCCGCCGGCCGAGGTTCAGCAGAGCTGGTACGCCGCGCGCAAGAAGATCGGCGACATGGCCGCCTCGCTGCCCCAGGGCGTGGTCGGGCCGTTCTTCAACGACGAGTTCGGCGACGTCTACGGCGTCATCTATGCCTTGCAGGGCGAGGGCTATTCACCGGCGGACAAGAAGCAGGTGGCCGACCAGGTGCGCCAGCAACTGCTGCGCGTGAAGGACGTGAGCAAGGTCGAGCTGTTCGGCGTGCAGGATGAGAAGCTCTACATCGAGATCTCGCAGAAGCGGCTGGCCACGCTGGGGCTGGACCTGAACCAGGTACTGGCCGCGCTGGGCCAGCAGAACGCGGTGGCCTCGGCCGGCGTGGTGCAGACGCCGCACGACATGGTGCAGGTGCGCGTGGGCGGCGCCTTCAATTCGGTGGAGCAGTTGCGCGCCATGCCCATCCGCGCGCCCGGCGGCACCCAGATGCGCCTGGGCGACATCGCCGAGATCGGCCTGGGCTACGTGGACCCGGCCCAGGTGCTGGTGCGGCACAACGGCAAGGACAGCATCGCGCTGGGCATCTCGATGGCCAAGGGCGGCGACATCATCGCGCTGGGCAAGGCACTGGAGGTGGCGATGGTCGACATCGAAGGCCTGCTGCCGGCGGGCATGTCGCTGGTGCAGGTGCAGGACCAGCCGCGCGCGGTGGCCGCTTCGGTCAACGAGTTCGTGAAGGTGCTGATCGAGGCCGTGCTGATCGTGCTGGCGGTCAGTTTCCTGGCGCTGGGCATGCACAAGCGCGAGGGCGGCCGCGGCCTGCGCCGCTACACGCTGGACATGCGGCCTGGCCTGGTGGTGTTCATCACCATCCCGCTCGTGCTGGCGATCACCTTCCTGGCCATGA
>CAZFOT010000299.1:0-4042 GCA_964520365.1 uncultured Hydrogenophaga sp.
GCCGTATTTCTGCCAGTAGCTGTAATCGGCATGGCCGGGCCGGAACAGGTCCTTGATCTTCGAGTAATCCTTGCTGCGCTGGTCGGTGTTGCGGATCAGCAGGCCGATCGGCGTGCCGGTGGTCCGGCCCTCGTACACGCCACTGAGGATCTCCACCGCGTCGGGCTCGTTGCGCTGGGTCACGAACTTCGATGTGCCGGGGCGGCGGCGGTCCAGGTCGGCCTGGATGTCGGCCTCGCTGAGTGCCATGCCCGGCGGGCAGCCATCGATCACGCAGCCGATGGCCGGGCCGTGGGATTCACCGAAGTTGGTGACGCAGAAAAGGGTGCCGATGGTGTTGCCGCTCATGGGGGTGGATTATCCGCGAGGCCCGATCCTGCGCGACCGACCCAAGCTGGTGCACGTTCAGGCCGTTTTCGGGGCACACCGGCCGCGCCCGGGCTTGTCCGCGCCAATGGAACGCTTCATGCTTGGTGCTGCATCGCAGCAATTCCACTGCTTTCAGCGACAAGGAGCGCCCCATGCTGGATCGGACCACCACCCTGTTCTCACACGTCAAGCCCGGCGACACCGAGTTCGTGCGCGGCGGCCTGCGCGACTTCTTCCTCTACCGCGACCTGGGCATCGCCGCCGCCACCCACGGCAAGGTGATCGCGCACCTGGTGAAAGCCAACGAACCGCCCGACGGCGGCACCGGCTGGCACATTCACGAGGCCGACTTCCAGATCGTGATCATGACCAAGGGCTGGGCGAAGTTCATGTACGAAGACCAGGTGACGCTGGTGGAAGCGGGCGACGTGGTGCACCAGCGCCCGGGCATCCGCCACTACCTGTTCGACTATTCGCCCGACATGGAATACCTGGAAATCGTTTCGCCGGCGGACTTCAAGTCGGTCCCGGTGGACCCGGTGTGCGAGATTCCGCCGCCCACGCCCTGGAAATAACGCAATAGCGCAGGCACGCAAGCGCCCTGTCCAGAGGTGCCACGGAACCGGCCTTGCCGGTCCGTAGACGCCGTCCCCTTGAGGGGAAGCCGCGAAGCGGCGCAGGGGTGGCTCAGAATTCAGCTTCGAGCTCGTCGATGTCGTCCGGCTCGGCCTCGGCGGCGGCCACCCATTCCTTCATGGCGGGCAGGTCCATGATGGTGTCGCAATAGGCCACGCACACCGGGTCCAGCGGCACCTCGTAGGTGATGAACCGCGTGACCACGGGCGCGAACATGGCGTCGGCGATGCAGGGCTTGGCGCCGAACAGGTAGGGCCCACCATAGGCGGCCAGGCACTCGGTCCAGATGGCCTCGATGCGGTCGATGTCGGCCTGCGCGCGCGACCACAGCTTGAAGCCCGGAAAGTGGGCCTTGATGTTCATCGGCAGCGAGGAGCGCATGGCGCTGAAGCCCGAGTGCATTTCGCCGCAGATCGAGCGGCAGTGCGCGCGGGCGGCCCGGTCTTGCGGCAGCAGACCGGCCTTGGGCTTGATCTCGTTGAGGTACTCGCCAATGGCCAGCGTGTCCCAGACGTGCACGCCCTCGTGCTCCAGCGCCGGCACGCGCATGGACGCCGACAGCAGCAGCATCTCGGCCTTCATGGCGGGGTCGTCGGGCGGGATCACATGCTCGATGAAGTCCAGCTTGACCAGGCGGACCATCAGCCAGCCCCGCAAGGCCCAGGCACCGTAGTTCTTGCTGCTGATCGTGAGTACCGCTTTGGCCATGGAGTCGCTCCTCTTGAGCGGCAGGCACTGCAAGGGCTGTGCCACCCCGCCGCCGCCGCCGCGCACCCCGGCGGTGCGCGCACGGGCTGGCCCGCAACTTGCCTGCATCGCAGGCACGCCCCTCCAGGAAGAACGCCATGATGTATCAGGCCTATCAACTCCAGTCCGACCTGATCTCGCCCCTGAGGTTGACGGCCCAGCACCTGAGGGCGGCCCTGTGGCTCAGGAACACCGAAGGCAGCGTGCTGCGCAAGCTGTCCGCGGCATGCGACGTGATCTCGCGGCTGCGCCTGACCCACACGCGCCCGCCCTACCAGATCCACCAGGTGACGGCGGGCGAGCGCGAGTACCCGGTGACGGAGGAAACCGTGCTCACCCTGCCCTTCGGCACGCTGCTGCGCTTTCGCAAGGAAGGCGCCGAGCCGCAGCCCAGGGTGCTGCTGGTGGCGCCGCTGTCGGGCCACTTCGCCACGCTGCTGCGCGAGACCGCGCGCACCCTGCTGCAGGATCACGACGTCTACATCACCGACTGGCACAACGCGCGCGACGTGGCGCTGCGCCATGGCGCCTTCGGCCTGGACGACTACATCAGCTACATGATCCGGTTCACCGAGGCCATCGGCCCGGGCACGCACATGATCGCCGTGTGCCAGCCCTGCGTGGCGGCGCTGGCCGCCACCGCCATCATGGCCGAGGACGACAGCCCCGCCCAGCCGGCCAGCCTCACGCTGATGGCCGGCCCGGTGGACTGCCGCGTCAATCCCACCGAGGTCAACAAGCTCGCCACCAGCAAGCCCATCGAGTGGTTCGAGCGCCACCTCATCAGCCACGTGCCGCTGCCGCACGCGGGCTTCATGCGCCGCGTCTACCCGGGCTTCGTCCAGCTCACGGCCTTCATGAGCATGAACCCGGACCGGCACAAACAGTCGTTCCGCCACATCTACGACCACCTGCTGGCCGGCCGCACCGAAGAGGCCGGCGTGATCCAGGCGTTCTACGAGGAGTACCTGGCCGTCAACGACCTGCCGGCCGAGTTCTACCTGGAAACGGTGGAGAAAGTGTTCCAGACCTACGACCTGCCGCTGGGCAAGCTCACCTGGAACGGCCGCACGGTGAACCCGGCGGCCATCCGCCGCACCGCGCTCATGACGGTGGAGGGCGAGCGCGACGACATCTGCTCGGTCGGCCAGACCGTCGCCGCGCAGGACCTGTGCAGGAACGTGCGCCCCTACCGCAAGACCCACCACGTGCAGACCGGCGTGGGGCACTATGGGGTGTTCAGCGGCCGCCGGTGGAACCAGCAGATCTACCCGCGCGTGCGCGACATGATCCACAGCAGTTCGGAGTGACCCGCGCGGAACTTCGCGCCACCCTCCAAAGCAAACACCCCGGCTTGCGGGGTGTTTTGATCAATGAGGCTATGCCGTCTTACTTGGCGTCTTCAGGGGGGGCATCCTCTTCCTCGGGCCAGTCGCGGATGTAGGCCTTGAGCATCTTGTTCTCGAAGTTCTGCGCGTCCACCACGGCCTTGGCCACGTCGTAGAAGCTGATCACGCCCATGAGCATGCGGTTCTCGATGACGGGCATGTAGCGCGCGTGGCGGTCGAGCATCATGCGGCGCACCTCGTCCATCTCGGTGGCCATGGTGCAGGTCAGCGGGCCCGGGTCCATCGCACGGTAGACGGTCGTGGTACCGAAGCTGCCGCCGTTCCTGACCACGGCCTGGATCACCTCGCGGAAAGTGAGCATGCCCACCACCAGGCCGTGGGACATGACCACCAGCGAGCCGATGTCCTTTTCCGCCATGAGCTGCGCCGCGTCGGCCAGGCTGTCCTCGGGAGTGATGGTGTAGAGCGTGTTGCCCTTGACGCGCAGGATGTCGCTGACTTTCATGGCGCTTCTCCTCAGTGTGGGTGCTTGGCTGGCATGATGGGAAATATAGCCCACAATCCCGCATCGATACAGCCTGGCAGCCACACGGCGGCCACAACCCCACGCCCCTCCGAGGAGACCCCATGTCCGGATACGCCGACCCCGGCTTCGACACCCTGGCGCTGCACGCCGGGGCATCCCCCGACCCCGCCACCGGCGCGCGCGCCGTGCCCATCCACCTCACCACCTCGTTCGTCTTCGAGTCGAGCGACCACGCCGCGGCCCTGTTCAACCTGGAGCGCGCGGGGCACGTCTACAGCCGCATCAGCAACCCCACCAACGCAGTGTTCGAGCAGCGCATGGCCGCGCTGGAAGGCGGCATCGGCGCCATCGCCACCGCCAGCGGCCAGGCCGCGCTGCACCTGTCGGTGGCCACGCTCATGGGCGCGGGCTCGCA
>CAZFOT010000300.1:0-4013 GCA_964520365.1 uncultured Hydrogenophaga sp.
TGCTGCTGCTGGGCACGGTGCTGGGCTGCTGGCTGCTCACCGACGGGCTGGTGCGCCGCGCGGCATGGCTGCGGCCGCTGTTCGGTCTCAGAGCGCGGCCCGAATGTCCGCCGCCAAGGCGGTCATCCCGCTGCGCGCCAACCGAGCCTAGGCCGGCACCGTGTAGTTCGCCTGCGTCAGGTGGTCCACGCCGCAGTCCACGGTTTCGATCCAGTCGATGAACTCGCCCACCGCCTTGCCGGTCAGGGATGCGCCGTGCTGCGGCACGATCATCTGGATCGGCAGGGAGCGCGCCATGTTGGCCCACAGCCGCAGCACCTTGTTCGACACCATGTAGCGGCGATGGAAGGCTTCCATCCTGGGAATGTGGGCGGCCAGCGATGCGATGGGCGTGCCGGCTTCCTGGGCGCTGCCGATGGACACGCCGAGGTCGCCCGAGAACAGGATGCGGCTCACCGGGTCCCAGAACTGGAAATTGCCCTCGGAGTGCATGAAATGGGCGGGCAAGGCCACGAGTTCGGTGTTGCCCAGCGGAATGCGCATGCCGGGGTCGCGGATGCCGACGATGCGGCCCTGGGTCTTGCCGGGCTTGCAGAAGTGGGGGGCGAAGCGCTCCCACAGGCGCGAGATGTAGAGCGTGGCCTGGGTGCCGGTCATCCAGCGGTCGAGCGAGGCGATGATGTCCGGGTCGGCGTGCGAAGCCAGGATCTTGGACAGCTTGCTGGGCGGGAAATAGCGGCCGATGGTGAGCAGCAGCTCGTTGTAGGCCATGTTGCCGCCCGGGTCGATGACGGCGCCGGTGTCGCCATGGATGACGAGAAACTGGTTGGCCTGCACGGCTTCGCCGTTCTCTTCGCTGAGGTGGGCGAACATCAGGCAGACATGGCCATCTTGGTTGAACAGTTCGATGGCCATGGCCAGTTTCTCCAGAAAACGCAGGAAGAAACTGTAAAAGCCCTGAGGAATATCCCGTTTGCGCTATGTCAAGCCGGCCATCGTTTGCACCGACCCGCAACGGATGAAGTGCCCCCATCCAGGGGCACCGGGGGTCCGGCTCCGCCGGCCCAAGGGTGCCGTCCCCCCTCCAAGCGCCAAGGGCGCGCAAGAGAGGGGGGAAGCCGCAAAGCGGCGCAGGGGGGAGACCTCCGCTAAACCCGCCGGGCCAGTTCGGCCGCCTTGCCCACGTAGCTGCCGGGCGTCATGGCCAGCAAGCGGTCCTTCTCGCTTTGAGGAATCTCCAGGCTCTGGATCAGGCCGTGCAGGGCCTCGGCGGTGACGGCCTGGCCGCGTGTGACTTCCTTGAGTTTTTCGTAGGCGCCCGCCACACCGAAGCGGCGCATCACGGTCTGGATCGGCTCGGCCAGCACTTCCCACGAGGCGTCGAGGTCTTCGGCCAGGGCTTTCTCGTTGAGTTCGAGCTTGCCCAGGCCCACGCCCAGCGAATGGTAGGCCAGCACCGCGTAGCCCATGGCCACGCCCATGTTGCGCAGCACGGTGGAGTCGGTCAGGTCGCGCTGCCAGCGCGAGATCGGCAGCTTTTCCGACAGGTGCCTGAGCAAGGCGTTGGCCAGGCCCAGGTTGCCTTCGGCGTTCTCGAAGTCGATCGGGTTGACCTTGTGCGGCATGGTGCTGGAGCCGATTTCGCCGGCCTTGAGCTTTTGCTTGAAGTAGCCCACGCTGACATAGCCCCAGATGTCGCGCGCCAGATCGATCAGGATGGTGTTGGCGCGGGCGACCGCATCGAACAGTTCGGCCATGTAGTCGTGCGGCTCGATCTGGATGCTGTAGGGCTGGAAGGTCAGGCCCAGGCCCAGCGGTTCGGGCGACTCGATCACATTGCGGCTGAAGGCCTCCCAGTCGAAGTCGGGCCAGGCCGACAGGTGCGCGTTGTAGTTGCCCACCGCGCCATTCATCTTGCCCATGAGCTTGACGCTGGCGATCTTCTCGCGCGCGGCCGCCAGGCGCACCACCACGTTGGCCAGTTCCTTGCCCACGGTGGTGGGGCTGGCGGTCTGGCCGTGGGTGCGGCTGAGCATGGGCACGGTGGCGTGCGCATGGGCCATGTCGCGCAGTTTGGCAATGACCGCGTCCAGCGAGGGCAGCAGCACGGCATCGCGTGCGCCCTTGAGCTGCAGGGCATGGCTGGTGTTGTTGATGTCTTCGCTGGTGCAGGCGAAATGAACGAACTCGGCCGATTTTTCCAGCTCGGGGCGCGCTTCGAAGCGGGACTTGATCCAGTACTCCACCGCCTTGACGTCGTGGTTGGTGGTCTTCTCGATGTCCTTGATGGCCACGGCGTCGGCCTCGCCGAAGTTCTTCACCAGGCCCATCAGATAGGTGCGCGCGCCCGGCGACAGCGGCTTGAATTCGGCAAAACCGGCGTCCGACAGGGCAATGAACCAGGCGATTTCGACCTGCACGCGCCGGTGCATGTAGCCCTGTTCGCTCATGAAGGGGCGCAGACTGGCCAATCGGCCGGCGTAGCGGCCGTCCAGCGGCGACAGGGCCGAAACGGGAGACGGCGGGGCGTGGGGCGGGGAGGTGGGAGACATCGGGGGATTGTAGAAGGCCGCCGCCGCTGTGCGGTTTGCGCCACGCCGCGGCGCATGCCCGTGACCGATGCAACGGCCGCGAAAGCCTTTGTCAGCGTGGCGCAGCCTCCCGGCCGATAGAATCGGCCGACCCGGGGAACCCCGCCACCACGCCAACGTCCATGAAACTCATTGGTGCCATCACCAGCCCCTACGTGCGCAAGGTTCGCGTCGTCATGGCGGAAAAGAAGCTCGACTACCAGTTCGTCCAGGAAGACGTCTGGTCGGCCGACACCACCATCATGGCGTCCAATCCGCTGGGCAAGGTGCCTTGCCTGGTGATGGAAGGCGGCGAGGCGGTGTTCGACTCGCGCGTCATCGTGGAATACCTCGACACGCTCTCGCCGGTGGGCAAGCTCATCCCTGCCCAGGGGCGCGAGCGCGCCGAGGTCAAGACCTGGGAGGCACTGGCCGACGGCGTGCTCGACGCCGCCGTGCTGGCCCGGCTCGAATCCACCTGGCCGGGCCGGACCGCCGAGCAGCGCTGCGACGCGTGGATCGATCGGCAGATGACCAAGATCGACGCCAGCCTCAAGTCCATGAGCCTGGGCCTGGGCGACAAGCCGTTCTGTTCCGGCATCCACTTCAGCCTGTCCGACGTGGCCGTGGGCTGCGCCCTGGGCTATCTCGATTTCCGCTTTCCGGTGATCGACTGGCGCGCGCTCCATCCCAATCTGGCCCGCCTGGGCGAAAAGCTGGCACAGCGCCCGAGTTTCGTGGACTCCAAGCCCGCGTGAGGGCGGGCGCTTGCGTGGGGAAAAAGAAAAGACTGCGAAGCGCCCCGAGACGAACAAGGGAGGGAGGGAGGAGGAGATGCGCCTCGTGGTTGCATTCGGGTCGTGACCCGAAAGGCTTCGCAGTGCAGAAACCGGGGGTGGCTCGGCCACCGTGAGCGATGAGATGCGGGGTGCTCCGGAAAAGTTCCGCGCTGGCCCATAAAATGCCTGATTGGTCCCAGGCTGCAACGAAAGTCCGACATGCTCTACCCAGAACTCTTCAAGCAACTCGAATCCGTGCGTTGGGACATGGACAAGGACATCCCCTGGGACAGGTTCGATGCGTCGCAGCTCAGCGACGAGCAGGCCCAGACCATCAAGATGAACGCGATCACCGAGTGGGCCGCGCTGCCGGCCACCGAGATGTTCCTGCGCGACAACCGCGACGACTCGGACTTCTCGGCCTTCATGTCGATCTGGTTCTTCGAGGAGCAGAAACACTCGCTCGTGCTCATGGAATACCTGCGCCGTTTCCGCCCCGAACTGGTGCCCACAGAGGCCGAGCTGCACGACATCCGCTTCGAGTTCGACCCGGCCCCGGCGCTGGAGACCCTGATGCTGCATTTCTGCGGCGAGATCCGCCTGAACCACTGGTACCGCCGGGCCAGCGAGTGGCACGACGAGCCGGTCATCAAGCAGATCTACG
>CAZFOT010000301.1:0-3939 GCA_964520365.1 uncultured Hydrogenophaga sp.
CCCCTCCAAGCGCCCGAAGGGCGCGCCAGGGAGGGGGGAAGCCGCGTCAGCGGCGAAGGGGGGAGTCAAACAATTCCATTGCGGATCGCGTAGACCGTGAGCTCGGCGTTGTTCGCCAGGTGCAGCTTCTCCAGCACGCGCGCGCGGTAGACGCTGACCGTCTTGGGACTGAGCATGAGCTCGTCGGCGATTTCGGAGAGCTTCTTGCCGGTGGCGATCTTCTGCAAGGTCTGCAGCTCGCGCTCGGACAGGCTGGCGTGCAGCTCTTCGTCATGCGGCTTGCTCAGCGTGTCCACCAGCATCTGGGCCACCTCGGGCGTGACGTACTTGCGGCCCTGCTGCACGGTGCGGATGGCGGCCACCAGCTCGGCCGGCTCCCCCGCCTTGTTCAGATAACCCCGGGCGCCCGCGCGCAGGCAGCGGATGGCGTACTGGTCTTCCGGGTACATCGAAACCACCAGGGTCTTGACGTTGGAGCCCTCCTCCCTGAGCGCGGCCAGCACCTCCAGGCCGCCCCGGCCCGGCATGTTCAGGTCGAGCACCAGCACGTCGCATCCGGTCTTGCGCAATTGCTCGCGCAGCTCGGGATAGCTGCCGGCCTCGCCGACCACCTGGATGTCCACCGCCTCGGAAATGGTGTCGCGGATGCCGCGCCGAACCACCGCGTGGTCGTCACACAAAATCACTCTGATCATGAGACTCCTGAGAAGGGTTTTCCTTGTTGTTGTCTCCCGGCCCCCGGGCTGGCGCCAGCGGGACCGACAGGATCAGCGAGGTGCCGCGCGGCGACGAGCTCACGTCGAGCCAGCCTCCCACCTTGGCGGCGCGCTCGGTGAGCCCCAGCAGCCCGAAGGACTTGGCCTTGCGCAGGGCGTCCGGCCCCATGCCGTCGCCATTGTCGGTCACCTCCAGCGTGAGCACGCCCTCGCGGTCGTTCAGGTCGATGTCGACGTGAGAGGCCCGCGCGTGCTTGCCGATGTTGGTCAGTCCTTCCTGGGCGGTGCGGTAGGCCACCAGTTGAACGGCCCGGGGCACGTCGATGAATTCGGACGAACGGCGCACCGCCACGCGCAGGCCGGTGCGCCGCTCGAAGCTCGACGCCAGCCACTGCACCGCCGCCACCAGCCCCTGGTCGAGGATGGGCGGGCGCAGGTTCATCATGATGCGCTGGCTCGCGCCCAGGGCATGTTGCAGCATTTCCATGGCCGTGCCCACGTGGCTGAGCATGGCCTCGTCGCTGGCGTGGCGGCCGACCCAGGCCAGGTCGAGCTTGACCGCGGCCAGCGCGCCGCCGATGTCGTCGTGGATCTCGCGCGCGATGTCGGCGCGTTCCTGCTCGATGGAGACCTGCAGGTGCTCGGCCAGCTCGGCCAGGCGCTGGCGCGAGTCGGCCAGTTCGGCGTCGGCCTGCGCCTTGGCGCGCCGGGTTTCGCTGACCTCCAGCGCGCGCTGGATCACATGCGCGAGCCGGTGCATGCTGTCCTTGAGCAGGTAGTCGCTCACGCCGCGGTGCATGGCGTCCACCGCGGCCGCCTCGCCGATGGCGCCCGAGAGGATCACGAACGGCAGGTCGCTGCCCATGGCACGCGCCTGGTCCCAGGCGTCCAGGCCGGTGAAGTCGGGCAGGTGGTAGTCGGCCAGCACGATGTCGTACGGCCGCGTGGCGAGCTCGCGCAGGAACTCGCCGAGCGAGTCCACCAGCGTGAACTCGCTGTCGAGTTGGCTGCGCTGGAGCGCGAACTTGACGAGCGCGTGGTCCACCCGGGAGTCCTCCAGGTGCAGGATGCGGACCTTGGGTCTTTTCTCGCTTGTCTCGGACATGGCGCTCCAGCTGTGTGAATCGGCCGCCGCAGGCCTGCGGGGGACGGGATCGCGCGAACCTATGCGCAAAGATGCCGCTGAATTCGGTCCGTTATCTGCCGATAGAGGGACTACCGATTGCCGAAAATTGTACTGCCCGCCCTTCACAGATCAAGCACCCACCGCACACCATGGACCCGTCACCGATGCCACGGACCCCGCCGTCCGTCTCACTGCCCGTGAGCATGCTGGCCGACCTTCAGGACGCGCTGCTCATGGCCATGACCGACCTGAACCGGCTTGAAGGCCTGCTCGATCACGCCACCGCCAACCTGCTGGAGCGCTTCGGCGCGGCCGAACAGGCCCTGGGCCACCTGGCGATGCAGAACAACGACGACGTCGGCCAGATCCGGCTCAAGCTGCACCAGGCCGTGACCGAGCTGCAGTTCCACGACATGGCCACGCAGCTTCTTGGCCACACCGGCAAGGTGCTGCAGGGTTGCGCCTGGCGCCTGGCCGAGGAAACCATGGAGCCAGAGGAAGACGAGATACCGATGGCCAGCCTGGACCCCATGCCCGACCGCCCCAGTCCCGTGGCGCAAAACGAGATGGACGCGGGCTCCGTCGAGCTGTTCTGACGCCGCACCGTTCAAGTCCCCCTCGATCCTGCCGATATTTGTTCGAAACACGGAGTGCTCCATGCTATCGATTCTTGCCGTAGACGACTCGGCTTCCATGCGGAAAATGGTTTCTTTCACGCTCACCGGAGCGGGGTTCAACGTGGTGGAAGCGGTGGACGGGCAGGACGCTTTCGAGAAGGCCCAGACCCACGCCATCGACCTGGTGCTGACCGACCAGAACATGCCGCGCCTGGACGGGCTGGGCCTGACGCGCAAGCTGCGCGACCACCCCAAGTTCAAGGCCACGCCGATCCTGATCCTGACCACCGAGTCCAGCGACCAGATGAAGCAGGCCGGCCGCGCCGCCGGCGCCACCGGCTGGCTGGTCAAGCCCTTCGACCCGGGCCGCCTGATCGAAGTGATTCAAAAGGTCGTGCGCTGAACAGCGCGCCCACCACGCGCCACACAGCCAAGGAGTACCCCCATGGGTGAAATGATGAACGAAGGCCAGGCCGCTGGCGACAATTTCGACCTGACGCAGTTCTACCAGATCTTCTTCGAGGAAGCGGTGGAGAACCTCGACCAGATGGAGCAGATGCTGCTGCAGCTCGACCTGGAACAGGCCGACGACGAGGAACTCAACGCCATCTTCCGCTGCGCCCACTCCATCAAGGGCGGCGCGGCCACCTTCGGCTTCGCCGACGTGGCCGAGCTCACGCACCAGATGGAATCGCTGCTGGACAAGCTGCGCCGCCACGAACTGCAACCCAACGCGGCCATGGTGGACGTGCTGCTGGAGTCCTCGGACGCCCTGCGCCTGCTGCTGGCGCGCCACCAGGGCCGCGACGCCGCGACGCCGGCCACGGACGACCTGGTCAGCCGCATCAGCGCCCTGGCCAACGGACCGGAAGGCGAGGCGCCGGCGGTGGAGGTGCTCCAGCCCGCCACCCTGGCCACGGCGCCCGCGGCCCAGCCCGAACCCGCGCCCGCGGCGGCGGCGCCCAGCGCCAGGCAGGCGCGCGTGCTCGACATCCACATCGGTCCGCTGGAGAACCTGTCGCTGGCCGACGGCATCGCCGAACTGTTCCGCGACATCCCCGGCCTCGGCCAGATCGAGACCCTGCCCTGCGAGCAGGCCGACCAGCGCATCTTCCGCGCCACCACCACCGCCAGCGACACCGACTTGCTCGACCTGTTCACCTTCCACGTGAGCCGCGAGCAGATCCGCATCGTCGAGTCCGCAGCGGTCGCACCCGCACCGGCGCCCGCGGCCGTGGCGGAGGAAGGCCGGGACTTCGGCTTCTTCGAGGGCGCCCCCGGCATGCCCGCGTCTCGGCCCGCCGCCCCCGCGGCGAGCGCGCCGGCGACCCCCGAAACCGCCCGGGCCGCCTCCAGGGCAGAGGCCCGCGCCCCCGCGCCCGCCCAACTGGAGTCGAGCACGCTGCGTGTCTCGGTCAACAAGGTGGACCAGCTCATCAACCTGGTGGGCGAGCTCGTCATCACCCAGGCCATGCTGGCC
>CAZFOT010000302.1:0-3898 GCA_964520365.1 uncultured Hydrogenophaga sp.
GAGATTTCCTTTCAGTGTTTTGCCCCCAGCCGTATCAGGTACTGGGAGTTCGTCAGACGTGTGAGTGTCTTCAGTGCTTGTCAAGGCCGGCGGGCGGCCAGTTTTCCAGCTTCATGCCCAAGGTCAGGCCGCGCGAGGCGAGCACTTCCTTGATTTCGTTGAGCGACTTGCGACCCAGGTTGGGGGTCTTGAGCAGCTCGTTCTCGGTGCGCTGGATCAGGTCACCGATGTAGTAGATGTTCTCGGCCTTGAGGCAGTTGGCCGAACGCACGGTGAGTTCGAGTTCGTCCACGGGACGCAGCAGGATCGGGTCGAACTGCTGCGAGCTGCGCTGGGCGGGCGCGTCGAACGCGGAAAGCTCCACGCCTTCGAGTTGAGCGAACACGGCGAGCTGCTCGACCAGGATCTTGGCCGATGCGCGCACCGCTTCTTCCGGGCCGATGGAGCCGTTGGTCTCGATTTCGAGCACCAGCTTGTCCAGGTCGGTGCGCTGCTCCACACGGGCGCTTTCCACCGTGTAGCTCACGCGCTTGACGGGCGAGAACGAAGCGTCGAGCACGATGCGGCCGATCGAGCGCGACTGGTCGTCGTTGCGGCGCAGGCTGCCGGGCACGTAGCCGCGGCCCTTTTCGACCTTGATCTGCATGTCCAGCTTGGCGCCGGCGGACAGCGTGGCGATCACGTGGCCGGGGTTGACGATCTCGACGTCGTGCGGCGTCTGGATGTCGGCGGCCGTGACGAGACCCTCGCCATCCTTGCGCAGGCTCAGCGTGACTTCGTCACGGTTGTGGAGCTTGAACACCACGCCCTTGAGATTCAGGAGCATGTTGACGACGTCTTCCTGGACGCCATCGATCGAGGAGTATTCGTGGACGACGCCCGCGATGGTCACCTCGGTCGGCGCGTGGCCGACCATGGAAGAAAGCAGAACCCGGCGCAGGGCGTTGCCCAGCGTGTGGCCGTAGCCGCGCTCGAAGGGTTCGAGCGTGACTTTGGCACGGTTGGTCGAGAGTTGCTCGACATTGATGGTCTTGGGCTTCAGCAGATTGTTCAGCATTCAAACTTCCTTCAGTACCCTCGGCTCGTTACACCGATAAGGCAGACGGAGCATGGCCCGACCGCACGGACGTGCAGGCCGGGAACGAATTAACGGGAATAGAGTTCGACGATCAACGATTCGTTGATGTCGGAGGCGAATTCGTCGCGGTCGGGCGACTTCTTGAACACGCCCTCGGCCTTGTCGGCGGAAACCTCCACCCAGGCGGGGAACCCGATCTGCTTCGCAAGCTCAAGGGCTTCGATCACGCGAGCTTGCTTCTTGGACTTCTCGCGCACGGCGACCACGTCGCCGGTCTTGACCGAGTAGGAGGGAATGTTGACCGACTTGCCGTTCACGGTGATCGCCTTGTGCGAAACCATCTGGCGGGCTTCGGCGCGGGTGGAGGCAAACCCCATGCGGAACACCACGTTGTCGAGACGAGCCTCGAGCAGGAACAGCAGGTTGGCGCCGGTGTTGCCGCGGCGGCGGTCGGCCTCGGCGAAATAGCGGCGGAACTGGCGCTCCAGCACGCCATAGGTGCGCTTGACCTTCTGCTTCTCGCGCAGCTGCACGCCGAAATCGGAGGTGCGCTGGCCCGAGGTGCGGCCATGCTGGCCGGGCTTGGAGTCGAATTTGGCCTTGTCGCTGATGGAGCGGCGCGCGCTCTTGAGCAACAGGTCGGCGCCTTCACGGCGGGAGAGTTTGGCCTTGGGGCCGAGGTAACGTGCCACGTTGTGTTCCTATTGATATCACTGCCGCAGCCAGATGCTGCGGGAGCCAGACCGGAAGGGATCTGGCGGTGGGCTTAGCAAAAATGCCACCGCAGACGACTGCGGTGGCGCTCGAAAAAAGCTTTTGATTCTACCGCGAACGGCAGAACACCTTCATCAGATGCGGCGACGCTTCTGCGGGCGGCAGCCGTTGTGGGGCACCGGGGTCACATCGGAGATCGAATTGATGCGAATGCCCAGGGCGCCGAGCGCGCGCACCGAGGACTCGCGGCCCGGACCAGGACCCTTGATCTCAACATCGAGATTCTTGATGCCTTGTTCGATCGCGGCACGGCCAGCCACCTCGGACGCCACTTGGGCGGCAAAAGGCGTGGACTTGCGCGAGCCTTTGAAGCCCTGACCACCGGACGACGCCCACGAGAGCGCATTGCCCTGGCGGTCGGTGATGGTGATGATGGTGTTGTTGAACGACGCGTGCACGTGCGCGATGCCGTCGGCAATGTTCTTGCGGACTTTCTTGCGAACGCGGGCGGATGCGTTGCTGGAGGGAGACTTAGCCATAGGGGTCCTTCAAACCGATTATTTCTTCAGCGACTGGGCGGCCTTGCGGGGACCCTTGCGCGTGCGGGCATTGGTCTTCGTGCGCTGGCCGCGCATCGGCAGGCCGCGGCGATGACGGAAGCCGCGGTAGCAACCGATGTCCATCAGGCGCTTGATGTTCATCGTGGTTTCACGGCGCAGGTCACCCTCGATCGTGAACGCACCGATCTGGTCACGGATCTTTTCGAGTTCCGCGTCGCTCAGATCCTTGATCTTCTTGGCGTAGTCGATACCGCAGGCCTCGCAGATCTTGCGAGCGCGGGTACGACCAATACCAAAAATTGCCGTCAAGCCGATTTCGGCGTGCTTGTGCGGCGGAATGTTGATGCCTGCAATACGAGCCATGTTGTACCTCTGAACTTACCAGTCAGCCTTGACGCTGTTTGTGACGCGGATCGGTGCAGATGACCCGCACGATGCCATGCCGTTTGATGATCTTACAGTTGCGGCACATTTTCTTGACCGACGCCGAAACTCTCATAGTCTTCTCCTAAATATTCCAAAAACACCCAACACCCGTCTCGCTACTTCGTCCTGAAAACGATCCTCGCCCGGGTGAGGTCGTAGGGCGTGAGCTCCACCTTGACCTTGTCGCCAGGAAGAATCCGGATGTAGTGCATCCGCATCTTTCCGGAAATGTGACCAAGGACCACGTGCCCGTTGTCGAGCTTGACTCTGAACGTTGCATTCGGGAGGTTCTCGATCACCTCCCCTTGCATCTCGATCACGTCGTCCTTGGACATCGCTTCAGCTTCAGCCAGAAGTTTTGAAATTGGCCTTTTTCAGCAGCGATTCGTATTGCTGCGACATCATGTAATTCTGAACCTGTGCCATGAAGTCCATCGTGACCACCACGATGATCAGCAGGGAAGTTCCACCGAAGTAGAACGGCACGTTGTATTTCAAGATCAGGAACTCGGGCAACAGACAGACGGCGGTGATGTAGATGGCGCCGGCCAGTGTCAGTCTGAGCAGAATCTTGTCGATGTAGCGGGCGGTCTGGTCACCCGGGCGGATGCCAGGGATGAACGCGCCGCTTTTCTTCAGGTTGTCGGCCGTTTCGCGGCTGTTGAACTGAAGCGCCGTGTAGAAGAAGCAGAAGAAGATGATCGCGGCGGCATACAGCGCCACATAGATCGGCTGCCCCGGCGACAGTGCCGATGCCAGGTCCCGCAGCCAGCGCGTCGACTCGCCCGTGCTGACCCAGCTCACGAGCGTGGTGGGCAGCAGGATGATGCTCGAGGCGAAGATGGGCGGAATCACGCCGGCCATGTTCAGCTTCAGGGGCAGGTGCGACGACTGGCCACCATAGACCTTGTTGCCCACCTGGCGGCGCGCATAGTTCACCAGAATCTTGCGCTGGCCGCGTTCGACGAACACCACGAAATAGGTCACCAGGACCACCAGCACGATGATGAACAGGGCGATCAGGATGTTCATCGCGCCGGTGCGAACCAGCTCGAGCAACCCGCCGATGGCGCTGGGCAGTCCGGAGACGATGCTGGCGAAAATCAGCAGGGAGATGCCG
>CAZFOT010000303.1:0-3879 GCA_964520365.1 uncultured Hydrogenophaga sp.
GCCCGGCAAGTTCGACACCGACCGGCTCAAGGGCACCATCGCCGGCGCCGCCAGCAAGACCGGCAAGAGCGTGGACGACATCCGCGCGGCGCAGGTGGCGCAGATTCCGGCGAAACGTTTCGGAACGCCCGAGGAGTTCGGCGCCATCTGCGCCTTTCTGTGCAGCGCGCAGGCGGGCTACATCAACGGGCAGAACATCCTGCCGGATGGCGGGTCGTACCCTGGGACGTACTAGGGACACCCCCCTGCGCCGCTTTGCGGCTTCCCCCCTCCCTTGCGCGCCTTCGGCGCTTGGAGGGGGACGGCACCTTGGGCCGGCGGAGCCGGACCCTTGCTGCCCCTGGACGAAGGCACGTCTTGCCTGCACTCCCTCTCCCGCAGGCGGGAGAGGGCCGGGGTGAGGGCCCGCAGCCTGGCCAGGCGCCATCAATCACTGAAACATTTCTGATCCCAACATGCTCGCGATCGCCGTTTCCCTTCTCCTGTTGATGGTGCTCGCCTACCGTGGCGTCACCGTGCTGCTGCTCGCGCCGCTGATGGCCGCGCTGGCGGTGCTGATCTCGGGCGACGGCGCGTTCCTGCTGCCGCTGTACAGCGACACCTTCATGTCGGCGCTCGGCGGCTACGTGCTGCAGTACCTGCCGATCTTCCTGCTGGGCGCGCTGTTCGGCCGGCTCATGGCCGACTCGGGCGCGGCCTACACGCTGGCGATGTGGATCGTCGCAAGCGTGGGCGAACGCCACGCCATTCTCACCGTGGTGCTGGCCTGCGCACTGCTGACCTACGGCGGCGTGTCGCTGTTCGTGGTGGCCTTTGCCATCTACCCGATCGCGCGCAGCCTGTTCGAGTCGGCCGACATCCCCAAGCGCCTGATTCCCGCCGCCATCGCATTGGGCTCGTTCACCTTCACCATGACGGCGCTGCCGGGCTCGCCCGCGATCCAGAACGCGATCCCCATTCCGTATTTCGGCACCAACGTGTTCGCGGCGCCCGGCCTGGGCGTGCTGGCGGCGGTGTGCATCTTCTCGGGTGGCATGTTCTGGCTGCTGCGCCGCGCGGCGGCGGCGCGGCGGGCCGGGGAGGGCTACGGCCGGCACGAGGAGGAGGGGCCGGACACCCAGGGCGGCAAGCTGGCCCAGGCGCGGCACCGCGTCATTCCGCTGGCGGTGGCGCTGCTGCCGCTGCTGCTGGTGATCGGCGTCAACGCGGTGTTCACCTACGCCGTGTTCCCGCGCCTGGACCTGTCCTACATGACCGAGCGCTTCGAGCACATCGACCCTGCGAAGCTGACCGGCCTGTGGGCGCTCATCATCGCGCTGGTGGTGGCGTGCGCCACGCTCATCGTCAGCCGGCTGGGCCATTGGACCGACCTGAAGGACACCGTCAACCACGGGGTTTTCGGTTTCATGCTGCCGCTGTTCAACACCGCATCCGAAGTGGGTTATGGCGCGGTGATCGCCAGCCTGGCCGGTTTTGCGCTGATCCGCGACGCGGTGCTCAACGTCTCCCCGAACAACCCGCTGGTTTCCGAAGCCATCGCCATGAACGTGCTGGCCGGGATCACCGGGTCGTCGTCGGGCGGCCTGAGCATCGCCTTGCAGACCCTGGGCGCCGACTACCTGCAGATGGCGCAGCAGGCCGGCATCGGCCCCGAACTGCTGCACCGCGTGGCGGTGATGGCCGCCGGCGGCATGGACACGCTGCCGCACTGCGGCGCCATCATCACCCTGCTGTCGATCTGCAAGCTCAGCCACCGCCAGTCGTACGCCGACATCGCGGCGGTGACCATGCTGTTCCCGCTGCCCGCGCTGGCGCTGGTGATCGCGCTGGGAACGGTGTTCGGCAGTTTCTGAGTCCGGGACAGACCCCCAGGCTTCAGGAAGCCTGGGTCTGCAGGTAGTTTTCCAGGCCGATCCTGTCGATCAGGCCGATCTGTTTTTCGAGCCAGTAGGCGTGGTCTTCCTCGGTGTCGCGCAACTGGGCCAGCAGGATGTCGCGGCTCACGTAGTCGCCCACGCTCTCGCACAGGTGCATGCCTTGCTGGAGCGCGGCGCGCACGCCGTATTCGGTGTCCAGGTCCTGGCGCAGCATCTCGGGCACGGTCTCGCCGGGTGTGAAGGGCTTGGGGCTCATGTCGGGGCGGCCGCCCAGCAGCAGGATGCGGCGCAGCAGCGCGTCGGCGTGCTGGGTTTCTTCCTGCATCTCATGGTTCAGGCGCTCGTAGAGCCTGGTGAAGCCCTGGTCTTCGTAGATGCGCGAGTGCGCGAAGTATTGGTCGCGCGCGGCCAGTTCGCCGCGCAGCAGATCCTTGAGGCAGTCGATGACTTGCGGGTGGCCCTGCATGGTGCTTTCCTTCTTTCCCTGGAACGTGTTCGTGCTCCAGAAAAAGGAGTATCGCGCCGACGGCGGTGTTTGTGGGGAATGTCCCCCGCTCGCCGCTCTGCATGCGTACCGGGATCAGAAGCGTTCGCGTTGGCGGTGGACACCGGTTCAGCGCCGCGAGCTCACCACAATGCCGCCGACGATGAGCACGAAACCCGCAGCGTGGTACAGCCTGGGCGGTTCGCCCAGAATCAGGACCGACATCAGCGCAGCGAACAAAGGGGTGAGGTTGCTGAAGAAACTGGCCACGGTGGGGCCGACGCGCGTGACGCCCAGCCCCCAGCAGCGGTAGGCCAGCAGCGAAGGGCCGATGGCCACGTAGGCCAGGGCGAGCACCAGTGGCCAGCCCCAGTTCACCTGCATGGCGGCACCGTCCGCGGCCATCGGCGCCACCAGCCATTCGCCGGCGGTCATCAGGCCCGACCAGCACAGCCCGAAGACGATCTGCGCCATCAGGAAGGCTGCCCAGTCGGCCTGGATGCGCTCGGGATAGCCCGCCTCGGGCGGGCGTGCCAGCAACCAGCTGTACCAGGACCAGGCCAGCGCCGCCAGCAGGATCCAGCCATCGCCGGGCACGAACTGCACGGCGCGCAACTGGCCGAGGTCGCCGCGCGCCAGCACCACCGCCACCCCGGTCAGCGACAGGGCCGCGCCCAGGGCCGCGCGGCGCGAGACCGCCACGCCGTACAGCAGCCGGCCCACGAGCAGCATCCAGACCGGCGTGCTGGCCGCCACCAGGGTCACGTTGATGGGGGTCGAGGTCTTGAGTGCGAGGTATTGCAGCGTGTTGTACAGGCCCACGCCCAGCAGCCCGAGCAGCGCGAAGCGGCGCCGATGGGCCCACAGCCCGCTGCCCGGCCTGAGCACCCATGCCGCCAGTGGCAGAAGCAATGCCCCGGCGATGACCCAGCGCACGAAGTTGAACGTGGCGGGTGGAATGGTGTCTTGCATCAGGCGCCCGACCACCGCATTGCCCGCCCACATCAGGGGCGGTATCAGCAGCAGGGCGGCGGTGGACGGCGTGAGGCGGAAGGCGGCTTGCATCGCCTTGAATGTAAGGGGCCGCGCATGCCCTGCGCCGGTGAAGGGGCGCGTGCGCGCCGTCGGACGATTCCCCGGCCATTCGTGGCAGCATCGGGTCTGCCAATCCAACCCACGCGAACACAGGAGATCCGTGATGACCCAGACCACCCGCGCCGTGCGCATCCATGCCCATGGCGGCCCCGAGCAACTCGTGATCGATACCCTCCAGGTGGGCGACCCCGGGCCGGGCGAGGTGCGCATCCGCCACCATGCCATCGGGCTGAACTTCATCGACGTGTACCAGCGCACGGGCCTGTATCCGAACGCCATGCCCCTGGCGCTGGGGATGGAAGGCGCCGGCGTGGTCGAGGCGGTGGGCGAAGGCGTGTCTCACCTCAAGGCGGGCGACCGGGCCGCCTACGCGGCATCACGCGCACGTCGCTGTAGCTGCCCGGCGGGTTCGCCGCGTAGGCG
>CAZFOT010000304.1:0-3816 GCA_964520365.1 uncultured Hydrogenophaga sp.
CATGGCCTTTTTGATCCGCAACGCATCTTGGAAAAATAGGGTGAACAGGCCCTAGACGTAAGCATTTGTTTCCATGCCATTCTCGCAACGATAGCCCGCGCCGGGTGTGCAAGGGTTGGCAATGATCTGGATTTTTTGAGAAGAAGGCGCAATGCCCCGCCCCGCGTCGCCTTCGACGCACCCTGGAAGCAGCGCAACCACAGGCCAAAGGCAGGTGCCCAGGCGGGACTTGCACGAAAAGCGCGCGAAAAGCGGCTTTGATCTGCGCTACAGCCCACGCCGATCGCGCCGATAGTTGGGCAGAGCCTGGCGGCAGACACGCACCCATTGCGCACCACTGCCCCGCAGGACCGTACCGCTCCCACCCGCAGCGGACCATTCCACCGATGCAAGCCCCCACAGGACCTTCCTCATGTTTCAACTGACTTCCCTGAGCGTCTCGCGGCGACTCGGCATCCTCGTGGCCAGCGCCGTCCTGGGACTCGTCGTGCTGCTGGCCCTCTTCATCCATTCGGAACGCACCGTGATCATGGAAGAACGCCAGGGCGGCGTGCGGCAGACGGTGGAGGCCGTGCACGGCCTGATCACCCACTTCCATGCCCAGGCCAGCCAGGGCAAACTCACCGAGGACCAGGCCAGGAGCCAGGCGCTGGACGCCATCCGCTCGCTGCGCTACAGCGGCTCGGAGTATTTCTGGATCAACGACATGCACCCGCGCATGGTCATGCACCCGATCCGCCCGGAGCTCGAAGGCCAGGACCTGAGCGACAACAAGGACCCGGAAGGCACCTACCTGTTCCGCAACTTCGTGGACACCGTGAAGAAGAGCGGCGCGGGCTACGTGCCCTACATGTGGCCCAAGCCCGGCAGCGACCACCCGGTGCAGAAGGTCTCGTACGTGCAGGGCTTCGCCCCCTGGGGCTGGGTGATCGGCTCCGGCGTCTACGTGGACACGGTCACGGCCACCATCTGGGAGCGCACCGTGAAGATGGGCCTGAGCTCGCTCGGCCTGGCCGCGCTGCTGCTGGGCATCGGCTGGCTGATGTCGCGCAGCATCGTGCGCCAGCTCGGCGGCGAGCCCACGCAGGCCTCTGCCGTCACCGAGCGCATCGCCCAGGGCGACCTGTCGGTGGACATCGCGCTCAGGCCCGGCGACACCAGCAGCCTGATGCACAGCCTGCGCGTCATGCGCGACAACATGGCCGACATCGTCAGCCGGGTGCGCCAGGGCAGCGAGTCGGTGGCGATGGCCAGCACCGAGATCGCGCAAGGCAACCACGACCTCAGCGCCCGCACCGAGAGCCAGGCCAGCGCGCTGGAGCAGACCGCCGCCAGCATGGAGGAACTCGGCTCCACCGTGCGGCAGAACGCCGACAACGCGCGCCAGGCGAACACGCTGGCGCAGAGCGCGTCCGCCGTGGCGGTCCAGGGCGGCGAGGTGGTGGGCCAGGTGGTCGACAACATGAAGGCCATCAACACGTCCAGCCAGAAGATCGCCGACATCATCTCCGTCATCGACAGCATCGCGTTCCAGACCAACATCCTCGCGCTCAACGCCGCGGTGGAAGCGGCGCGGGCCGGCGAGCAGGGGCGCGGCTTTGCGGTGGTGGCCGGCGAGGTGCGCCTGCTGGCCGGCCGCAGCGCCGAGGCCGCCAAGGAAATCAAGGCCCTGATCTCGGACAGCGTCGATCGCGTCGAGCAGGGATCGGCCCTGGTGGACCGCGCCCGCAACACCATGAACGAAGTGGTGCAGAGCATCCGACACGTCACCGACATCGTGGGCGAGATCAGCGCGGCCAGCAGCCAGCAGAGCGGCGCGGTGGGCCAGGTGGGCGAGGCGGTCACGCAGATGGATCAGAACACCCAGCAGAACGCGGCCATGGTGGAGCAGATCGCCTCGGCCGCCAGCAGCCTGCGCAGCCAGGCCGGGGAACTGGTGCAGACGGTGTCGACCTTCAAAGTCGCCACGCGCGGCTGAAGTGAAACACCCCCCTGCGCCGCTTTGCGGCTTCCCCCCTCCGTAGCGCGCCTTCGGCGCTTCGAGGGAGGACGGCATCTCGGGCCGGCGGAGCCGGACCCTTGATGCCCCTGGCTTTGCGTTGCCACTCGGTGCGGGTCGCGCTCCGGCGTGGTGAAGCAGCCGATACGGGTTCCTTTATTCGCCGCTGTCGATCGGCGGCAGGGCGTCCTTCGACGCCGCCACCATCTCGTGCACACGCGCCTGCAAGGCATGCACCATGCGGTCGAGCTGCCGGCGTTCCGGGGCCGAGAGCGCGCCGGCGAGCTCGCGGTTGATGGCCGCCACGCGCGGGAAGATCGCCTGGTACACGCGCCGGCCCTCGTCGGTCAGGAACACGTGCACCTCGCGCCGGTCCGATGGTCTGGGCCGGCGGCTGATCAGTTGCTTGTCGGCCAGGCGCGTGAGCGTGCGCGAGGTGCGCGCGCGGTCGAGCATGGCGTGCTCGGCCAGTTCGCTGGACAACACCCCTTCGTGCTCCGACAGGAACGACAGCACGCGCCATTCGCGCCGCGTCAGGCCGAATTCGTGTTCGCACAGATGCACCACCAGCCGGGCGGCGGTGATGTGGATGCGGTAGAGCCGGTACAGCAGCAGGTCGGCCTGCCGCTGCGGATCGTGCATCCGGTCGGGCAGGGCGTCGGATTCGCTCATGGCTCTGTTCTGAAGACTCAGGGAAAACACCCGCTTTGATTGATTTCTGCAATTGATTGTCCCTGCATAGCATCATGGCCTGCACCGGGAAACACCCGAGACGCCACACCGCTTTCCACAGGAGACAGCCAATGAACCGACGCTGGATGCTTTTCGCTGCCGCGGCCCTGACCGCCCTGGGTACCCACACGGGCGCCATCGCCCAGGACAGGACACCGCTGAAGATCGTGGTGGGCTTCCCGCCCGGCGGCTCGGCCGACACGCTGGCGCGCCTGCTGGCCGAGGGCCTGCGCGACCACTATGCCCCGGTGGTGGTGGAGAACCGCCCCGGCGCGGGTGGGCGCATCGCGCTGGGCCAGGTCAAACGCGCCGAGCCCGACGGACAGACCGTGATCGTGCTGCCCAGCGGCCCCATGGTGCTGTTCCCGCACGTCTACAAAAAGCTCGACTACGACGCGGTGACCGACTTCACCCCGGTCTCGCTGCTCACGCACTTCCAGTTCGGCGTCGTCGCAGGCCCTTCGGCCAAGGCCACCAGCATGGGCGAGATGATCGCCGCAGCCAAGGCGGCGCCGGGCCAGGGTTCGTACGGCACGCCGGGCCAAGGCACGCTGCCCCACTTCATGGGCGTGCTGTTCGAACAGCAGGTGGGCGCCCGGCTCAACCACGTGCCGTTCCAAGGCGGCGGACCGGCCAACGCCGCGCTGGTGGGAGGGCACATCGACTACAAGTTCGACGTGGTGTCCGAAACCGCCGAGCTGCACCGCACCGGCAAGGTCCGCATTCTGGCCGTGACCGGCGCCCGGCGCGACCCGCAGGTGCCCGAAGTACCCACGCTGAAGGAGGCCGGTGTGGACATGGTGGCCACGGCCTGGTTCGGCATGTACGGCCCGGCCGGCATGCCCGATGCCGTCCGCGACCGCCTGCAGCGGGCCGTGGCAGAGGCCCTGAAGCAACCCGCCCTGCGCGAACGCCTGCAAGGCCTGGGCTATGAGCCGGTGGGCTCCACGCCGGCCGAGCTGGCCGCCGCGCAGAAAGCCGACCTGGCCCGCTGGGCGGCGCCCATCAAGGCCACCGGAATACAACTGGACTAGGGCCTGTTCACACTATTTTTCCAAGATGCGTTGCGGATCAAAAAGGCCATG
>CAZFOT010000305.1:0-3778 GCA_964520365.1 uncultured Hydrogenophaga sp.
ATTCCCAGCAGAAGTTCTCCATGAACTGGCTGGGCAGTTCGACCGCGTCCCATTCCACGCCGCTGATGCCGGACACGTCGCGCTCGTTGACCTGGGTCAGCATGTGGTGCAGGCCGTGCCCGAACTCGTGGAAGAGGGTGATCACGTCATCGTGCGTCAGCAAGGGAGGACGCACGACGCCGTCGATGGCCACGCCTTCGGCGAAGTTGCACACCAGATGGGCCACCGGCGTCTGCAGGGCGCCGGTGTCGGGGCGCAGCCAGCGCGCGCGCGCATCGTCCATCCAGGCGCCGCCGCGCTTGCCCGTGCGGGCCGCCGGGTCCAGATAGAACTGCCCAACGAGCTGCGTGCCCTCGGCGGTCTGGCGTTCGATCCGGTAGAACGCCACGCCAGCGTTCCACACCGGCGCCGAGTCGGGCCGGATGGCCACTTCGAACAGGGTTTCGACGATCTGGAACAGGCCCGCGAGCACCTTGGGTGCCGTGAAATAGGGCTTGACTTCCTGTTCGCTGAAGGCGTAGCGCGCCTCCTTGAGCTTTTCCCCGATGTAGGGCCAATCCCAGGGCTGGGGATCGGCCAGGCCGAGTTCGCTCGCAGCGAAGGCGCGCAGGTCGGCCAGGTCCTTCTCGGCATAGGGGCGTGATTTGACCGCCAGGTCGCGCAGGAAGGCCATCACCTGCTCGGGCGAATCGGCCATCTTGGGCACCAGGGACACGTCGGCGTGGTGCCGGTAGCCCAGCAACTGCGCTTCTTCGTGCCTCAATGCCAGGAGTTCTCCCATGATCGCGCCGTTGTCGAACCTGACCGCGTCGCCCGAAGCCTGGTCGCTGGCCCGGGTCACGTAGGCCCGGTAAAGCGTCTCGCGCAGGGCGCCGCTGTGCGCGAACTGCATGACCGGCAGGTAGCAAGGCATCTTCAGGGACAGCTTGTGGCCCGGGCGCCCGGCGGCGGCGGCGGCCGTCGCGGTGGCCTGCAGCACGTCGTCGGGCACGCCGGCCATCTCCTCGGCGGTGACGAACAGCTCGAAGGCGTCGGTCGCATCCAGGGCGTTCTCGCTGAACTTCTGCGCGAGCTCCGCCTGCCGTTCCTGCAGCCAGGCGAACCGGGTCTTGGCCTCGCCCTTGAGGTCCGCGCCGCCCAGCACGAAGCCGCGCATGGCGTTCTTGTGCGCCTGCGCCTGTTCGGCGCTCAGCGATGCCGGGTCCATGGACTTGTACTTGGCGTACAGGCGCTCGTCCGAGCCGAGCCGGGTCCAGAACTCCGTGACCTTGGGCAGGGAAGCGTTGTACGCGGCCCGCAACTCGGGGGTGTCCGCCACGCTATTGAGGTGGCTCACGGCACCCCAGGCCCGGGACAGGCGTTCGGTCGCCACATCCAGCGCCTGGGACATCAGCGTCCACTGCGCGGGAAACGCCGGCGCCGTGACGGTCTCCAGCGCATCGATGGCATCCCGGATCAGGTGATCGATGGCGGGCCCCACGTCTTCGGGCGCGATGGCGTCGAACCTGGGCAGGCCGTCGAAATCCAGCAGGGGGTTGCGATCCGGGGTGGCGTTGTGTGGGTTCATGCGGACTCAGGTGTGGCCCGGGATCGGAAGTTCAAGGCAGGCCGGGCAGGGCGATGGGTGGTGGAAATGGCTACTGCGCAGCCTTCTTGATGCTTTTCTTGACGGCCTTCGCGCGCTTGACCTGCCCTCCGGACGTCAGGCGCTGGTTGCCCAGTACCCTGACCACCTTCACCTCGGGGCGCTGGCCGCCGCGCTTGCTGAACTTCAGCACCTTCACGTCGCGCGGGCCCGGCTTGCGGTCTCCGTCGATGGGTTTGGTCTTCTCCGGCATCGGCCGCCACAGCACCAGCAGCTTGCCGATGTGCTGGATCGGCGCGGCACCGAGATCTTCGGCCAGGGTCTGCAGCATGGCTTCTCGCGCAGTCCGGTCGTCGCTGAAGACCCTGACCTTGATCAGGCCGTGGGATGTCAGCGCTGCATCGACTTCCTTCTTGACCGCCGGGCTGAGCCCGTCGCCGCCGACGAGCACCACGGGGTCGAGATGGTGCGCCTCGGCACGGTGGAGCTTTCGCTGGGCAGGGGTGAGTGTGATCTGGGGCATGGGACAATTATCGTTTAGTCGGTCTGGGAAGATCCCCATGGGCATGAAAGTCAAAACGCAGAGCAAGAAGGTCAACAAGGCCTGGCTCAACCAGCACGTGAACGATCCTTACGTGCGTCTGGCCAAGAAGGACGGCTATCGCGCCCGCGCGGCGTACAAACTGAAGGAAATCGACGAAACGCTGGGCCTGATCCGGCCAGGGGACTGCGTGGTCGATCTGGGATCGGCGCCGGGCGCATGGAGCCAGTATGTGCGTCGCCGCCTGAATCCCCAAGGCGCCGCCGCCGGGGAGCTCCACGGGCACATCCTGGCGCTCGACATGCTTCCGATGGAGGCGGTGGAGGGGGTCCACTTCATCCAGGGGGACTTTCGCGAGCCTGCCGTGCTGGCCGAACTCGAACAGGCGCTGGCCGACAGGCAGATCGCAGCGGTGGACGTGGTCGTCTCCGACATGGCGCCCAATCTCTCCGGCATCGGCTCGGCCGACGCGGCGCGCATCTCGGACCTGGTGGAGCTGGCCGTGGATTTTTCCGTCCATCACCTCAAGAGCGACGGCGCGCTGGTGGTCAAGCTCTTCCATGGTGGCGCATACGATCCCATGGTGGCCTTGTTTCGCCAGCGGTTCCGGGCGGTCAAGACCTTCAAGCCGAAAGCCTCGCGGGACAAATCTTCCGAAACCTTTCTGGTCGGCTTGGGTCTCAAACCCTGACGCCCGGCTTTAGCACCACACATTTCCTAACCCCTTGATAGACATTGCCAAGCCATCTATCCGGGGCAGGCCAGCTTGAAAGTCCTAAAATGGGCTTCACATGCGAATTTCCGGATGAATCTATCTTAGCCAGGAGCTGCACTTGAACAACCAGTGGTTCTCGAAAATCGCCGTGTGGATGGTCATCGCCATGGTGCTTTTCACCGTATTCAAGCAGTTCGACGGCAACGCGGTGGCCGGCGCGGGCTACATGGGCTATTCCGAATTCATCGACGAGGTGAAGGCCCAGCGCATCAAGAGCGCCACCATCCAGGAAGGGGCCGGCGGCACGGAGATCGTGGCGATCACCCAGGATGACCGGCGGGTGCGCACGATGGCCACCACGCTGGACCGGGGGCTGGTGGGCGACCTGATCAACAACAACGTGAAATTCGACGTGCGGCCTCGCGAGGAGCAGTCCGTTTTGCTGCAGATCCTGTTCAGCTGGGGCCCCATGCTGCTCCTGATCGGCGTCTGGATCTATTTCATGCGCCAGATGCAGGGTGGCGGCAAGGGCGGGGCATTCAGCTTCGGCAAGAGCAAGGCCCGCATGCTCGACGAGAACAACAACACCGTCACGTTTGCCGACGTGGCCGGTTGCGACGAGGCCAAGGAGGAAGTCAAGGAGGTCGTGGATTTCCTCAAGGATCCTCAGAAATTCCAGAAGCTGGGTGGTCGCATTCCTCGCGGCCTGCTGCTGGTCGGCCCGCCCGGCACCGGCAAGACCTTGCTGGCCAAGGGCATTGCCGGTGAAGCCAAGGTACCGTTCTTCAGCATCTCGGGTTCCGACTTCGTGGAAATGTTCGTCGGTGTGGGCGCGGCCCGCGTGCGCGACATGTTCGAGAACGCCAAGAAGAACGCGCCCTGCATCATCTTCATCGACGAAATCGACGCGGTCGGCCGCCACGCTGGCGGCCCACCG
>CAZFOT010000306.1:0-3752 GCA_964520365.1 uncultured Hydrogenophaga sp.
GTCGGCGTCCTTGACGCCGACAAGGCGCCGATCCCGGAAGACCTGTTCCGCCCCCAGGCGGAGCGCCGCGTGAAGCTGGGCCTGGTGGTGGCCGAGCTGGTGCGCGCCAACGAACTGCACGCCAAGCCCGAGCAGGTCAAGGCCCACATCGAGGAACTCGCCGCTTCCTACGAGAAGCCCGCCGACGTGGTGCGCTGGTACACCGGCGACAACCGCCGCATGGCCGAAGTCGAGGGCATCGTGATCGAAAACAACGTCACCGACTTCGTGCTCTCCAAGGCCAAGGTCACCGACAAGGCCATCAGCTTCGACGAACTGATGGGCCAGTCCTGATCCGGCCGACAGGCGGCTCCCGATCGGAAAAGGCGGACGTGTCCGCCTTTTTTTCATCGCCGGACCGCCCCAAGATGAAAAGCGCCCTCCCTGGGGGCAGCGACCCGCGCAGCGGCGGAGCGTGGGGGTCATTTTTCATGCCGGAATGCTTGATGTTCGGTCCTTCGCCCGCCATATGCCCCTCACGGCCATGCGCACGACCCCGGCAGGGCGCCGGCGGGTTGGTTACAGTATCGCAATGGCATCGCATCAAACCACGGAGAAACGCATGAGCGCAATGGATATTCAGGGCCTGGGCATGGTGCCCATGGTCATCGAGCAGTCGGGCCGGGGCGAGAGGGCCTATGACATCTACTCCCGCCTGCTCAAGGAGCGGGTGATCTTCCTGGTGGGCCCCGTCAACGACCAGTCGGCCAACCTGGTGGTGGCGCAATTGCTGTTTCTCGAGAGCGAGAACCCCGACAAGGACATTTCCTTCTATATCAATTCCCCGGGCGGTTCGGTCAGCGCCGGCATGGCGATCTTCGACACCATGAACTTCGTCAAGCCCGACGTGTCCACGCTGTGCATCGGCATGGCCGCGAGCATGGGCGCCTTCCTGCTGGCCGCGGGCGCCAAGGGCAAGCGCTTTGCCCTGCCCAATTCCAAGGTCATGATCCACCAGCCGCTGGGCGGCACCCAGGGCCAGGCCACCGAGATCGAGATCCACGCCCGCGAGATCCTCAAGACGCGCGAGCAGCTCAACCGCATCCTGGCCGAGCGCACGGGCCAGCCGCTGGAGAAAATCGAACGCGACACGGAGCGGGACTACTACCTCTCCGCGGCCGAGTCGGCCGAGTACGGCCTGATCGACAAGGTGATCGACAAACGCCCCGGTGCCGCCTGATGGATGGGGCCGTGTCAATGGCCCCAAAACCGGCGTTTTTCCTTCGATCGGGCCTGTCCGGCCTTGAACTATCATTGTTCCTAGAACAACGCTTACCGCTCACCTGACCCAACAGACACATGGCCGACAAAAAAGCCTCCCCGCCGGAGAAGGCGCTCTACTGCTCGTTCTGTGGCAAGAGCCAGCACGAGGTCAAGAAGCTGATCGCCGGCCCGTCGGTGTTCATCTGCGACGAGTGCATCGACCTGTGCAACGACATCATCCGTGACGAACTGCCAGGCCTGGAGTCGGTCAAGACCGCCGGGGACGACGTTCCCACGCCGGCCGAGCTCAAGGCCAATCTGGACAACTACGTCATCGGACAGGAGTCGGCCAAGCGGGCGCTAGCGGTCGCGGTCTACAACCACTACAAGCGCCTGAGGCACAAGCAGAGCGCGCGCAAGGACGACGTCGAACTGGCCAAGAGCAACATCCTGCTGATCGGCCCGACGGGCTCGGGCAAGACCTTGCTGGCCCAGACCATGGCGCGCATGCTCAACGTGCCGTTCGTCATGGCCGACGCCACCACGCTCACGGAAGCCGGTTACGTGGGCGAGGATGTCGAGAACATCGTCGCCAAGCTGTTGCAGAGCTGCAACTACGAGGTCGAGCGCGCCCAGCAGGGCATCGTCTACATCGACGAGATCGACAAGATCACCCGCAAGTCCGACAACCCTTCGATCACCCGTGACGTCTCCGGCGAAGGCGTGCAGCAGGCCTTGCTCAAGCTGATCGAGGGCACCATGGCCTCGGTGCCGCCCCAGGGCGGGCGCAAGCACCCCAACCAGGATTTTCTGCAGGTCGACACGACCAACATCCTGTTCATCTGCGGTGGCGCGTTCGCCGGACTCGAGAAGATCATCGAGAACCGCACAGAAGCGTCCGGTATCGGCTTTGGCGCCGTGGTCAAGAGCAAGAAGCAGCGCAGCCTGACCGAATCGTTCAAGGAAATCGAACCCGAGGACCTGATCAAGTACGGACTGATCCCCGAACTCGTGGGCCGCGTGCCGGTGATTGCCGCGCTGGCCGAACTCACCGAGGACGCCCTGGTCGAAATCCTGACCGAGCCCAAGAACGCCGTCGTCAAGCAGTTCGCCCGCATGCTGTCCATGGAGGGCGCCGAGCTCGAAGTGCGCCCCGCGGCCCTGAAGGCGATTGCCCGCAAGGCACTGGCCCGCAAGACCGGCGCGCGCGGGTTGCGCTCGATCCTGGAGAACGCGCTCATCGACACCATGTTCGATCTGCCGGGCATGAGCAACGTCGAGAAGGTGGTCGTCGACGAGACCACCATCGAAGAGAACAAACCCCCCCTGCTGGTGTATCGCGAGGCGGCCAAGCAGGCTTGAGGAACGCCGCCACGTGCGCGGCGCCTGTCGAGAGAAGTTGTCGATGCGTCCGGTTGATATCGCCCGCATCAACCCCACGTGACCGTTTTGTTGAGGTTGAAATGTCCGGACATACCCCCTTGCCCAGTTCACCGATCGACCTGCCATTGCTGCCGCTGCGCGACGTGGTGGTGTTTCCCCACATGGTCATTCCGCTGTTCGTGGGCCGGCCCAAGAGCATCAAGGCGCTCGAGTCGGCGATGGAGGCCGAGCGCCGCATCATGCTGGTGGCGCAGAAGGCGGCGGCCAAGGACGAGCCATCGACCGACGACATGTTCGAGATGGGCTGTGTCGCCACCATCCTGCAGATGCTCAAGCTGCCCGACGGCACCGTCAAGGTGCTGGTGGAGGGCTTGCAGCGTGCCAAGGTGCTCGACATCCGCGACGGCGAAAGCCATTTCGTGGCCAGCGTCACGCCGGTGGACCCCCTGGTCGAGCGCGCGGATGCTCAATCGAATGAACTGGAGGCGCTGCGCCGCGCCGTGATGCAGCAGTTCGACCAGTACGTCAAGCTCAACAAGAAGATCCCTTCCGAGATCCTCACTTCCATCTCCAGCATCGACGACCCCGGCCGCCTGGCCGACACCATCGCCGCGCACCTGCCGCTCAAGCTCGAATCCAAGCAGGTCGTGCTTGACCTCGATCCGGTGAACAAGCGGCTGGAGAACCTGTTCGAGCAGCTCGAACGGGAGGTTGACATCCTCAACGTCGACAAGAAGATCCGCGGCCGTGTGAAGCGGCAGATGGAGAAGAACCAGCGCGACTTCTACCTCAACGAACAGGTCAAGGCGATCCAGAAGGAACTCGGCGAAGGCGAGGAGGGCGCCGACATCGAGGAGATCGAGAAGAAGATCAAGGCTGCCAAGATGCCCGCCGAGGCGCGCAAGAAGGCCGAGGCCGAGTTCAAGAAGCTCAAGCTGATGTCGCCCATGTCGGCCGAGGCCACCGTGGTGCGCAACTACATCGACGCGCTGGTGGCCCTGCCCTGGAGCAAGAAGACCAAGATCAAGCACGACCTGGCGCACGCCGAGGGGGTGCTCAACGAAGACCACTACGGCCTGGAGAAGGTCAAGGACCGCATCCTCGAATACCTCGCGGTGCAGCAGCGC
>CAZFOT010000307.1:0-3739 GCA_964520365.1 uncultured Hydrogenophaga sp.
TGATGCCCACCAGCCAGTCGGCCTCGGAGCGGCTGCGCGCGGCGTCGGCCAGGCCGCGCATCTGCTCGTCGCTGCGCAGTTGCTCGAAACCGTCGCGGATGGCGGCGGGCGTCATCGACTGCAGCCACAGGCGCTGCACCGGCTTGCCCAGGGGGTGGTAGCTGCCGTTCTTCAGGCCACCGGCGTACTGCTCGATCAGGCGGAAGATCAGTTCACCTTCACGTCCCGCGTCGCACGCGTTGATCAGGCGACCCACGTCCTTGCGCTTGACCAGCTTGACCACCGCGCCCAGGCGCGACTTGGTCTTGTCGATCGGCTTGAGTTCGAAATAGGGCGGCAACACCGGCAGGTGCGCGAAGCTCCACTTGCCGCGCTTGACGTCGAATTCCTCGGGCGCGGCGATCTCCACCAGGTGGCCCACGGCGGAGGTCACCACGTAGGTGTCATTCTCGAAATGGTCATCGTGCTTGTCGAACTTGCCCGCCACGGGGGTGAGCGCGCGCACGATGTCCTGGGCCACGGATGGCTTCTCTGCAATGACCAAGGTTTTGGCGAAACCGTCAGTTTTCATCTCTACAATCGGCTTTCCACGCGCGTGTACACGCGCACATGGGCACGCGCACACTCGCGCGCACCTGCATGAAACAACCTTACCAAAAATTATGGCTGTGAAGAAAAGCCCCCGCCAGACGTTGCCGCGCCCGTCCAGCGCGGCGCCAGCGGGCCTTCGCCGCATCCAGACGCGACGCTCCGGGGTGCACGGCAAGGGGGTTTACGCCGTGATCGATCTGGCCGAGGGCGAAACCCTGATCGAGTACGTGGGGCAGATCATCACCTGGGACGAGGCCCTGCGCCGCCATCCGCACGACCCCTCCGATCCGAACCACACCTTCTATTTCCACATCGACGAAACGCACGTGATCGATGCCAAGTTCGGCGGCAATTCGTCGCGCTGGATCAACCACAGCTGCGATTCCAACTGCGAGGCCGAGGTCGACGATGGGCGGGTGTTCATCCGGGCCCGGCGCAACATCGCCGCTGGCGAAGAGCTGTTCTACGATTACGGCCTGGTCATCGACGAGCCCTACACCGCGGCGCTCAAGGCGCAATATCCCTGCTGGTGCGGGGCGAAGCGCTGCCGCGGCACGCTGCTGGCGCCGCGCCGCACGGGCCGGGCATCGAAGCTGGGCTGAGCTCGATACATACACATGCCTGAGTTGCTTGCCCACGCCGAAGCGATCTGGGAAGCGGTGGTGCCTTCGGCGCCGGGCTTCACGGTGGAGGTGCTGCCCAGCATCGATTCCACCAACAGCGAGCTCATGCGGCGCGCGCGCGCCGGCTTCATGGAGCCGCTGCTGCTGGTCGCCGAGGCGCAGACCGCGGGGCGCGGGCGGCTCGGCCGTGGCTGGCACAGCCGCCCCGGCCATTCGCTCACGTTCTCGCTCGCGCTGCCCATGGCGCCGCTGAACTGGTCGGGGCTGTCGCTGGCCGTGGGCGTGAGCCTGGCGCACAGCCTGCACCCCGACGTCCGGTTGAAATGGCCCAACGATCTCTGGCTGCAGGAGCGCAAGCTCGGCGGCATCCTGGTGGAGACGGCCAGCTCGGGCGCGGCGCTGGGCGCATCCGGCCAGGCGCCCCGGCTGGTGGTGGTGGGCGTGGGCATCAACATCGCCCGACCCGAATCGGCCGCGGTGGCTCCACCTCCCGGCGCGGAACCGGCCATGACCGCCATGGCGCCTGCCGGCCTGGCCGAGGTGCTGGTGGGCATGGACGCCGGCGAGGTGCTGGAACAGGTGGTGCCGCCCCTGGTGCGCGATCTGCAGGCGTTCGCGGCACAGGGCTTCGCGGCGTTCGCCGAGCGGTTCGCGCAGCGCGATGCGCTGCGCGACCGCGAGGTTCGCCTGTCCGACGGCACGCAGGGCACGGCCTGCGGGGTCGATGCCGATGGGGCGCTGGTGGTGCACACGGCGCAGGGCACGCGCCTGGTCACCAGCTCGGAAGTGAGCGTGCGGCCATGCTGAAGTGGGCGATCTGGCTGCTGCTGCTGGGCAACGTGGGCTATTTCCTGTGGTCGCAAGGCCACCTCGGCGCCGTGGGCCTGGCCCCGAGAGTGGAGAGCGAACCCGAGCGCCTGCAGGGCCAGATCCGGCCGGAAGTCCTGCGTCTGCTCAACGGACCGGAAGAGCCCGACGCCCCCACGCCACCGGCGACCCCTGTCGCGCCCGAAGCGCCGCCGGCCGAGGCCGCCGGTGCGACGGCCTGCTGGCAGGTGGGCGGCTTCACCGCCGGCCAGGCCAGCGGGTTGCGCGGCGCGCTGGGCCTGCTGGGATGGCCCGCCGGCGCGTGGCAAGTCAACGAGGTGCGCACGCCCGGGCGCTGGGTGGTCTACATGGGCCGCTTCAACGAGGAGCAGATGGCGCGCAAGAAGACCGAGCTGCGCGACATCAAGATCGACTTCCGCGAAGTGTCGATTCCCTCGCTCGGCCCGGGGCTGGCGCTGGGCACCTTCTCCACCGAGGCGGCGGCCGAGCAAGGCATGCAGGACCTGGCCAGGAAGGGCGTGCGCACCGCGCGTGTGGCGCAGGAGCGGCCCGAGGCCGTCAGCTACAGCCTGCGGCTGCCCGCCGCGACGGCCGAGCAGCGCTCGGTGGTCGAGAGCCTGGGCGGCCCTCTGGCGGGCAAGTCGCTGCAGCGGTGCGAGTGAACCGGGCGCGGCGCCACTGGAGCGGGCCTTTGCCTCAAGGGTGATACGCTCTGGCCCAGGTCCTCGGCCAACCCTTTCATCGCCACCCGCGCTTCGGTTTCCTCCTCGTCATGCAGGCCCAGCTCATCGCTTCGCTCTACCCCGGGCTGCTGCACGCCCACATCGGTCTCGTGGCCCTGAGCGCGAGCCTGTTCGTGCTGCGCTGGCTGGGCGTGCTGCTCGGCCTGCGCTGGCCCATGCAGCGGCTCTGGCGCACCCTCAGCATGCTGATCGACACCGCCCTGCTCTGCGCCGGCGCCAGCCTCTGGTGGCTGCTGCAGATCCACCCGCTGCACCAACCCTGGCTGGGCACCAAGCTCGGTCTCCTGCTGGTCTACATCGTGTTCGGCTCGCTGGCGCTCAAGCGGGCGCGCTCGCGGCCGCTCAAGCTGGCCTGGGGCATCGCCGCGCTCGCGGTGCTGGCCTTCATGGTTTCGATCGCGCTCGCGCGCCATCCGCTGGGCTGGTGGCACCCGTGAACCCGCCCCCGCACGAGCCCGACCCCGCCGGCGCGCGCCGGCACGGCTCGCGGCTGGTGCGGGGGCTGCTGTGGGTGGCCGGCACGGTCTCGCTCGGCCTCGGCATCCTGGGCGTGGTGCTGCCCGGCCTGCCCACCACGCCGTTCATCCTGCTCAGCGCCGCCTGCTACGCCCGGGCCTCGCCGCGCCTGTACCGCTGGCTCACCCAGCACCGCTGGCTCGGCCCCATGGTGCGCGACTGGGAACGGCACCGCAGCCTCACGCGCCGCACCAAGACCGTGGCGCAGGTGTCCATGGTGCTGATGGTCAGCTTGTCGGCCTGGGGGCTGCGTGAGCGCCCGGTGCTGCTGGTGGTGGTGCTGCTCGCGGCGCTGGTCGGCGTGTGCGTGGTGGCGCGCATCCCGACACGGGAGGGTTGACCGCCCCCGTTATGACCGCGCCCTGCGGGCCAGTACCTCGAACGCCGGCAGGGTCTTGCCTTCGAGCACCTCCAGGAAAGCGCCACCGCCGGTGGAGA
>CAZFOT010000308.1:0-3720 GCA_964520365.1 uncultured Hydrogenophaga sp.
AACCAGTACTACGGCGGCAGCCACATCCTGCGCAACGTGCACCTGCAGGCCGAACTCGGCCAGGTCACCGTGGTGCTGGGGCGCAATGGCGTGGGCAAGACCACGCTGCTCAAGTCGCTCATGGGCCTGGTGCCGATCAAGAGCGGCAGCATCGCGCTCGACGGCGTGGCCATCGACAAGGCCACGCCCTACGAACGCGCCCGCGCGGGCGTGGGTTACGTGCCGCAGGGCCGCGAGATCTTCGGCCGCCTCACGGTGCAGGAAAACCTGCTCATGGGCCTGGCGACGAAGAAGGGCAGCACGCCGATCCCGGCCGAGCTGTTCGAGCTGTTCCCGATGCTCAGGCAGATGCTGGGCCGCCGGGGCGGTGACCTCTCGGGTGGCCAGCAGCAGCAGCTCGCCATCGCGCGCGCGCTGGCGGCGGGCCCGAAGCTGCTGATCCTGGACGAACCCACCGAAGGCATCCAGCCCAACATCATCAAGGACATCGGCAGGGTGATCCGCATGCTGGCCGACCGCGGCAACATGGCCATCGTGCTGGTGGAGCAGTTCTACGACTTCGCCGAAGCCCTGGCCGACCGCTATGTGGTGATGGAGCGCGGCGAGGTGATCGCCAGCGGCCCGGGCAAGGAGATGGCGGAGAAAGGCATCCGCCAGCTCGTGGCGATCTGAAGTCAGCCCCCGGGCGGCCTGTAGCCGGCAGGCAGCGAGACGCCGCCCGGCTGAATCTGGCCGCCGCTGGTGTGTTCGCCCAGGCGCGCGACGGGGTCGCTGGTGCCGCGCGACGCACGCAGGGCGTCCACCCGTTCCTGCAGCGTCTGGCGCTCGCCGATGCGCTCGCCGTGGCGCTGCAGCACCTGGTGAGCGGACTCGATGAACTTGGCGTTGCCGGTGCGTTCGCCCGCCTGCAGCAGTTGCTCCACCGTGGTCCTCGGGTCGCCCTGGATGCTGTGGGTCATGGCGTCCTGCGTGATCCTCAGCACCTGGACGTGGGCGGCGCGGATGCGCTCGGGGTAGTCCCAGGCGCCGTCGGCCGCGCAGGCCAGCAGCTCGGTCATGGCGCGGTTGGTGCAAAAGCGCAGGGCCAGCGCGTCGATGGCGCCTTCGGCCTCGTGCAGCGGCTGCGAGCGTGCCGCCAGGCGGCTCGCGAGCGCGAGCAGGTTGCAGGCCGACTCGATGTCGAAGTCGCTGGCGTGGACGCTGTCCAGCATGCGGCGCACGTCGTCGAGCGCGCGCGCCGTGTTGTGGTCCAGCAGCGCGAGCAGGCTCTCCGTGATCGTCAGCAGGCGCTGTGGCCGGGCCGGGGCATGGCCGCGGTCGCGCAGCCGGGTCAACTGGTCGATCACGCGGTGCAGGCCGCGCCGGTCGTTGCCGTCGAGCCGCGCGAACGCCAGCAGCAGCAGCGCCTGGGCGTCGAACATCTTGGAATCCAGCCCCAGGCGCGTGGCGCGGTCGAGCATTTCCACGCCCTCGCTGCGGTCGCCGGTGTAGTAGGCCAGCATGCCGTGCTTGAGCAGCCGGCCGATGGACGAGGGCGTGAGGCGCGTGGCCGTGCGGTAGGTGGCCAGCGCATTCTGGAAATTGCCCAGCTCGAACTGCGCGCGGCCCATCACGTCGTAGGCGTCGGCGTAGGCATCGTCGTCCTGGATCAGGCTCTCCAGCGTGGTCACGGCCCGCGCGGCCTGGCCGCTGTCGAGCTGGGCGCGCGCCACGCCCAGGCGCGCCCACGGCAGGGCCTTGGCGTCGATCACGGCTTCGTACAGCGCCTGCGCGCTGGCCACCTTGCCGCTGCGCAGCAGCAACTCGGCGCCGATGCGCGCGGCGTAGAGCCAATACGGCTGGCGCGACTCGAAGCGCGCCCGGCACAGGGCGGCCGCGTGCTCGAAGTCCTGCACGTCGATGGCGCTGAAGATGTCGTGCAGCGCGCGCTTGCGCACGCGCGCCTGCACGATGCGGTCGGCCAGGCGCGCGGCCGTGTGGGGCTTGAGCAGGTAGGCGTCCAGGGCCGATTCGGCCGCCTCGGCCACGCGGGCGTACGAGGCCTCGGCGGTGATCATCACGAACACGGTGTGAAAGGGCAGCAACTGATTGCGCCGCAGGTCGTCCAGCAGGTCCTGTCCCGATCCGGGCTCGCGCTCGAAATGCTGTTCGCAGACGACCACGTCGAAGGTGGCGACCTCGAGCTTGCGCCGCGCCTCCATCAGCCGGGAGCACTGCACCACCGTGCCCACGCCGAGTTCGCGCAGTTGCGAGACCAGGATGGATCGCGATTGCAGGTTCCCCTCGATGACCAGCGCCTGCGCGTTGTGGAGGGGATGGGGGGCGGTGGGCATGGAGGGCGTTGCGGCTGGACGCGCAAGAGGCGACCCCCGCATTCTGCAGGAGGGGTTGCGACGCGGTGTCCCGATCAGGGGGACGTTCCCGGGGCTTTTCCGGCTTCAGACACCCCAGATGCGCGGCGGCACGCTGGCCAGTCCCCAGGCCTCGGCGCGCAGCGCGGCCCATGCCTGCTGGAACAGGCCCATCAGCGGCTCGACCAGCGGCGCGACGGCGCGCAGCACCAGCATCTGCGGGTTGGGGCAGGTGGCGCCGGCCTGGATGGCGTGGGTGTCGGCGTCCAGCACCGCGCGAACCGCTCCCAGCAGGCGCTCGCGCCGCTCGGGGGCGAGCGCGGTGCCGCTGGCCAGCCAGAGCGTGCCCAGGCAACGCTGGCCGCCCAGCCCCAGGGGCGATTCGAGCAGCCGGGTGTCCTGTGCGTCGATGAGCGAGCGCTCCAGCCACAGCCCCGGGATCTCCAGGTGCTGGCTCAGGCTGCCATGCCCGAACGGCTGGCCGGCCGCGGGCAGGCCGAGCGCGCACACATCCCAGCCCAGCCATTCGGCGTCCCCGGCCAGGGTGGCGCTCAGCCGGTTGCGCGCCAGGCAGCCCGGGTAGGCGATGGTTTCCAGCGGTAGCCATTCGAGCCGTGCGCCAACGTCCAGCGCGAGCGCGACCGTTTGCGTGGCGGGCAGGCCGTCGCTGCCGTAGAAGCGCGTGGCGCCCGGCGTGCAGAGCAAGGCGTGTGCGTCGGTGCCCACGTGCGCGCGCACCTCGAGCACGTCGTCGCCGACCAGCCCGCCGGGCGGGTGGATGATGACGTTGTGGCAGATGCCGTCGCCCTCGGGGTACAGGCTCTTGAGGATGCGCAGCGGTCCGGTGTGGACGTGGCGCAGCACGGTGCGGCGCTCGTCGCGGCGGTAGTCCAGTTCGAGTCGGGCGTGCCAGGGCATGCGGTCGGTCCGGTCACGTGGTGCTTGCGGGCGCGGGCGGATGGCGGAGACCACCGCGCCCATCCGGCGGCGGCGCGCGGTTCACCCCTGGCTTCCGCGGTGCGCCCATCCCGTGGTGTGCTTCTCGATGAAGCTGAACAGCTCGTACATGGCCATGGCCATGATGCCCACCACGAGCAGGCCGGAGAACGCCAGCCCCATCTGCATCGACGAGCCGGCCGAGATCAGCAGGTAGCCGATGCCTTCGTTCGACGCCGTCATCTCCGAGACCGTGGTGCCCACGAAGGCCAGCGTGATGGCGACCTTCAGCGAGCCGAAGAAGTAGGGCATGGAGCGCGGCAGGCCGACCTTGGTCAGCACGTCCCAGCGTTTGGCGCCCAGCACCCGCAGCACGTCCTCGAGCTCGGGCTCCAGCGTGGCCAGCCCGGTGGCGATGTTGACCATGATGGGG
>CAZFOT010000309.1:0-3713 GCA_964520365.1 uncultured Hydrogenophaga sp.
AGCGCAGCTACGCCGCCGTCTGGAGCCGGATCATCAAGGAGAGCGGCTTCCAGCCGCAGTGAGCGGGCGGCGGCCACGCGCCCGTTGCGGCTTCAGTGGCCGGGCGTGGCGCGCGCCAGGATGCCGGCGCAGTCCACGCCGCGCGGCAGCGTGCCGAACTGGCGGTCTGCCGTGCCGCCGAGCCGCGACGCGCAGAAGGCATCGGCGACCATCGCCGGCGCGTGCTGCACCAGCAGGGCTGCCTGTATCGTGAGCGCCATGCGGCCGACCACGTGGCGCGCCCGGTATTCCAGGTCCGACAGGTCGGCGAACCCGGCTTTCAGATCGGCGGCAGCGCGGTCGAGCAGCGCGTGGCCGCCGCGCGCCTTGGCCAGTTCGCCGAAGAACGCATCCACCACGGCCGGTGACTTCTGCATCGCGCGCAGCACGTCCAGGCATTGCACGTTGCCGCTGCCTTCCCAGATGGCGTTGACGGGCGCCTCGCGGTACAGGCGCGGGAAGGGGCTGTCTTCCATCACGCCGCTGCCGCCGATGCACTCCATCGCCTCGTAGGCGTGCTGCGGGGTGCGCTTGCAGATCCAGTACTTGCCCACGGCAGTGACCAGCCGCGCCAGTGCGTCCTCGTGCGGATCGCTGCGGTGGTCCATGGCGCGTGCGATCCGCATGGTCAGCGCGAGCGAGCCTTCGTGCTCCAGCACCAGATCGGCCAGCACGTTCTGCATCAGCGGCTGCTCGCTGAGCACGCGGCCGAAGGCCGAGCGGCGCGCACAGTGGTGCAGCGCGAGCGAGGCCGCCATGCGCTGGCCGGCGCTGGAGCCGATCATGCAGTCGAAGCGCGTCATCGCCACCATCTCGATGATGGTGCGCACGCCGCGGCCTTCCTCGCCCACCATCCAGGCCAGCGCGCCGCGCAGTTCGGTCTCGCTGCTGGCGTTGGAGACGTTGCCCATCTTGCGCTTGAGGCGCAGCACCTGCAGCGGGTTCTTGCTGCCGTCGGGTCGCCAGCGCGGCAGCAGGAAGCAGGACAGGCCGCCGGGTGCCTGCGCCAGCACCAGGAAGGCGTCGCACATGGGCGCAGAAACGAAGAACTTGTGGCCGACGAGTTCGTAGGCCGCGCCTGGGCCCGTGGCCACGCCCACGGGGTGGGCGCGCGTGGTGTTCGCGCGCACGTCCGAGCCGCCCTGCTTCTCGGTCATGGCCATGCCGATGGTCAGGCCCTGCTTCTGCGCGTCGGGCACGTTGCGCGGGTCGTAGTGGCGGGCGGTGATCGTGGGCACCCAGACGCTGGCCAGTTCCGGCGTGGTCTGCAGCGCGGGCACGGAAGCGAAGGTCATGGTCACCGGGCAGCCGTGGCCGGCTTCGACCTGGCTTTGCAGATAGAAGCGCGCCGCACGCGCCACGTGGGCGCCGGGCTTCGGGTCGGTCCAGGGCGAGGCGTGCAGCCCATGCTCGATGGCCGTGCGCATGAGCTGGTGGTAGGCCGGGTGGAATTTCACCAGGTCGACGCGCCGGCCGAAGCGGTCGTGCGTGTCCAGCTCGGGCGCGTGCCGGTTGGCCAGCGCGCCCAGTTCCAGGTAGTCGGCCGAGCCGGTGAGGCGGCCGAACGCGCCGAGCGATGCATCGGCCCAGCCGGCGCCTTCGCGGTGCACCGCTTCGACCAGCGCGGCGTCCTGCCGGTACATGTCGTAGTCGGCCAGCTCGCTGCCGATGTTGACGAGTTCGTGGGTGTCGGCCAGCCAGGCGTGGTGCGGCCGGATCATGTCGGGTGCGTTCATGGCGTGGTCTCCTGGGTGAAGGGGGGGTGCGAAGACAGCGGCCCGCCGAGCGGGCCATGCGAGCGGGCGGCCGACAGGAATCTTTGCCAGATGGCCTTGCCGGCGTCGTCGTAGCGGGCGATGGCATTCATGAACCGGGCCCGCGCGCCCGCGTCGATCAGCGGTGCGGGCAGCAGGGGGTCGTACATCAGCTGGCGGATCGCGCCGTGCCCGATCTCGAAGGATTCGCGCGCGGCCTGGTCCAGCGGCAGGGCGGGGGCGCCGTCCAGCCAGGCGCTCAGGCGCGCGGTGGTGTCGCGGTAGGTGGCGTCCAGCGCCGACACGTCCCACAACTGGCGGGCTCGCTGCTCATCGGTGGCAGCCAAGCCATGCAGCACGAACAGGGTGCCGGTCTCCATGCCTGGCGGCACCAGCGCCTGCAGGCGCGCGCGCAGGGCCTCGGCACCGCCGACCAGGTTGTCGGGCCGCAGGTGCAGGCCGCGCTCGAATTCGGCGAAGCCCAGCAGGCCGAAAGCGCGTTCGCGCGCGCGCAGCGCCGCGCGGTCGCTGCGGCCGGTGGCACCCACGTGGATGGCGATCCAGTCGCCCGTCCACTCGCTCATCAGCGCCGCGGTGTGCCGCCAGCGGCTGACTTCCTGGGCCAGCGGGCGTGCCTCGGGTCCCAGGGCATAGCATCCCCGGCGGGGCACGATGAGAAGACCGGTCGTCGCAGCGCGCGCCAGCGCCACGCGCACGGCATTCCCGGGCAGGCCGAACAGCGCGCAGGCCGCCAGCAGCTCGCGCACGCTCAGCTCGGTGGCGCCGCGAGCCTCTGTGCCCAGCATCAGGCTCAGGATCAAGGAACGGGGATTGGGGCTCATGGAAGAATATTACTCCTGAGAAAATTAAATGTCTATTAATGTAATATTCTGACGGCAATCACCAAAACCAAGGAGACGACATGCCTGCATTCAGCACGCTCAGCATCGGCAAGGACAGCGCGAACCCGCGCATCGCGCGTTTGCTGCTCAACCGGCCCGAGCGATTCAACGCGATCAACGACGAGATGCCGCGCGAGATACGCATGGCCGTCGAATGGGCCAACGCGGACGACGAGGTTCATGTCATCGTGGTCGAAGGCGCGGGCAAGGGCTTCTGCGGCGGCTACGACCTGGCCTACTCGGCCGAGAGCCACATCCAGCATCCCTGCCAGCAGGAGGCATCGCCCTGGGACCCGATGACCGACTACGCCTTCATGAAGCGCAACACCGAAGACTTCATGAGCCTGTGGCGCAGCCCCAAGCCCACCATCGCCAAGGTGCACGGCGCCGCCGTGGCGGGCGGCAGCGACATCGCTCTGTGCTGCGACCTGCTGGTCATGGCGGACGATGCCCGTATAGGCTACATGCCTACCCGTGTCTGGGGCTGCCCGACCACCGCGATGTGGACCTACCGGCTCGGGCCCACGCGTGCCAAGCAACTCATGTTCACGGGCGATGTGATCGACGGCCGCACCGCGGCGGACTGGGGGCTGGCCAATCTGGCGGTGCCCGCCGCCGAACTCGACGCGGCGACCCTGAAGCTGGCCGAGCGCATCGCCGGCGTGCCGCGGGGGCAACTGGCGATGCACAAGCTCGTCGTCAACCAGGTGCTGCTGGCCATGGGGTTGGAGCAGTCGCAGCAAATGGCCACGGTGTTCGATGGCATCACCAGACACAACCCCGAGGGCCTGTGGTTCCGCCGCCATGCGCAGGAGAACGGCTTCAAGGCGGCCGTGCAGTGGCGCGACAGCGGCCGCCCGATTCCGGAAGGCGAGGAGGCCCGTGCCCTGATTCGCGAGATCGAGCAGAAGCACGAGCGCAAGGACGGCGGCGCGTGATGACCCGCGGGTCCGGTTTCAGCCCGCCAGCAGGCGCTGCACCAGGCCGGGCGTGCTGTGGGCCTGGTACTTGCGCATGA
>CAZFOT010000310.1:0-3704 GCA_964520365.1 uncultured Hydrogenophaga sp.
AGCTCATCCACGACATCGGCTTCGACGCCAGCTTCAGCTTCATCTTCAGCCCGCGCCCCGGCACGCCCGCGGCCAACCTGGCCGACGACACGCCGCACGCGGTCAAGCTCCAGCGCCTGCAGCACCTGCAGGCCACCATCGAAGCCAACGTGCGCCGCATCAGCGCCAGCCGCGAGGGCACGGTGCAGCGCATCCTGGTGGAAGGGCCTTCGCGCAAGGACCCGAACGAGCTGATGGGGCGCACCGAGTGCAACCGCATCGTCAACTTCGACGGCGGACCGGACGCCGCGCGCCTGGTGGGACAGCTCATCGACGTGCGCATCACCCAGGCCTACCCGCACTCGCTCCGCGGAGAGGTATGAGACTCCCCCCTGCGCCGCTTTGCGGCTTCCCCCCTCTCTTGCGCGCCTCCGGCGCTTGGAGGGGGGACGGCACCTCGGGCCGGCAAAGCCGGACCCTCGGTGCCCCTGGAAGCAGGCACGCGCGCCGGAAGGGATGGCTTATCCAGCATCGCGTGGCGGGGGTTGGCCTTTGAAACGTTTTTCGTTTCCACAGTTGCTGCTGGTGGCGTTCCTGCTCATCGGCTCGCTGCTGGGCGCGAGCGCGCTGCGCGCGCTGTTCTCGCTGGACACGCTGATGGCGCAGAGCCGCGAGAGCGCGGCCCAGGCCGTGGCGCTGACCACCGCCGCGCAGTCGCTGAGCGAGCGCGGCCTCACCATGGAGCGCGCCGCGCGCCAGTCGCTGGTGCTGCGCGACAACCAGTTGCGCCAGCGTTTCGAGGAAATCGCCGCCAGCGCCATGGACATTCTCGGAAGCCTGGAGAGCAACGAGCTGCCGCCTGAACAGGCGGCCGCCTGGCGCGATCAGCTCGGCGGCATCACGGCCCTGCTCGACGGCACGCCCCAGACCGCGCTGGACCGCGAGCGCGACGTGACCCAGGCCTTCCGCGACCTCGACGTCCACAGCACGGCCATTGCGCAGACGGTTCAGGACATCATCGGCAACCGCAACGAGGCGCTGCAGGCCCGTTTCGCCACCAGCCGCCAGCAACTCACGCGGCAGGTGCTCGGCTCCATCGGCCTGGCCGCGGTGATGGCCCTGGGCTTCGGGATCTGGCTGGCGCGGCCGTTCCAGCGGCTCGAAAAGGCGATCCAGGGCCTGGGGGAAAACCGGCTCGACGTGCCGATCGACATCGCCGGCCCGGCCGACGTGCGGCGCGTGAGCCAGCAACTGGAATGGCTGCGCCTTCGGCTGACGGAGCTCGACGCCGACAAGGCGCGCTTCCTGCGCCACATCTCGCACGAGCTCAAGACACCGCTGGCTTCGCTGCACGAGGGCGTGGCCGTGCTCGGCGACGGCGTGGCCGGACCGCTCAATCCCAGCCAGGCCGAGGTGGTGAACATTCTGCGGCACAACACCCAGATGCTGCAGGGGCAGATCGAAGCCCTGCTGCGCTTCAACGCGGCGGCGTTCGAGGCCCGGCAACTGCGGCGCGAGCGCACCGACCTGCGCGAGGTGCTGGAAGAGCAGGTCGACATGCAACGCCTGCACTGGCAATCGCACGCCTTGACGGTGCGCATCGAAGGGCCTTCGATCGTGCTGCCGGTCGACCGGGAAAAAATGGCGTCGGCGGTGGGCAACCTGCTGTCGAATGCGATCCGCCACTCGCCGCGCGGCGGCCACATCCGCTTCTCGCTGCTGGACCAGCCCGGCCTGGCCTGCATCGACATCATCGACCAGGGCTCCGGCGTGGCCGAGGCGGACCGGGACCGCGTCTTCGAGCCCTTCTTCCGCGGCGAACGGCAGCCCGAGGACGCGGTCCGGGGCACCGGCATCGGCCTGTCCATCGTGCACGAGTACATTGTGGCCCACGGCGGCCGGATCACGCTGCTTCCCGACAGCGCCAGCGCCCACTTCCGTATCGAACTGCCCCATGCATCCTGACCTCCATCCGCCATCGACCAAAGCCTGCGGCAGGCTCGGCCCAGCCATGATCCTGGCCGCGTCCCTGGTCCTGGCGGCCTGCGCCAGTCCCCCGGCGCCGCAGACCGCGGCACCGCAGGCCGCGGTACCGCCTTCCCAGGCCATGATCGAACCGCCTCCCGAACCCGTCACCGCGCCCGTGCCGCCCCCGGCCCCGGCGCCCAGCCTGCTGCTCACGCCCAATGACGGCGACGTGGCCGCCCAGCTGGAGCAGGGCGAGCGCCTGCGCAGCCTGAACCCGGCCGAACTGCAGGCCCACATCGCCGCCCTGGGCGACCCCGGCAACGACCCGGCGCGCCAGATGCAACTCGCGCTCGCGCTCGCCCACACCCACCAGCCACCCGATACTGCGCGCGCGCTGGGACTGCTGCAAAGGGTGATCCAGCACCCGGCGCCCGAGAGCGCCGAACTCAAGCCGCTGGCGCGCGTGCTGGCCTCGCGCCTGATGGACCAGCGCCGCCTGGAGGACACGGTGGAGCGGCAGGCGCAGCAGTTGCGCGAGAGCGCGCGCCGCATCGAGCAACTCAACGAGCGGCTGGAGGCCATGCGCGCGATCGAGCGCAGCCTCATGCCCCGCCCCCCGGCACCAGGCGGCAACGGCAACCGGTCGGGGGCGCCATGAGCGCCGCACGGCCGCCCGAAGGCGCTCGCACCGCAGCCCGTCAGGGCGAAGGCACACCAGTGAGCGCCGCACGGAGGGCAGTCCAGTGAACGCCGGGTACGCACCGCATGCCACGCCGCCGGCCAAGCCGCGCGCGCGCATCCTGGTGGTGGACGACGACGCCGACATGCTGCGCCTGCTGGCCATGCGCCTGGGCGCGGCCGGCTACCAGGTGACCTCGGTGGGATCGGCCGAATCGGCACTGAGCCAGCTCGACATCGAACGGCCCCAGCTCGTGCTCTCCGACGTGCGCCTGCCGGGCAAGGACGGCCTGGCCCTGTTCGACGAGATCCGTTCGCGCCACCCCTCGCTGCCGGTGATCCTGCTGACCGCCCACGGCACCATCCCCGACGCGGTGGAGGCCACCGCGCGCGGCGTGTTCACCTACCTCACCAAGCCCTACGAAGCCAAGGAGCTGCTGGAGAAGATCGCGCAGGCGCTGGCGCTCGGCGCCCCGGCCAGTCCCAGCTCGCAGGCCGACGAGCAGTGGCGCGCCGACGTGGTCAGCCGCTCCAACCGCATGGCCGACCTGCTGGCCGAGGCCCGCATGATCGCGCAGTCAGACGCCAGCGTGCTGCTGCGCGGCGACTCGGGCACCGGCAAGGAAATGCTGGCGCGCGCCATCCACCGCGCCAGCCTGCGGGCGCAGAGGCCCTTCATCGCGGTGAACTGCGGCGCCATTCCCGAAGCGCTGCTGGAGTCCGAGCTGTTCGGCCATGTCAAGGGCGCGTTCACCGATGCGGTGGCGAACCACAAGGGGCTGTTCCAGACCGCCGACGGCGGCACCCTGCTGCTCGACGAGATCGGGGACATGCCGCCGGCGCTGCAGGTCAAGCTGCTGCGCGTGCTGCAGGAGCGGGCCATCCGCCCGCTGGGTTCGAGCCAGTCGATCCCGGTGGACGTGCGCATCATCTCGGCCACCCACCGCGACCTGGAAGCGGCCATGGCCGAAGGCCAGTTCCGCGAGGACCTGTACTACCGCCTCAACGTGGTCACGCTGACCCTGCCCACCCTGGCCGAGCGGCGCGAAGACATCGCCCTGCTGGCCAACCACTTCCTG
>CAZFOT010000311.1:0-3666 GCA_964520365.1 uncultured Hydrogenophaga sp.
GAGGGCCTTGTTGCCCGTGACGCGGATCTTGGCTGCGTTGATGATGACGATGTAGTCGCCGGTATCGACGTGAGGCGTGTAGATGGCCTTGTGTTTGCCGCGCAGACGGAGAGCAACTTCACTGGCTACTCGTCCGAGGACCTTGTCGGTCGCGTCAATCACAAACCACTCGTGCGTCACGTCAGCGGGTTTGGCGCTGAACGTTTTGGTCATGAGTTTTCTCTTGCGGAGGTGGTTTGGCGGCTCTTTTCCACGGTCGGTCGTTCTCTGGTGGAACGCTCTTAGGTGGGGTCTGGAGACTTCGCCGCGGAGCCAGCAAGTCGCTGCGAAGCCCTCGATTGTACGAAAGATTCGCCTCCGGACGCAAATATCCCGCTTCGGGCGGCCGCAAACGCTACCATGGGCGGCTATGTTCAGCTACCGACACGCGTTTCACGCCGGCAACCACGCCGACGTGCTCAAGCACACCGTCCTGATCGCCACCCTGCGCCATCTGATGCAGAAGGAGGCGGGGCTGACGCTGATCGACACCCATGCCGGCGCCGGCCTGTACCGGCTGGACGGCGACTACACGGAGACCGGCGGCGAGGCCAAGGACGGCGTGGTCAAGCTGATGGCGGCGCTGCGGCCGGCACAGGGCCGGCCGGCGCCATCGGTGCCGGCGCTGGACGACTACCTCGACCTCGTTGCCAGCTTCAACCCGTCGGGCACCCTCAGGGTGTATCCGGGCTCGCCGTTCGTGATGCACCACCTGTTGCGCGCCGAATCGCGCGACAAGCTCAAGCTCTTCGAGCTGCATCCCACCGACAGCAGGACCCTTGGTGCGAACATCGCCCAACTGGAAGCCGGCAGGCAGATCGCGGTGGCGAGGGAAGACGGTTTCGGGGGCCTGCGCCCCCTGCTGCCACCGCCACCGTCGGCCACCGGTTCCCGCAGGGCCGTGGTGCTGATCGACCCCAGCTACGAGATCAAGACCGACTACGGCAAAGTGAGCGCCTGCATCCAGGAGCAGCTCAAGCGCTTTCCGACCGGCACCTACCTCGTCTGGTACCCGGTCATCCCCCGGCCCGAGGCGCACGACCTGCCTCGGCGGCTCAAGACCCTGGCCAATCAGGCTCGGCGCCCCTGGCTGCACGCCACGCTCGCCATCGGACAGGACCCGACGCACGGTCCCGACGACCGCCCGGGCCTGACCGCCAGCGGCATGTTCGTGATCAACCCGCCCCACACGCTCAAGGGCGCGTTGCAGGCCGCGCTGCCCGTGCTGCTGGACGTGCTGGGCCGGGGCCGGGGCAAGGCGCAATCACTCGACTCGGGTGGCGGCTGAATCTCCCATGGTCTCAGGGTTTTGCCAGAACCATGGTCCAGTACCGCCCGTAGGTGGTCCCCGATCGCTGGACACACGACACCGCCACGTGGGTGTAGGCGCTGCGCATGATGTTGGTGCAGTGCCCCGGGCTGGATAGCCAGCCCGACATGACCGCATCGACCGACCCCTGCCCCGCGGCGATGTTCTCGCCGACGGCGGACCAGGCATAGCCTTCGTCCCGCACCCGCTGGCCCATGCTGCGGCCGTCCAGGCTGGTGTGCGAGAAATAGTTGTTCTGGGCCATGTCCCGCGAATGGCGGGCCGCTGCGGAGAACAGCCGGGTGTTCCATGCCAACGGCGCCACCGCCGGCATGGTGGCCGAACCACACTGCCGCTCGCTGGCCCGTGCCGCGTTGATCTGCCGGAGAAGCTCCGCCTGAAAGCCCGAAATTCCACAGCTTGTGCTGGCGTTCAGCACCGCTGGCCCGGATGAGGCAACGGGTGCTTGTGCACCGGTTTGCGTCTCTGGCTTTGACGTAGCGGCCTCGCTGGGTGGGGCCGTGTCCACACTGCTCTCGGATGCCTCGACGGGGTCTTCTTCACTTTCACTTCCATCCCCACCGCCGCAGGCGGTCAGCAGGGCTGCAGCCAGCAGAAGGCTGCCGGCAATACCCTTCGGGTTGATATTGCGCGGCAAGCTCCGGAGCGCGATCAGGATGCGGAGGAAGTTGCTCATGGGTGGCGAATGTGCACGAGACCCCGGCGAGGCCAGAAGCAGCGGAATGGCTGGCTGGATCGGTTCAGTAGATGCTTCGCCCGTCGCCAAGAAGATGGGAGTGGCAATCCAGCGCCTGGTTGTTACAAGTGCGCACGAACGCCTCCATGGCATTCTGGTCCCAGCCGTTCCACCAATCGCCGTGGGCGGAGTATCCGGACGGCCCCGCGTATATGTCCGACGATAGCCGCCAGTAGCTGGCTTGGTTCGCAGATGTGATTCGGTAGTGAATGTTGTAAGTGATTTCGGGCAACGGTACGGGGTGGGAAGCAGGACAGCCGGGCCGGCTTGGACTGGCGTAAGCCATGTGGCTTTTGTGATCCGGGCTGTCCAGATTCACCCCGTTCCAACATTGCGGAAAAAAAATCTCTTGAACCACTTCATCGCCAACACCGCAGTTCGGAATACTGGGCCCGGCGCCACTTCCTGAACGATGGCAGTGGTAGCGCCAGGCAGATCCCCCTTTTGCACTGGTGTTTTTTGCGTCCCCTGCGATCATGCGCAGGCCGGCGGGAAATGGACGCACGTCTGCGGGCCGCACACCCCTGTAGCCTGTTTTGTAGTAGAAGTGAGAACTTATGGGCATGACCGCAAGATTGGTCCGCGTATCCACCATCGAAGGAACCCAGTAGCCTGAGCGGTTGAGCGTGCCACCGCGACAGGATGAGTTCCCTGAATTGCGAATGCTGTTGGCTGTGGAATTACCGGTCACACCCGCGTTGCCGAAAAAGGTGTGCAGATGCGACCGCCCGGGTTGACCGGGGAAGACGATGGGATCGTCATAGGACATGTGGGTGGGTTCGCACACGGTGCGGAAAGCCCCCACACCGTCACTTGCTGGCGGTGCAACTTCCGATGTGGCTTGCACGCGGGGCGTGGCGCTACCCGCAGCAAAGCCCGTGGTCAAAGGAAGACCGATGGAGGAGGTTGGAGCGGGGGCCGAAGCCGCAGGTGGTGTAGAGGCCGGTGCCCCTGGCTCCTGATCGGCTTCCTCGCCTTGCGATGTTTCACTGCCATCGGCCGATGCGACGGACTCGGGCAGTTCATTGCCCCCGCCTCCACAAGCCGCAAGGGCTGCTGCCATCAGGAGCGCGCTCCATGCCACCAAACAGAGTCGGGGCGCTTGAGTCTGAGGGCCGGTGGCTGTTGAGCGTCCAGAAGATTGGTTCATAAGCTGCAAATTTACAGCGATCCAGGCGGCGAAAAGGTAAACAAATGTGGACATCAGGGTCTATGACTGGATTGCTGGAAAACCCTGATACAGGCGCACCAATTAACCGACCGATCGGTCGGTTAATTGGCTATACTGCGCGAGCCGGTGCCCGCGTCCGGCCAAGGAGCCCACCGATGTACACACAATCATTCAATGTTCCCGACGATTCCGACGGCAAGGCCGCAAGCCTGAAAGCCGTCCCGGCGCCCGCCAGCGCATCGGAATCGGCTCTGCAGGCGCACTTCGATGCCGTGATCGACGCCGACGGCAAGATCGAGCCGCGCGACTGGATGCCCGAGGCTTACCGCAAGACCCTGGTGCGCCAGATCAGCCAGCACGCGCACAGCGAGATCGTGGGCATGCTGCCCG
>CAZFOT010000312.1:0-3657 GCA_964520365.1 uncultured Hydrogenophaga sp.
CCAGATGCGCGAGGGGCTGGGGAAGATGAACTCCGAGACGCCGAAGCCGCTGGTGATGACTTCCCAGACGACGACGATGGCGATCAGCAGCAGGAACGGCGACCAGCGCTCCAGTTGTTTGGTTTTCATGGCATGGGTCCGTTCATTGGTTGACGGGCGTGCGCATCGCGCCGATGTGGCCGCGCAGTTCGAGCACGATGTCCGAGAATTCCTTGGTGTAGGTCACTTCCAGCTCGCGGGTGCGCGGGATCGGGATCTCGCGCTGCACCACGAAGCGGCCCGGGCTCTTGCTCATGCAGTACACCGTGTCGGCCAGGAACACCGATTCGCGCAGGTCGTGTGTGACCAGGATGACGTTGAAGCGCTGCGCTTCCCACAGGTCGCGCAGCGTGCACCAGAGTTCCTCGCGCGTGAAGGCGTCGAGCGCGCCGAAAGGCTCGTCGAGCAGCAGCATCTTGGGTTCGTGGATGAGCGCGCGGCAGATGCTGGCGCGCTGCTGCATGCCGCCCGAAAGCTCCCAGGGAAACTTCTTTTCCATACCGCCCAGGCCCACGCTGGCCAGCAGCTTCCTGGCGCGTTCCTCGAATTCGCGCCTGCGGTCCCGGAACTGGCTGCGGTAGGGCTCCACGATCTCCAGCGGCAGCAGCACGTTGTCCAGGGTGCTGCGCCAGGGCAGCAGCGACGGCGCCTGGAACGCCATGCCCGAGATCTTCAGCGGCCCGGTGACGGGCTGGCCGTCGATGCGGATGTGGCCCATGCTGGGCATCCTCAGCCCGGTGGCCAGTTTCATGAAGGTGGACTTGCCGCAGCCCGAAGGCCCGACGATGGCGATGAACTCGCCTTGCCGGACCTTGAGGTTGATGTCTTCCACCGCGAAGACGTTCTGGGCCAGCAGGTCTTCGTTGTAGGCCAGCCAGACCTGGTCGAAATCGACGAAGTGCGCGGTGTCGCCGGGATTGTCTTGCATGGGCGTTGTCCTGAAAAAAAGGCCAGCCGCCAAAGGGTGGCTGGCCTTGGCCGAAGCGAAGGCGTTGCTCTGTCGCGCCCGCGCCGTATTACTTGGCGGGCGGCAGCACGTTGAGTTCGGCGGCCGAGGGCAGCATGGTGCCGTTCCAGATCGCGGCCGGATCGACGCGGGTCTTGGTGCCGTAGGCGTCCGAAACCTGCGAGGCCATCAGCGCGAGGCGGCCGGGTTCGACCTGTCCGAAACCTTCCTTGCGTGCGTCGGGGCTGGCCACCACCGAGTCGATGGCCAGTGCCAGGCGGCGCGTTTCCAGCGCCACGTTGATGATGCCGTCGCGCGCCTTGACCGTCTCGATGCTGGCCGTCGGGTTGGCCATGACTTCCTTGGCGCCCTTGGCGAACGCGGTCAGGAAGGCCTTGACGGCCGCCGGGTTGTCCTGGATCAGCTTGGGGCTGGCGATGATGACGTTGCCGTACAGCTTCACGCCGTGGTCGGCAAAGGGCAGGATGACCACGTCCTCGGTCTTCACGCCGCGCGCCTCCAGGTTGAGCAGCGAGGTGAACGAGAAGCCGGTGATGGCGTCGATGTCTCCGCGCACCAGCATGGTTTCGCGCAGCGGCGGGTCCATCGAGGTCCAGGCCACGTTGCTCACGTTGTTGACCTTCTCGAAGATGGGAAAGCCCTTGCGGCCGGCGTCGAACACCGGCGCGCCCAGCTTCTTGCCGCTGAGGTCGGCGGGCTTGGTGATGCCGCTCTTCTTCAGCGCGAGCACGGCCGCGGGCGTGTTGTTGTAGACCATCATCACGGCCACCGGCTTGTTGGGCGCGTCCGGGTTGTTGGCGTGGAATTCCATCAGCGCGGCCAGGTCGGCGAATCCCATGTCATAGGTGCCCGAGGCCACGCGGGTGACGGTGCCGCCCGAGCCGCTGCCGGAGTCGATCGTCACGTCCAGGCCGGCGGCCTTGAAATAGCCCTTGGCCGCGGGTTGCAGGAACAGGGCCGCGGGACCCTCGAAGCGCCAGTCGAGCTGGAACTTGATGGCGGTCTGCGCGTGCGCGCTGCCGAAGGCAAGGGCGGCCACCAGGGCGGCGGTGGTCTGGATGAAGTGGCGCTTGTTCATGGAATCTCCGTGGATGGCGGGTTGCAGGGGCGTCGAATGGGGCTGCGCATGTGTGAAACAGACCGGGAGCATCACAGCAAAAAGGGTGCCAGCGACCGTCGCTGACCCGGGTCGCTTCCGGGTTCAATTGAACACAGTATTTGTATACAGATTCTGGATTCGCGCGAACGTGCAGGTCAACCTGAAAAACCCTAAATGGGGCGCGCACCCGGGGCCTGCATCGATCTGGTGCATCGGCCATCCGGGTTGGTGCGCCCGGCCTGGCGCATTCACCGGGGGGCGAGCTGCCCCGCCGCGGCGAGCGCCGTCATGTTCAGCACGCGCCGCACCGTGGCGGCCGGCGTGAGGATGTAGGCGGTGGCGGCCCCGCCCATGAGGATGGGGCCGACCGTGACCCCGCCGCTGATGGAGGTCTTGAGCACGTTGTAGAGGATGTTGGCCGAGTCCAGGTTCGGGCAGACCAGCAGGTTGGCCGAACCGGTGAGCGGGGAGTCGGCCAGGTACACGTCGCGGATCCGGGGTTCCAGCGCGGCATCGCCGTGCAGTTCGCCGTCGCATTCGATCTCGGGGTGTTGCGCGACGAAGATGTCGCGGGCCGCCCGCATCTTCCTGGCCGAGGCGCGCTTGCTGGAGCCGAAGCTGGAGTGCGAGAGAAACGCCACCTTAGGCGGCAGGCCGAAGCGCTGCACCTCCTGCGTGGCCATCCAGGCGATCTCGGCCAGTTGCCCGGCGTCGGGGTCCTCGTTGACGTAGGTGTCGGTGATGAACAGCGGGCCGCGGTCGGTCATGAGCGCATTCACCGCCGCGTAGTTGCCGGCGCCCTCGCGCTTGCCCAGGATGCTGTCGATGCGCTCCAGGTGCGTCATGTACGAACCCACCAGGCCGCAGATCAGCGCGTCGGCGTCGCCCAGGGAGACCATGAGCGAGCCGATGATGGTGTTGGACCTGCGCACGGCGGCCTTGGCCACCTCGGGCGTGGCGCCGTCGCGCGCCATGAGCTTGTGGTACTGCTCCCAGTACTGGCGGAATCGCGGGTCGTCCTCGGGGTTGACGTTCTCCACGTCCACGCCCAGGCGCATGCGCAGGCCCGCCTTCTCGATGCGCGCGGCGATCACCGCCGGGCGCCCGATCAGGATCGGCCTGGAAAGCCGGTCGTCGATGGCCATCTGCGCGGCGCGCAGCGCGCGCTCGTCCTCGCCGTCGGCATAGGCCACGCGCTTCCTGTCGTCGGGCACGGCCTTGGCGGCGGTGAAGATCGGGCGCATGAGGATGCCGGTCTGGTACACGAAGCGCGACAGGCCTTCCTTGTAGGCCTCCATGTCGGCGATCGGGCGCGTGGCCACCCCGGAATCGGCCGCGGCCTGCGCCACCGCGGGAGCGATGCGCAGGATCAGGCGCGAGTCGAAGGGCTTGGGGATCAGGTAGTCGGGGCCGAACACCAGTTCCTCGCCCTGGTAGGCGCTGGCCACTTCGTCGCTGGTCTCGCTCTTGGCCAGGTCGGCGATCTGGCGCACGCAGGCCAGCTTCATTTCTTCGGTGATCTTGGTGGCGCGCTCGACTGCGGCGCCACCAA
>CAZFOT010000313.1:0-3630 GCA_964520365.1 uncultured Hydrogenophaga sp.
GTCGCTGCCCCCCGAGGGGGCTGATCCGGCTTGGGGCGGCCCGGCGCCGGATCGCCACTGAACTTGTGAGGTATTGAAATGCGCCAGATCGTCCTCGACACCGAAACCACCGGCCTGTCCGCTGACAGCGGCGACCGGATCATCGAAATCGGCTGCGTGGAACTGCTCCACCGCAAGCTCACCGGCAACAACCTGCACTTCTACGTCAACCCCGAGCGCGACAGCCACGAGGACGCGCTCAAGGTGCACGGTATCAGCAACGAGTTCCTGCGCGACAAGCCCAAGTTCGCCGCCATCGCGGACGAACTGCTGGACTACTTGCGCGACGCCGAGCTGATCATCCACAACGCGCCGTTCGACATGAGCTTCCTGAACAAGGAGCTCGAACGGCTGGGCCGCCCGCCGCTGAATACCGTGATCGCCCAGGTCACCGACAGCCTGGTGATGGCCAAGGAGATGTTTCCGGGCAAGCGCAACGGCCTGGACGCGCTTTGCGACCGCCTGGGCGTGGACAACTCGGGTCGCACGTTGCACGGCGCGCTCCTGGACGCAGAGCTGTTGGCCGACGTCTACATCAACATGACCCGAGGGCAGGATGCCCTCATCATCGACCTCGAATCCGACGCCACCGACGCGGCCGGCGAGATGGTGCAGATCGACCTGGGCCGGATCGAATTGCCGGTGCTGCGTGCCAGCGAGCAGGAACGGCAAAGCCATGAAAGCGTCCTCGCCGACATCGACAAGGCGAGCAAGGGCAAGACGGTCTGGCGGCAGCTGGCGGATCATGAGGCCGGGTGAAAGCAGGCTATAATGCGAGGCTTCCAGATGATTGGGTTGAGAGAACAAAGTCATTTGGGCGGTTAGCTCAGTGGTAGAGCACTGCCTTCACACGGCAGGGGTCGCAGGTTCGAACCCTGCACCGCCCACCAGGCCATGAAGCCCGCAAGTCGTTGAACTTGCGGGCTTTTTGTTTTTCGCAAGGACCCTCCCGACCCTTCCTCGCAGCAGGGGTTGATCCGATACGTAGAAGAAAGTGGCCATTTCGGGATTGTTTCGGGTTTTGCCAGACGGCGAACCGCGATCTAATGCCCGGTATGTACAAGCCGCTGCCGCTGGATGTCATTGCGCTGAATCAGCCGGTGCCCGTGAACGTGTGGGACCCCAAGGGTGTCTTGCTGCTGCGCAAGGGCGAGTCCATCACCTCGGAACAACACCGCGGTCATCTCATGCTGCACTCGCCCATGGTGGAGGACGCCGACTGGCAGGCCTGGACCTATGGCTACAAGGCCGAGCTGGATCGCATGGTGCGCAGCAACGAGCCCCTGAGCCGCATCGCGGGCCTCAGCCACCCCGTCGAAGTCCGTGAGTCCCGCCCGGCACCGCTGGAGGGAGAGGTCGGCCCGGAAATGCAGTGGGTCGATATCCATGCTTCGCTTGCGTCGCTGCTGCAACGGGCGGTGGAGGTGGACCATTTTCCCGACCGGCTGGAGCGCCTGGCCTTGCGCATGCAGGCGCTCTGGCGCCAGCGGCCGGACGACGGTCTTCTGGTGCTGGTGCAACTCCTGTTCGATCAGCGCGTGGGCTACAGCGCCACGCATGCGCTGCTTTCGGCCGGACTGTGCGACATGGTGGCAGCCTCCGCTGGCCTGCCCGAGGTCGAGCAGGCCTCGTTGCTGCGGGCGGCACTGACGATGAACATCGGCATGACGAGAGCACACGACGGACTGGCGCGACAGGTCGAGGAACTGACGGATTCGCAGCGGCAGACGGTGCGCCGGCATCCCGCGATGGGGGTCGAGGCGTTGCGCCGGGCGGGCGTTCAGGATGGGCTCTGGCTGGCGTTGGTGGAAGACCATCACGAGCAGCCCGATGGCAGCGGTTACCCGAGCGGCAAGCGGGTGACGGGCATTGTGCACCGCCTGCTGCAGATGGCCGACGTGTACGTGGCCTGCATCAGCCCTCGCCGGAGCCGGGGCGGGCTGTTGTCCCAGAACGTGGCGCGCGAGCTCTATCTGGGCCCTGACCAGAAGCCCGATCCGCTGGGCGCCTTGTTCGTCAAGAGCGTGGGTTTCTATCCGCCGGGCAGCTACGTGCGGCTCGCCAACGACGAGGTGGCGGTGGTGGCCAGGCGGGGCGAGAAGGCCAATGCGCCTGGCGTGTACGCCATCATCGGGCGCCAGGGCATGCCCCTAGGCGAGCCGGTCTGGCGGGACACGTCCCACCCGGCGTTCGAGGTCCGGGCCAGCCTTGCGCCGGGCGATGTGCGGCTGGTGGTCAACCTGTCCAGGCTGCTGGGCCACGGTTGACACCGCAGGCGGGTGCTTTCCTTCAAGGCGACCAGCGGAAGAACATCGGATAGACCCGCTCCACCACCGGTCCGTTGAAGTCCCATGCCAGGCACTTGCCCAGGTGCATGGGCGGGCTGCCGTCGGCGGGTGGAGCGAACGATTCGGACCGGCTCTGGAACGCGGCGGTGGCCATGTTGAACAGCAGTTCGCGCAGATGGGTGCAGCCCTGGATGCCGCCCAGATGGCGCTCGATGGTGTGCCGCCAGCCCTTGCCCATGGTGCAGCCGATCATGCGGCGCATGGGTTCCTGGGCCTGCGGGCAGGGGCCGTGGGGCACGCTGTCCATGGCCACGGCAATGTCCCGGATCACCATGGCGTCGTCCAGCGTGACCCGGATGCGCATGTGGTGCACCGGCTCGTCGGGTGCCCATTCCCGTTCACCCTCGATCATGAAAGCATGGGGTTTGGTGTCCACCAGTTCGCCCTCGATGTCCCAGAGGCCATCGTCTCTTTCGTAGCCCTGAAAGTGGATGCGGCGGGTGTGCATCGGTTTGCGTGGGGCAGGTTCGGGCAGTGGCAAGGCAGGACCTTTCGGTGGATGTGGTGGGCCTATTTTCCCGCGAAAGCGCCCGCGCCTTCACGCGCTACGATCGCCATCCATGAAAAGCAAGCATTCCAGCGGCGGCCTGGTGTATTCCACGGAGGCGGGACGCATGTGCCCGGCCTGCCGCAGGCCCGTGGCCCAGTGCGTCTGCGCCAGGCAGCCGGCACCGCCAGCGGGCGATGGCGTGGCGCGCGTATCGCGCGAAACCAAGGGTCGGGGCGGCAAGGCGGTCACGCTGCTCAAGGGCCTGGCCATGGAGCAGGCCGCCCTGCAGGCGCTGGGCAAGCAGCTCCGCACCGCCTGCGGATCGGGGGGCACGGTGAAGGACGGCGTGATCGAAATCCAGGGCGATCATGTCGAGCGCGTGATGGCCGCCCTGCAGGCGCAGGGGCTCAAGGGCAGGCGCGCGGGAGGGTGAGAGGCGGGGCGGAGAGCCGGGTCACGCGTCCGGCGGCGCGGGCAGCGTGGGCGGCACCGGCTGGCTGTGTTCGTCGGTGATGGCTTCGGGTTCCTGGGGCGGCAGCAGCGGCGCGTCCTGGTGTTCGGCGGCGAAGATGTCCCAGACCGAGATGAACAGCGCCGCGATCACCGGCCCGATCACGAAGCCGTTGAGACCGAAGACCGAGATGCCGCCCAGCGTGGAGATCAGCACCAGGTAGTCGGGCATCTGGGTGTCCTTGCCCACCAGCAGCGGGCGCAGCAGGTTGTCCACCAGGCCGATCGCGAGCACGCCCCAGG
>CAZFOT010000314.1:0-3614 GCA_964520365.1 uncultured Hydrogenophaga sp.
TCCCCAACCGGCTGGGCAAGAACACCAACGTGTTCCTGGCCTCGGCCGAGCTGGCGGCGATCGCGTCCAAACTGGGCAAGATCCCCACGGTCGCCGAGTACCACGAAGCCATGGGCATCGTGAACAAGGATCCTGCCAACATCTACAAGTACATGAACTTCGACCAGATCGAGGAGTACGCCGAAGCGGCCAAGGGTGTGGCGGTCTGATACCGGAGCTTGATCGCGAGATCGGCACCCGGCCCCCGACGCGAAAGCCGAGGGGGTCTTTTCTTTGGCTGTTGATCAGGAGGGATTCCATGAAAAGCATGAAGCGGTCCATCGGATATGCCATCGTCCTGTGTTGCGTGGCAGGGGCGGCGCTGGCCCATCATCTGCCACGGCGAACCCACATCGTTCATCCACCGGCCGAGCGGACTCAGGTATTGAAGCCCGTGCAGGGTGCGCGCGAACTCCCGGCCATGCCCGATGCGCGTATCGAGGCCAGTGCAAAAAGGGCCTTTTCCAGCGGAACGCTGGCCTTGCTGCTGATTGACAAGGGGGGCATCGCATTCGAGCAGTATGCGACGGACGTCAACGACGAGACGCCGCTGTTCGCACTGTCCATGACCAAGAGCCTGGTGGCACTGGCCGCCGGGGCCGCGTTGTGCGGCGGCCAGATGGCATCGATTGATGACCAGGCGGGCAGCTATTCCACGGAACTCGATGGGTCGGTCCAGGGCAAGGTATCGATCCGACACTTGCTCATGATGGCCAGCGGAGCCGATCCGGGGTTCATGGACATGCCAAACGATGGCATCAACAACAAAGACCTCATGGCACTGTTCAGCGGCGACATGGGCGTTGCCGAATACGTCCGCAAGGACAGCAAGCCATTGACCTTCTTGGGTCGTGCCCGTGAGCCCGGCTCCAACTTCGTCTACAACGGCCGTGACACCACGGCCCTGTCGTTGGCGATCGAGGGGGCAACAAACATGAAGTTCCAGGAGTGGTTAGAGCAGTCTGTCTGGCGCCAGGCCGCAGCGGCTCACCCGGCCTATCTACGGGTGGCTGCCAAGGATGGTCGGGCCCTTGCCGAAGTCGGTCTGTGGATTGTGCCGAGGGACATGGCCCGCATCGGCCTGTGGATGCTGGATACCTTGAAAGAGGAGGGGAGTTGCATGCAGCGGTTCGTTGCCGATGCCATTCGGCCTGGGCTGGGCACGAGTTGGCGGCCCAAGCGCTACGGGTACCAGATGTGGACGGACAGCAGGGGCCTGCCGCAGTTCATCGGGCACAGCGGCCAAATGCTGACGATCGATCCTCAGTCCGGCCGCATGTTGGTGGCGTTTGGTTTTAATGTGGAATTTCAGCCCCTAGAGAATCTGTTCCACGAGTGGCTGGACCAACGGCCGTAAGACGGAACCTCGTCAGACCGATCTCGCAACGCTGCGCAGTGTTGCCGCAGAAGCTTCGTCGGCCGGGAAGAAGGTCTCCAGCGCGAGCTCCTGCAGCGTGACGTCCACCGGCGAGCCGAACACCGTGGTGGTGCTCACCAGGTGCAGCACGCCGTGCGGCGTCTGGAACTGGAACGGCATGAGCACGCCGTGGTGCTCGCCGGGCAGCGCCACCGCTTCGCGGCCGAACGCATCCGGGTAGCCCTTGAGCTCGGCCAGCAGCGCGGCCAGGGCGTCGTCGCCGGTGGCGTGGATCTGCTGGCGCAGGCGCTCGAACAGGTGCTCGCGCCACTGGCGCAGGTTGGCGATGCGCGGCGCCAGGCCTTCGGGGTGCAGGCTCAGCCGCAGCACGTTGACGGGCGCCTGCAGCAGCGTGGGCGCGGCGCCCGCCATCAGCATCGGCACCATGCGGTTGGCCATCACCAGGTTCCAGTGCCGGTCCATGGCCAAGGCGGGCCAGGGTTCGTGGCAGTCCAGGATGCGCTGCACCGCGGCGCGCGCCGATGCCATGTCGGGCGCGTCCAGCGCTTGTTCGCGGTACATGGGCGCGAAGCCCGCCGCCGCCAGCAGCGCGTTGCGCTCGCGCAGGGGAATGTCCAGCCGGTTCAGCAGGCGCAGCACCAGGTCGCGGCTGGGGCTGGCGCGGCCGGTTTCCACGTAGCTCAGGTGGCGGGTGGACACGTCGGCCACGTGGGCCAGGTCGAGTTGGCTCAGGCGGCGGCGCTGGCGCCAGTGGCGCAGGCGTTCGCCGAACGGCGAGGGGATCGATGCGGTGGGCGGGTGGTGAGCGTGCATGGGCGGCATCGTAGGCCGAAAGATGCGCGCGGGCCATGACCTGGCAGGTCATGGACGTGCCGCCGCGCCGCGCGGACCATGGCGACCCATAGCCATCCCTCCCTGCTTCATCACGAAAGGAACTCACCATGAACGGTTCGACGCTTCTCTCCTCGCTCACCTCGCCCGCGGGCCTGCGCCGAGTGCTGTGGTTCGACGCCGCTTCCGGCGCGGGCACCGGCATCATGCAACTGGCGGCCAGCGGACCGCTGGCGCAGATGCTGGGGCTGCCGGTGGCCTTGCTGCAGGCCACCGGCGTGGCGATCTTCGCCTTCGTGGCGCTGGCCGCGTGGCTGGCCATGCAGCCGGTGCCGCCGCGCGGCGCGCTGGGCGTGCTCATCGGCGGGAATTTCGCCTGGGTCGCTGGATGCCTCTGGCTTGCCTGGGGCGGTAGCCCCGGCGTCACGGCGCTGGGCGTGGCCTACCTGATGGTCCTGGCGGTGGTCGTGCTGGTGCTGGCCGAGCTGCAGAGCATGGGCTGGCGGCGGACCCGGGCCTGCGCGCCGGCCTGAAACGCGATCCGTGGCGCACCTGCGGCCTCTCGCCGCAGGTGCAAATTTCAGGGCGCGGCCGGGAGGCCACTTCGGAGCCGATAAACTCGACCACCGATGACCCTCCCTCTCTACAGTCTTGTCCTGCTGCCTTTCCTGGGCAGCCTTGTCGCCGCGCTGCTGCCCTCGAACGCCCGAAACACCGAGTCCACGCTGGCCGGGGCGATCGCGCTGTTCTGCGCCGTGCAGGTCGCGATGCTGTTTCCCGAGGTGTCCTCGGGCCAGGTGATCCGCGAGGAAATCGTCTGGCTGCCCTCGCTGGGCCTGAATTTCGTGCTGCGCATCGACGGCTTTGCCTGGATGTTCGCCATGCTCGTGCTGGGCATCGGGGCGCTGGTGGTGCTGTATGCGCGCTACTACATGTCGCCCACCGACCCGGTGCCGCGCTTCTTCTCGCTGCTGCTGGCGTTCATGGGCTCCATGAGCGGCGTGGTGCTGTCGGGCAACCTGATCCAGCTCGTGCTGTTCTGGGAGCTGACGAGCCTGTTCTCGTTCCTGCTCATCGGCTACTGGCACCACCGCAGCGACGCCCGGCGCGGCGCGCGCATGGCCCTGACCGTCACCGGCACCGGGGGGCTGTGCCTGCTGGCCGGCATGCTGGTGCTCGGCCACATCGTGGGCAGTTACGACCTGGACGTGGTGCTCGGCGCCGGCGACCTGATCCGCGCGCACCCGCTGTACAGCACGGCGCTGGTGCTGATCCTGCTGGGTGCGCTCACCAAGAGCGCGCAGTTCCCGTTCCATTTCTGGCTGCCGCACGCCATGGCCGCGCCACGCCGGTGTCGGCCTACCTG
>CAZFOT010000315.1:0-3605 GCA_964520365.1 uncultured Hydrogenophaga sp.
CAAAGCGGCGCGCCAGAGAGGGGGGAAGCCGCGTCAGCGGCGCAGGGGGGTGTTCTTAGAACCTTATGCCCACACCCACGTTGATGCCGTCGACCGTGATGCCCTTGCGGTCGTAGTAGCGCATGTAGTCGGCGTTGATCGAGGTGCGGGGTGTCAGGGCGAAACTCGCGCCGCCGCCGTAGGCGAAGCTCGTTCCCCGGTCGGAAATGCTCAGGCCACCGGCCCTGGCGCTGACCTTGGTGGTGGCCACGCCGGCACGGCCGAACAGTTCCACCGACTCGCCGATGCGGACCTTGGGCTTGACGAAGGCGCCGAACACGTTGTCCACCTTGCCCTTGAGGCTGGCGCTGCCCACGCGCACGTCGTCGGACGAGAGGCCCAGGCCTACCATGCCCTCCACGGCGAGATTCGGGTTGAGTTCATAGCCGACGATGCCGCGCACCATGGACGGGTTGACCTTGGCCGAGAACGCGGTATCGGATTCCTCGAATTTGAGGTGGCTGTAGCCGATTTCGCCGTACATGCCCTGTGCCTGGGCGGTGGCTGCGGTGAGCGCGACGGCGGTGGCAGCGACGATTTTGCCGAGATGATTCATGCGTGGGGTCCTTCGATGGAAAGGGTGGAGAATGCCGCCCTCGAAGGGCAACGCATAGATCGACTCTCGAAGGCCGCGCCGCGTTCCTGCACGGCGGGAAAGCAAGGGCTACGTCTGTCTCATTCGGTAAGCGCCGTCTGCGCGGTGGGCGCCACGCCCATGGTCTTGAGGGCGTGTTCCAGCCGCTGCAGGGTGGCGGGCACATCGTGCCATTTGTCGAGCCCGAACAGACCGATGCGGAAGCTGCGGAAGTCCGCAGGCTCGTCGCATTGCAGGGGCACGCCAGCGGCCGCCTGAAGGCCGGCCGCCAGGAACTTCTTGCTCGACTGGATGTCGGGATCGGTCGTGTGGCTCACCACCACGCCCGGCGCCTGGAAGCCTTCGGCCGCCACGCTGGGAAAGCCGTGGCGTTCCAGCAGTTTGCGCGCGCCGCGGCCCAGTTGCACCTGTTCCTCGCGCACGCGCTCGAAGCCATAGGCTTCGGTTTCCTTCATGGTGTCGCGCAGGCGCGTGAGCGCGTCGGTGGGCAGCGTGGTGTGGTAGGCATGCCCGCCGCCTTCGTAGGTTTCCATGATCTGCAGCCACTTCTTCAGGTCCATGGCAAAGGTGGTGCTTTGCGTGCCTTCGATGGCCTGGCGCGCGGCCTCGCTGAGCATCACCATGGCGCAGCAGGGTGAACTGCTCCAGCCTTTCTGCGGCGCGGAGATCAGGATGTCCACGCCGGTGGCCGGCATGTCCACCCACATGGCGCCCGAGGCGATGCAGTCGAGCACGAACAGGCCGCCCGCCGCATGCACCGCATCGGCCACGGCGCGCAGGTAGCCGTCGGGCAGGATCATGCCCGAGGCCGTCTCCACGTGGGGCGCGAACACCAGCGCGGGTTTTTCGCGGGCGATGGCGGCCACCACCTCGTCGATGGGTGCCGGCGCCCAGGGGGCTTGCGCGTCGGCGCCGGCGCGGCGGGCCTTGAGCACCGTGTGGCTGGCGGGAATACCGCCCATCTCGAAGATCTGCGTCCAGCGGTAGCTGAACCAGCCGTTGCGGATCACCAGCACGTGCTTGCCGTGGGCGAACTGCCGCGCCACCGATTCCATGCCGAAGGTGCCGCTGCCCGGCACCAGCACGGCCGAGTGGGCGCCGTACACGCGCTTGAGCATGGCCGAGATGTCGGTCATCACGCCCTGGAAGCGCCGGGACATGTGGTTGAGCGCGCGGTCGGTGTAGACCACCGAAAACTCGTACAGACCGTCGGGGTCGATGTGGGGCAGCAGTCCGGGCATGGGGTCTCCTGGGATGGTCTCGAAAAAGCGGCCGGTCAGGTTAGCACAGCGGCTTTCCCCTTAGGGGCGATCGGGCGCGGCGGCGTCGCGCAGGCGGCTGGGTGCCAGCACGCCGGCCGTGTCCAGAATGGGGTAGGCGATCGAGCAGATGTGGGAGTTGATGCGCTTGAGGTCGCTGATGAGGTCGATGTGCAGCGAACTCGTCTCCATGCTCTGCAGGCTCATGTCGGACAGGCGCTCCAGGTGGGTGCTCGCGTACTCGCGCTCCATGTCGCGGAACCGCACCTTCTCTTCCAGCAGCCGCTGGGCGTCGCGCACGTTGCCGTTGAGGAACACGCTCATGCCCAGGCGCAGGTTGTCCAGCAGGCGCGCGTGCAGTTCGCTGATCTCGGCCATGCCCGCCTCGGAAAAGGTGCGGCCCTTGCGGATCTTCTTGTCCTCGATGTCCAGCAGCACACGCTCCACCGTGTCGCCGATCTGCTCCATGTTGATGGTGAAGCTGATGATGTCGGTCCAGCGCCGGCTCTCGTCTTCGCTCAGCTGCTGGCGCGAGATCTTCGTCAGGTAGTACTTGATCGAGGAGTACAGCTCATCGACCGTGTCGTCGAGCTTGCGCAGGTCCTGCGACAGCTTGAGGTCGTTGTTGCGGATCACGGTCAACACGCCGCGCAGCATGGTCTCCACCACGTCGGCCTGGTGCAGGGCCTCTCGCGCGGCGCATGAAATGGCGAGCGGGGGCGTGGCCAGGGCCGAGGGGTCGAGGTGGTTGGGCCGGTTCAGGGCCGAGCTTGCGTCCTGCAGCGGCAGGATTCTCTCCACCAGGCGCGCCACGGGTTGAGTCAGGCCGATGAACACCGCGCCCACCATCAGGTTGAAGCTGAGATGGAACAGCACGGTCAGCGTCACGGGGTCCTGTATCCAGGGTCGAACCAGCGCCAGCCAGGGCGGAATGAGCCAGGGCGCGATCGCCAGACCCAGCACCTTGAACAGCAGGTTGCCGATGGGAACCTGGCGCGTGCTGGTGCCGGACCTGGCCGTGGTGATCACCGCCAGCAGGCCGCTGCCCAGGTTGGCGCCCAGCACCAGTCCCAGCGCCACGTCCAGCCCCACCACCTGCAGCGCCATGGTGGCCGCCAGCAGCACCACGGCCAGGCTGGAATAGGCCAGCACCGACAGCGTGGCGCCCACCAGGATCTCCAGCAGCAGGTCGCTGCTGAGCGATTCCAGCATGAGCTGCACCGCGGGGTTCTGCGTCAGCACGTTGGTCGATCCGGTCACCAGCCGCAGCGCCAGCAGCATCAGGCCCAGGCCGATCAGCACGCGCCCGAAATCGCCGACCGAGCTGCCCTGGCGCGAGATGAACAAGGTGACGCCCAGGAAGATGAACAGCGGCGACAGCCACGACAGGTCGAACGAGAACACCACCGCCATCACGCTGGTGCCGACGTCGGCGCCCAACATCACGGCCAGGGCGGCGGGCAGGGCGATCAGGCCCCGGCCCACGAAGGACGCCGTGATCAGCGCCGTGGCGGTGCTGGACTGCACCAGCGCCGTGACGCCCAGGCCCGAGAGCGCGGCGGTGAAGCGGTTGCCCATGCTGCGGGCCAGCATCTGCCGCAGGTTGCTGCCGAAGACGCGGAGCACGCCGGTTCGCACCAGGTGGGTTCCCCAGACGAGAAGCGCAATGGCGGCGAGCAGATCCAGCAGATGTTTCATGGACTGCAAAACTA
>CAZFOT010000316.1:0-3579 GCA_964520365.1 uncultured Hydrogenophaga sp.
ATTTCGTCTACCCCTCGCTGTCCATCCTGGCCGAGCCGGCCGTGACCGTGGTCGACAAGAACGTGGACAAGAAGGGCACCCGCGCCGTGGCCGAAGAGTACCTGAAGTTCCTCTACACCGAGGAAGCGCAGGACATCATCGGCAAGCACTTCTACCGCCCGACCTCGGCCAAGGCGCAGGAAAAATACGCCAAGCAACTGCCCAAGCTCAACCTGTTCAAGATCGAGGACGCCTTCGGCGGCTGGGAGCAGGCGGCCAAGGTGCACTTCGCCGACGGCGCCACCTTCGACCAGATCTACACCAAGAAGTGAATCGGTCACGCCGCCGCAGCCACAGGTTCATCAGGGAGTCGCCACCGTGTCCATTCTGTTGATCGCCGGCAGCCCGTCCGAGCATTCGCGCTCGGCCGCGCTGCTCGACGCGGTGTCGAAGCGGCTGGGCCTGCGCCACGCGCTGATCGACCGCTTGCACATCCGCGACCTGTCGCCCCAGGCGCTGCTGTTGGCCGACGTGGGCCACAAGTCCATCGGCCGGGCGGTGGCCCAGGTGGAGACGGCGCGCGCGATCGTGGTGGCCACCCCGGTCTACAAGGCGGCCTACAGCGGCGTGCTCAAGGTCTTCCTCGACCTGCTGCCGCAGGCCGCCCTCAAGGGCAAGGTGGTGCTGCCGCTGGCCACCGGCGGCAGCCCGAACCACATGCTCGCGCTCGACTACGCGCTGCGGCCGGTGCTGCAGTCGCTGGCGGCGCGCCAGATCATGTCCGGCGTGTACGCCACCGACGCGCAGATCCCGAAGGACGAGCACGGCGAATACCGCGTGGGCGACGAGATCGGCGCGCGCCTGGACGACGCCGTGCACAACCTGCTGAGCGAAGGCCTGCGCACGCCGAGCAGCGCGGCGGGCTTCGCCTTTGCGCCGGTGCCATTCGCGCAGGTGCGATGTAGCGTCTGACCATTCTCCGCCGGCAGGCGCGCCGCGCCCGCCGGTCCGCGGCCTTCGCGGCCCCTTGTCTCTTCTCTTTTTTTCACAGCCCCGCGCCGGTGGCAGGCCCTGCCTTTGCCCGCGCTCGACCCCAAAGGACGTTGTCATGACCTTCACGCCTGAACACACGGAATCCTTCGCCGCGGATCGCGGTCCCGCGCCCGCGCTGGCGCGCTTCAAGCGCTGGGGGCTGGCGCTGCTGGCCGCGGCGGCGGCCTTGCTGGGCGTGGCGCTGCTGTTGCTGCCGGCGCCATCGGCCCATGCCCAGAGCGGCGTGGAACTGCGCGTGGGCTTCCAGAAGTCGGCCAACCTGTTCGTGCTGCAAAAGGCGCAGGGCACGCTGGAAAAACGCCTGGCGCCGCTCGGCGTTTCGGTGAAGTGGGTGGAATTCCCGGCCGGACCGCAACTGCTGGAAGGGCTCAACGTCGGCGCGGTCGATGTCGGCCACGTGGGCGAGGCGCCGCCGATCTTCGCGCAGGCCGCCGGCGCGCGTTTCGCCTACATCGGCTTCGACCCGGCCGCGCCGCGCGCTGAAGCCATCCTGGTGCCCAAGGACTCGCCGATCCGGTCGGTGGCCGAGCTCAAGGGCAAGAAGGTGGCGCTCAACAAGGGCAGCAACGTGCACTACCTGCTGGTCAAGCAGCTGGAGAAACACGGCCTGAAGTTCACCGATATCCAGCCCGTCTACCTGGCGCCCGCCGACGGCCGCGCCGCGTTCGAGAGCCAGCGCGTGGACGCCTGGGCGATCTGGGACCCGTTCCAGGCCGCCGCCGAAAAAGCCATCGGCGCGCGCGTGCTCGCCGACGGCACCCCCGGCGTGGTGAACAACCACCTGTACTACCTGGGCCAGCGCGACTTCGTCCAGAAGCACCCGAAGGTGATCCAGGCCTTGTTCGACGACTCGGTGGAGCAGGGCGCCTGGATCAAGAACAACCTCAAGGCCGCTGCCGCGATCATCGCGCCCCAGCAAGGGCTGCCGGTCGAGGTGGTGGAGCTCGCGCTGGAACGCTACGAGTTCAACGTCAAGCCCATCACGCCCGAAGTCGCCGCCGCGCAGCAAAAGATCGCCGACACCTTCTACGAACTCAAGCTCATCCCGAAGCCCGTGAAGGTCAGCGACGCCATCGTGGCATCGCAGCCCTGAGCATCCGGGCACAACACCATCCACAAGGAACCCGACATGACAAGAAGCCACAGCTCCCGCCGCCGTGGACTCGTGCTCGCCAGCCTGGGCGGCGCCGCGCTCGCCGCCCTCTCCAGCCTGCCGGCGCAGGCGCAAGCCCCGCGCACCCTGCGCATCGGCCATCAAAAAGGCTTTCTCAGCCTGCTCAAGGGTCGCGGCACGCTGGAGCAGCGCCTCGCGCCGCTGGGCGTGAAGCTGACCTGGACCGAATTCACGGCCGGCCCCGTGCAGCTCGAAGCCCTCAACGTCGGCTCGATCGACTTCGGCGACGTGGGCGAAGCGCCGCCGATCTTCGCGCAGGCCGCCGGCGCGCCGCTGGCCTACGTGGCCGCCACCGTGCCGCGTCCCGCGGCCGAGGCGGTGCTGCTGCCCAAGGACTCGCCGATCAAGAGCGTGGCCGATCTCAAGGGCAAGAAGGTGGGCTACAACAAGGGCTCCAACGTACAGTACTTCCTGGCCAAGCTGCTCGAGAAGCACGGCCTGAAGTACGAGGACGTGCAGTCGGTCTTCCTGCCGCCGGCCGACGCGCGTGCGGCCTTCGAGCGCGGCGCGATCGACGCCTGGGTGATCTGGGACCCGTTCCTGGCCGCGGCCGAGGTGGGCCTGGGCGCGCGCATCCTGGCCGACGCCACCGGCGTGGTCAACAACCGCGCCTACTACTTCTCCACGCTCGACTACGCGGCGAAGAACGCCGACGTGATCCAGGTCGTGATCGAGGAGATCAACAAGCTCGACCAGTGGGGCAGCGCCAACCGCGACGCGCTGGCCGCCGAGTTCGCGCCGCTGTGGGGCATTCCGAAGCCGGTGGTGGACCGCTCGGTGGGCCGCGCCCAGTACGGCACCGGCCCCATCACCAAGGCCATCCTGCAGGAACAGCAGGTGATCGCCGACACCTTCTTCGAGCTCAAGCTCATTCCCAAGAAGATCAGCGTGTTCGACGCTGCCGTAGGGATTGGCTAACACCCCCGCCGCGCTGCGCGCGACCCCCTCAAGGGGGCGATACCAGTGGCCCGGCAAAGCCGGTTCCTCGGTATCTCTGGAACAACACCCTTCCTTCCTCACACCATGTCTTTGAACATCTTCTGGTTCATCCCCACCCACGGCGACAGCCGCTACCTGGGCACCGCCGAGGGCGCGCGCCAGCTCAGCCACGACTACCTCAAGCAGGTGGCGCAGGCCGCTGACAGCCTGGGCTACGAGGGCGTGCTCATTCCCACCGGCCGTTCCTGCGAAGACCCCTGGGTGGTCGCGGCCAGCCTGCTGCCGGTGACGCAGCGGCTCAAGTTCCTCGTGGCCGTGCGGCCCGGTCTGCACCAGCCCGCGCTGGCCGCGCGCTGAGCCTGTCGCAGATCATGTGGCGGGCGACCGCTGCTGCTAGTACTGGCTGATGCCGCGATTCGATGTCGTCGTCGTCG
>CAZFOT010000317.1:0-3571 GCA_964520365.1 uncultured Hydrogenophaga sp.
GCGCCGCAGGGCTGGTGCGCGTCGAACAGCTCGCAGGCGCGCCAGCGCATCAGGTCGGCGGCCTCGATCTCGATGTGGCTCTCGGCGATGGGGAACTGCACGCCCTGGTTCTGGCCGATCCTGCGGTTGAAGACCACGCGCTCGCTGGCGTACTTCGCGGCCCGGTCCACGAACCAGCGGCCGTCGCCGATGCACTCGGCCGCGATCAGGGTGCGCTCGGCGTTCAGGCCGTCGAGGATGGTTTTGAAGCCCTTGCCCTCCACGCCGAGCAGGTTTTCCTCGGGGATCTCCAGGTTGTCGAAGAACAGTTCGTTGGTCTCGTGGTTGACCATGTTCGGGATCGGCCGCACGGTCAGGCCGTTGCCCACCGCGTGCTTCAGATCGACCAGGAAGCACGAGAGGCCGTCGGACTTCTTCTGCACCTCGGCCAGCGGCGTGGTGCGTGCCAGCAGGACCATCATGTCGCTGTGCCGCACGCGCGAGATCCAGACCTTCTGGCCGTTGATGACCCAGCGGCCGTCCTTGCGCACGGCCTGGGTCTTGAGTCGGGTGGTGTCGCTGCCGGTGGTGGGCTCGGTCACGCCCATGGACTGGATGCGCAGCTCGCCGGCGGCGATGCGCGGCAGGTAGCGTTCCTTCTGCGCATCCGAGCCGCTGCGCACGATGGCGTTCATCACGTACATCTGGCCATGGCAGGCGCCGGCGTTGCCGCCCGAGCGGTTGATCTCTTCCATGATCACCGAGGCCTCCGCCATCGACAGGCCCGAGCCGCCGTAGGCCTGCGGAATCAGCGCGGCCATCCAGCCGGCCTTGGTCAGGGCATCAACGAAGGCCTCCGGGTAGGCGCGCTGTTCGTCGATCTTGCGGTGGTATTCGTCGGGGAATCCGGCGCAGAGCGCGCGCACGGCGTCGCGGATGTCCGGGTAGGCGTTGGAGGTGTGGTGCATGGGTGTCGGTGGCTCGGAAAACAAGGATTTTCACCGCGCCGCGGCTCGCCGGCGGCGAAGCGCTCAGAGGGGCGTCGCTTGCCGAGGCAGCCGAAGCTCGAAGCGCACGCCGCCGGGCAGGTTGACGGCCTGGATCGTGCCGCCCATCTTGGCCATGTAGGTGCGGGCCACGTACAGGCCCTGGCCGCGCCGATCGCCGCCGGGCGCGGTGTTCTGGTCCGACACGCCATACTCGAAGATGCGGTCGATCAGGGCGGCATCGATCGGCGGCCCCTGGTTGGCAATGGCCACCGTGGCCATGTGCTCGTCGGTGTACAGCCCGATGCGCACCGGCGTGCCAGCGGTCCGGTGCCGGTGGGCGTTGCGCAGCACGTGGGTGACCGCGTCTTCCAGCGAATGCTCGTCGGCGCCCACCCACACCGGCTGCCGCGTGCCTTCGTAGACCACGTTGTCGATGCCGGCGTGGGGCGCGTTGCCCGCTACCAGTTCGAGGAAGGCATCCAGATCGAGCGTTTCCAGCTGAACCGGCGCGGCCGATATCGCCTCGCTGGGCGAGGCGGTGCCGTAGAGCACCCGCACAGCCTGCTGCATGCGCTGCACGTAGCGGTGGCTGGGGTCCTGCGTATCGCCGTGCAGCACCATGAGCGACTGCAGCGGCGACATGATCTCGTGGCCCACCGCGTGCCACATGTCGCGCTCCTGCTCGGCACGGATGTGCTCGCGCCGCACGCCTTCCTTCACGCGCTCGAGCAGCGTGGCCAGCGTGTTGGCCAGGATGCCCAGTTCGTCCTTGCCGCCCAGGTCCTTCACGTCGAGTTCGCCCAGCCGGCGATCCACCTGCGGGTCCTGCATGTTGTAGCGCAGCGCAGCGGCGCGGCGCGTGAGCAGCGTGATGCGCCGCATCAGGCCCACCTCGATCAGCAGCCAGGTCAGGGCGATGGCCGCGAGCATGGCGCCCACGGTCCAGCTCATGCGGGTGGCGGTGGCGCCCAGGTTGTGGTCCACGCTGGTCGGGTCGCCCGTCAGGTTGAGCCGGTAGCGCCCGGCGGCGGTCGCCACCGTGTCCTGCGCGCTCAACGGCGCGCCGCTGGTGCTGTCGTCCAGCGGAGGCAGGCGCTGCATGAGCCGGGTGATCCAGGGGGCGACCACTTCGTCTTCCCGCGCCTGGCCGGCCAGCTCGGCCACCGGCAGATGGCCCGCGCCGCGCAGCCGCTCGATGCGCAGCACCTCGCCCGGCGCCAGCGCCTCGGCGAGCTGGTCCAGCGCGAACGGCTTGAGCGCGCCGGCCTGCGCGCTGTCGAAGCTGGCGGCCTCGCCCTCGGGCAGCCACTGCAGGCGCACCCGCGTGGCGTGCAGGTTGGCCGGCGGCCACGGTGCCCGGCCTTCGGCGAAGAGCTGGGCGCGCCAGGCCTCCACCGGCAAGCGGATAGAGACCAGCGAGCGGCGGTCGCAGGCGGGCAGGCTTTCGGTGGCTTCAGCGCATTCGCCGTCCTGCCAGAGCCAGCCCCGGAAGTCGCGCACCGGCCGGGCCAGTCGCCCGAGCGTGGCGCCATCGCCGGCGAACCCGGTGAGGCGGCCGCGCAGGCCCGCGCGCCCCGCGTCCACCGGCGCCCCGCGCCCGGCTTCGAACGGCGCCACCCATTCGTGCACCGCGCCGTCCACCGTGAGCGTGACCCGCGCCCGGCTGACCGGCCGCAGATCGGTCTGCCCGCGCGCGCGCGGCTGGGCCGGCGGCAGGTCCAGGTCGGCCACCAGGTAGAGAAAGCCGCCCGCGTAGGCGCGGCTGCCCACGGCCACGCAGAGCTGGTCGCCGCCGGGCCAGCGGATGGCGCAGCCGCTCATCTCCACCGCCTGGCGCGCCTTGAACGGATCGTCGAAATCCAGCGCCGAGAAAGGCAGCACCACGGGCGTGATCTCGCCATCCATGAGCAGCGGCGCGTTGGCGTTGATCAGCGCGAGCTGGCCGGTGGGATGGCGCAACTGCGCGCCGATGCCGGCGAGCCGCTGGTGGAAACCCGCCTCGTAGCGGTCGCGGCCGCGCTGGCGTTCCTCGGTCAGCAGCGAGACGGCGAGCGCCAGCGTGGCCAGCGCCAGCAAAAGAAAGGCGCCATGGAACACCAGGCGCCGGCGGAACGCCGCCAGCGGCAGGCGCGGCAGCGCCAGCGGAGGCAGGGCGGGCACGTCCAGCGGGCCGAGCTTCATGGGGCCCAGCGAAAGCCGCGCATGGGGATGTTCTCGACCGCGTTGAAGTCCGGGTCCACGTCGCGGAAGGCCTCGCGGATGCTGCTGACGTGCTTGCGCACGTTGTCGCGGTTGCGCCCGCTCTTGACCACGTCGAACAGTTCCTCGTAGCTCACCACTTCGCCCTTGCGCTGCACCAGCGTGGCCAGGATGCGCTGCGCGGTCAGCGGCAGGTTGATGCGCTGGCCGCGCCAGGTGGGGCTGCGCTGCCACAGCGGGTCCAGGCAGAGCTCGTCGGCCGGGACCGGCGGCGCCTCGCTGCGGCGCTGGCGCGCGGTGCGCAGGATGTCGAGGAAGGTTTCGACGAACTCGGCCTCCTCGAAGGTGGTCTTCTGCAGGTAGTCCCAGGCGTCCAGCGCCTTCATGATGCTGCGGTAGATGGC
>CAZFOT010000318.1:0-3545 GCA_964520365.1 uncultured Hydrogenophaga sp.
TGCGGGAGCTGGAGGTGCCCTGGTCCAGGGCCAACAGGTAGGTCATCTTGGCTTTCTGCAGAGGGGTTCAATGGGCTTGCGGCTCGGTGTCGCTCAGCACGCATTCCACGTTGCCTTGCGCCATGAGTTCGTCGAAAGGCGGTGGTGGTGGCTGGTCGGTGAAGACCACGTCGATGTCGTCCAGCCGTGCCAGCTCCACCATGGCCGGCCGGTTGAACTTGCTGTGGTCGGCGGCCAGCCAGACTTCGCGCGATTGCTCGACGATCGTGCGAGCCACCTTCACCTCGCGGTAGTCGAAGTCGCGCAGCGTGCCGTCGGCCTCGATGCCGCTGATGCCGATCAGTCCGATGTCGACCTTGAACTGGCGCATGAAGTCCACCGTGGCCTCGCCCACGATGCCCTGATCGGCGCTGCGCACCTGGCCGCCGGCGACGATGACCTCGCAGTCCGGGTGGGTGCTCATCAGCGAGGCGATGTGCAGGTTGTTGGTGATCACGCGCAGGCCCCGGTGGTGGCGCAGCTCGTGCGCCACCGCCTCGATGGTGGTGCCGATGTTCATGATCAGCGAACAGCCATGGGGCACGCGCTGCGCGACCGCGCGCGCGATGCGGGTCTTGGCGTCCGACGACATGCGCTGGCGCTGGCGGTAGGCGATGTTCTCGGTGGTCGAGCCGGGCAGCCGCACGCCGCCATGGAAACGCGAGAGCAGGCCGGCTTCGGCCAGGCGTTGCACGTCGCGCCGCACGGTCTGCAGCGTGACGCCGAAGCGTTCGGCCAGGGCTTCGATCGTCTGCGGGCCACTGGAGCGCACTTCGTCGAGCAGCTGGGTGTGGCGCGGATTCAGGTTCATTCGGTATCGGTACTGGCGGGAAAGGGGACAGCCCGAACATAACGGAAAACAAAATCGCCGGGCTCAGGGTAAATACCGAATAAAAAAGAACATAAACGAACAATAAAATCGCTCAAACGAAAATTCCAAGTGATTCGCTTGGGTGCCTTTCAACTGGAACACGCATGCAGCTTTCTCTGGAGCAAGTGGGCAAGACCGTCGGGCCTTCCGTCCACCTCTACCCCCAAAGCCTCACCCTGGTGCCGGGCGCCGTCACGGTGCTGCTGGGTGCCACGCAGGCCGGCAAGACCAGTCTGATGCGCATCATGGCCGGCCTGGACGTGGCCAGCACCGGCCGCGTGCTGGCCGATGGCGTGGACGTGACGCGGGTGCCGGTGCGCCAGCGCAACGTGGCCATGGTCTACCAGCAGTTCGTCAACTACCCGTCGATGACGGTGGCCAGGAACATCGCCTCGCCCATGCGCCTGCGGGGCGAGCGCGACATCGACCGCAAGGTGCGCGAACTGGCCGCGCGCCTGCACATCGAGATGTTCCTCGACCGCCTGCCGGCCGAGCTCTCGGGCGGGCAGCAACAGCGCGTGGCGCTGGCCCGGGCCCTGGCCAAGCAGGCGCCGCTGATGCTGTTCGACGAACCCCTGGTGAACCTGGACTACAAACTGCGCGAGGAACTGCGCGAAGAGCTCACCCACCTGTTCGCCACCGGTGATTCCACCGTGGTCTACGCCACCACCGAGCCCGGCGAAGCCTTGCTGCTCGGCGGCTACACCGCCGTCATGGACGCCGGCGAGCTGCTGCAGTACGGCCCCACCGCCGAGGTGTTCCACGCGCCGCAAAGCATCCGCGTGGCACGCGCCTTCAGCGATCCGCCCATGAATCTGATGGCCGCTGAAGCGGTGGACGGCGGCGTCCGGGTGGCCGGCGACGCGGTCTGGCCCGTGGCCCTGCCCGCCGATGCGCCGCGCCATCTCACCCTGGGCGTGCGCGCCGGCGGCCTTCGCGTGGATGCGCGTGCGGGCGATGTGCCGCTGCCCGGGCGCGTGGAGCTGGCCGAGATCGCCGGGTCCGACACCTTCGTGCACGTGCACACCGCGGTGGGCGAACTCGTGGCCCAGCTCACCGGCGTGCACGACTGCCCGCTGGGCGACCCGATCACGCTGCATCTGAATCCCGAGAGCCTGTTTGTCTTTGACGCCGAGGGCCCGCTGGTGCGGGCCGCGGCACGACCCGGAAAGGCCGCCTGATGGCCCGCATCGAACTCGACCTCGCGCACGCCTACAAGGCCCACCCCCAGCGGGACGAAGACTACGCCCTGCTGCCGCTGAAGATGAGCTTCGAGGACGGCGGCGCCTATGCGCTGCTCGGCCCGTCGGGCTGCGGCAAGACCACCATGCTCAACATCATGTCGGGCCTGCTGCAGCCCTCGCAGGGCACGGTGATGTTCGACGGCCGCGACGTCACCCGCCTGAGCCCGCAGCAGCGCAACATCGCCCAGGTGTTCCAGTTCCCGGTCATCTACGACACCATGACCGTGGCGCAGAACCTGGCCTTCCCGCTCAAGAACCGCAAGGTGCCGGCCGCCGAGATCAGGGAACGCGTGGGCCGCATCGCCGAAATGCTGGAGATGAGCCACCAGCTCGACATGCGCGCCGCCGGCCTCTCCGCGGACCAGAAGCAGAAGATCTCGCTCGGGCGCGGCCTGGTGCGCTCCGACGTGTCCGCTGTGCTGTTCGACGAGCCGCTGACCGTGATCGATCCGCACCTGAAGTGGCAATTGCGGCGCAAGCTCAAGCAGATCCACCACGAACTCCGGCTCACGCTCATCTACGTGACGCACGACCAGGTGGAAGCGCTGACCTTCGCCGACGAGGTGGTGGTGATGGCGCGCGGCCGCGCGGTGCAGGTCGGGCCGGCCGAAGCGCTGTTCGAGCGGCCCGCGCACACCTTCGTGGGCCATTTCATCGGCTCCCCTGGCATGAACTTCCTGCCGGCGAACCACCGCTCGGGCCAGCTGGACGTGCTGGACCGGACATTGACCCTTCCGGACGGCCGGCGCCTGCCGCAAGGCCCGCTGACCCTGGGCATCCGCCCGGAATACCTGGCGCTGGGGACGGCAGGGGAGGGCACCACCGTGCCCGCGCAGGTCCAGCGGGTGCAGGACATCGGCACCTACCTCATGGTGACCTGCCGCATCGGCGAGCACGCTTTGAAATGCCGGATGGCGCCCGAAGCCGCGGCCCCCGCCCCTGGCGAGACCGTCCATCTGCGGGTGCTGGGCGACCACACCTGCTTCTACCAGAACGAGGCATTGGTTCCATGAGCGTTACCACCAAACCCGTCAATCAGAAAGCCTGGTGGCTGGTGCTGCCCGTCATCGTGTGCGTGGCGTTCTCCGCCGTGCTGCCGCTGATGACCGTGGTGAACTACTCGGTGCAGGACATCCTCTCGCCCGACCGGCGCATCTTCGTCGGCACCGAATGGTTCACCGCCGTGATGCGCGACCAGGACCTGCACCAGGCCTTGTGGCGCCAGATCCAGTTCTCGCTCGCGGTGCTGCTGGTCGAGATCCCGCTGGGCATCACGCTGGCGCTGTCCATGCCGGCGCAGGGCTGGAAGTCGTCGGCCGTGCTGGTGCTGGTGGCGCTGTCGCTGCTGATCCCGTGGAACGTGGTCGGCACCATCTGGCAGATCTTCGGCC
>CAZFOT010000319.1:0-3534 GCA_964520365.1 uncultured Hydrogenophaga sp.
TGGCGCTGTTTTCACCCCGTTCGCACTTGGAAAAATAGTGTGAACAGGCCCTAGATGATGCAGCGCTTGCGATTGTTTCTGTCGGCGCTCTGGTGGGGTGGGCTCACCGCGCTGAGTTTTCTGGCGGTGCCGCTGCTGTTCGTGCGCCTTGGCGCCCCGGTGGCCGGTCCGGTGGCGGCCCAGTTGTTTTCCCTTCAGGCCTGGGCCGGTGTTTTCCTCGGCATGGCATTGCTGCTGGTGCTTCGCCAGCAGCGTGAGCATGGGGATGCCACCGTGCCGGGCACCTTCGGTTTTGTGCTGCTGGCGATGTTGCTGGCCATGCTGCAGGAGTTCGGCGTGGCGCACAAGATCGTGACGGCGCGGGCCATGGGCGGCGACCTGCGCCTGTGGCACACCGTGGGCAGCGTGATGGTGCTGGGTCAGTGGCTGTGCGCGGGTGCCGTGCTCTGGCGCTCGTCCGGCACCGGGAAGGACCGGTAGGAAATCGTTTGCCGGGGACGTGTCAAAGGTCGATCATTGCCTTCAGGGGCACGCCGTCGAGGACCTCGTGGTCGGCCAGGAGCCAGGCGAAGCGCTCGTGTTCCGAGGCCTCTTGCAGAAGTTCGCGCAGGAAGCGCGAGGATGGCCCATCCAGCGCGGCGAAGGGCTGATCCATCAGGACCAGCGGCGCATCGGCGGCGAAGGCCGCCACCCACCACACCTTGCGCCGGCTGCCGGTGGAGAGCATGTACATCGGCTTCTCGATGTGCGGTTGCAGCGAAAACCCCTCGCTCAGACCGGCGATCCGGCCTTTCCTGAAGCCGGGCAGCAGGCGGTCCTGCAGGTCCCAGAAAGCCAGCGGCGTGAGCGCATGGTGCGCTTCCGTGTTCGGGTCGATCCAGAACACCTGCCTGCGGTAGGCGTCGGGATCCTCGTGGCGCTGGACGCCGTTGATGGCCATGCGGCCACCTTGTGCCTCGACGGCACCGCCAAGCAGCGCCAGCAGGGTGCTCTTGCCGCAGCCGTCGGCACCCCGGATCTGGCTGACCCCGGGGGGAATCCGGAACGACAGCCGGTCGAACAGCGGTCCTTGCGGCCAGGCGAAACACAGTTTCTCGACTTCGAGCATGGGCTTCAGTATCCGATGCTGTAGCGGGTGCCCTGGAAGTTGAGAACGGCGCTGCGTTGGCCAATGGTTTCCAGCAGGAGCCCCGGCGCGATCTCCTGGCCCTCCTGGACCATCTTGCCGTTCGCGATCAGCGTGCGCTGAGCCGGGTTGCTGGAGTAGGTCGAGCCGCTGATGTTCACCTGCGGCAACTGGGCGCGGAACTCGGGCGACAGCTCGGCGAACCGGCGCACGGCCGCGGAAGGTGTCGGCTGCGGGGGCGGCGCGGTGGTCACCGGGGCGGCGGTGCCTGGCGCTGCGACCGCGTTTGCGGCGCTGGCGGCCCGGGGACGCTCGGCGCGAACAGGTGGCGGTGGTGCCGCCGGGGGCTGCGGCGCCAGGATCGGGAGTTCTGGCGCGGGGCGCACCGCAGGCCCCGCCACCGCCGTTTCGGCCGCAGCGGGGGGCGGGGCGCTGGGGCGGTCTTCGATGCCGGGTGTGGCCGGCTGGGCCAGGTGCGGCGCTTCTTCCGGGGTGGACCGAAAAAGCCACCAGGCCGCCAGGACCAGCAACACCAGGCCGAGCCCGGCCGCGTACGGGGTGGTGCTGGCCGCCTTGCGCCGCCGTTCCCGGGAAAGCGCGCCGCTGGGCAGATTCAGGCTGTGCAGGCCCGGCACGCTCCCGCGCTCCCGCTCTCTTTCGGTGTCCGCGCGTTTGAGCGCATCGAGGATGTAGGACATGGGCGTGGCTCAGGTTGAGGACGGCTTGAGGCGCGGTTCCTTCACGCCCCCGACCTGGTTGAGCTGCATGAAGGTCATGGGTCCCGCGAGCCCGTCGGCTTCGAGGCCCTGGCTGCGTTGAAAGGCCTCGATGCGGCTGTTGAGGCTGCGCGTCGGCGCGTACTGCGGCTGCTGGGCGGCGAGCAGCTCGAACTGCTGGCGCAACCAGATGCCCGCCGCGCCGGTGTCGCCTTGCCTGAGTTCGCCCTGGTGTCCCGGGGGCAGCCGCCACAGGGTGGCGTAGTCGCCACGCCAGATGTCGGCCAGCGTGGTCAGGGGCAGCCGCCATGTCTCGGCGCCCGCGCGCAGGGTGGCGGTTTCCGGGGTGATCGCCGTCAGCACGGCCCAGCGGTTTTCCTGTCCGGGCAGAAACAGCGTGAGCACGGCGGGGCGGTCCATCTGACCCAGCCCGCTGAGCGTCATGCGGTTGGTTCTGAAGCACTGGAGTCCATCGCGCAGCGCGCTGGCGCAGGGATCGGCGGCTTCCAGAGCGGTGTTCCAGATTTCGCCCAATTGCCGCAACCCGGCGGTTTCGCTGGCCAGCAGCGAGACCGCGGCGGGCAGGCTGATCGATGGCGCCGGCAGGTCCGCGCCGGCGGCGGTGGTCTCCTGGCCCGCGTTCGCGCCCTGCGGCTCGGCAGAGGCTGCGGGCGGGGAAGCGGGCGCGGGTTGCGCGGGCTTGACGTCGGCCGTGTCCGCTGCCGGCGTGGCCGTGCTGCCCGCGGGCGCGCCGGCTTCGGGCCAGAGCCAGAAGAGCGCCGCCGCTGCCAGGCTGCCGCCCAGGGCGCCCAGCAGCAGCGTGGCAACGCTGGCGTTCCATGGCCGGCCGGGAGGGGCCGGCTTGGCGGTGGGTGGGGCGTCCGACTCGAACACCTCGGCGGCAGCCTTGTCCACCACGCCCTCGTCGACCTTGGGCAGGCCGTTGGCGTAGGCGCCCAGCAGGGCACGGTCGCACAGCAGATTGATGCGCCTGGGGACGCCGCGCGCGATGGCGTGAATGCGCTTGAGCGCGCCGGGCGAGAACGGCAGGGGGCCGCGCAGGCCGGCGATGCCCATGCGATGCTGGATGTACTGCTGGGTTTCGCTCTCGGTCAGCGCCCCCAGGTGAAACCGCGCGATGACGCGCTGGGCGAGCTGTTCCAGTTCGGGCCGGGCCACCATCTGCCGGAGTTCCGGCTGTCCGATCAGGATGACCTGAAGCAGCTTGCGCTCGGGCGTCTCCAGGTTCGTGAGCAGCCGCAACTGCTCCAGCACGTGGGGGGTGAGGTTCTGGGCCTCGTCGATGATCAGGATGTTCTGCTGGCCCTTGGCGTGGCTGGCCAGCAGGTATTCGTTGAGCGGGTCGAGGTGGTCCTTGATCGTGGCCGGGCCAATGCCGGTGTGCTGGACCGGGAGCTGGAATTCGTGGCAGATCGTCTTGAGCAGGTCGGCGACCGTCAGCTTCGGATTGAAGATGTAGGCGACCCGGCAGTGCTCGGGCATTTGCTCCAGAAAGCAGCGGCAGATGGTGGTCTTGCCGGCGCCGATCTCGCCGCTGAGCAGCACGAACCCGCCACCGCCCCGAATGCCGTAGAGAAGATGCGCCAGCGCCTCCCGATGGCGCTCGCTCATGAAGAGGTAGTGCGGGTCGGGCGCGATCGAAAAAGGCTCTTGTTTTAGACCAAAGTATTC
>CAZFOT010000320.1:0-3387 GCA_964520365.1 uncultured Hydrogenophaga sp.
TCGTAGCCGAGGGGGCCGCTGGAGAACAGCACCTGCACCAGCACGATCAGCGTGAACAGGGCCATGAGGGCGGCGGTGACACGCTGGACGAGCCAGTCGCGCAGGCCGTAGTGGGCGCCGGTGACGACGCGCTTGGAGCCGAAATTGACGGACATGTTCGTGTTCCTCCTGGCTCAGTAAAGGCCGAAAAGCTTGGCGCCCAGCACCAGCGTGAGGCCGATGCTCAGAACCAGCGCGACCAGGGCCGACGATTTGCCGAACTCCTTGCTCACGGCGTGGGAAACGTCCATGTAGACATGGCGCACGCCGGCGATGAGGTGGTGCAGGTAGGCCCAGATCAGGGCCAGCACCACGAGCTTGAACAGCCAGCCCGGCACGAAGCCCAGGCCAACGGCGAAGGCGGCACCGAAGCGTTCGAAGGAAAGCTCGGACGAGACGGAGGTGTCGAACAGCCAGACGATCAGGGGCAGCAGAAGGAACATCAGGCCACCGCTGGCGCGGTGCAGGATCGACACCCAGGCCGCGGCCGTCATGCGGTAGGTGGTGAGATCCTTGAATGCGTTGATGTTGCGGTACTCGGGCCGCTTCTTGGTCAACTCGGTCATGGTGGGGCTTTCTTCCGGGGTGGGGATGGAGGTTTGGAAGGTTCGTAACTCGCTGGTAACTCAAGCCACGGCTCGTAAATTCTATTGCAACGCAGCATGCCGGCGCGTGGCGGGTGACAGCATGCGCGGGATGAGAGGCCGTCGGTGGCTTCTCGTGGGTCAACTCAATTCGTTGCGGTAGTGCCGGTTCTCGGTGCGGTAGAGTCCCCGGCGAAGTTCCATGGGCACGTCGTTGTAGGTGTAGGCCACCCGTTCGACGCTCAGCAAGGGGGCGCCGGGCTGCGCGCCGAGCAAGGATGCCACATCCGGGTCGGCACTCACTGCCTTGAGCTTCTCGACGGCGCGAACCATGCGGATGCCGAACTGCGACTCGAACAGCGCATACATGGGCCCCTTGTCGTCCGCCAGGGTTTCGAGGGTGAGGCCCTTGAAGGCGGTGCCGGGCAGCCAGATGTCTTCCAGGATGGCCGCGGCGCCCGCGAAGGCCAGCACGCGCCGGACCTGCAGCACCGGGTCGCCGGTGCGCAGGCCCAGCTGGCGGGCCACTTCCGCGGACGCGCGCAACCGCTTGCATTCGACGATGCGGCGCTCGGCCGGACCCTGGCCGTCGAGGTCGCCGGTGTCGGGCAGCAGGCGCAGGAAGCGGTACTGGATGTGCTGCTCGGCATGAGTGGCCACGAAGGTGCCCTTGCCTTGCCGGCGCACCAGCAGGTTGTCGGTGGCGAGTTCGTCGATGGCCTTGCGCACCGTGCCCTGGCTCACCCGGAAGCGGGCGGCCAGGTCGAACTCGCTGGGAATCACGTCGCCGGGCTTCCATTCGCCGGACTGCAGGCTGCGCAGGATCAGGCCCTTGATCTGCTGGTACAGCGGGCTGAAGGCCGGCGCCCCATGCGCACCCGGCGCCGTTTCACCGCCCGCGGGCGCGCCGGATCCTGTCGCGGTTCGCGCATCCGCGTGGGCGGTGTCGGGAGTGGAGGATGGAGAGGTGGCCATGCTTTTGCGGCGTTCGGACAGCCGATCGGAGTGGCCAATCATATCTTATATAAGACATAAGACAAATTGACGTATCAGGGTTTGCGAGAGTACACTCATGGGTTGTCCGGGCGCCCAAATCCTCGGTTTGCTCGCGAGCTCTGGACCTGTGTCTTGACATCTCCGATCCGGATTTCACCTCTTTCTTCACGTCTTTTTCTGGAGTTCTCACCATGAGCAAGAAGCCCGTTCGCGTTGCCGTCACAGGCGCCGCTGGTCAGATTGGTTACGCCCTGCTGTTTCGCATCGCCTCGGGCGAAATGCTCGGCAAGGACCAGCCGGTGATCTTGCAGCTGCTCGAAATTCCCGACGAGAAGGCCCAGAAGGCGCTCAGGGGCGTGATGATGGAAATCGACGACTGCGCCTTCCCGCTGCTGGCCGGCATGGAGGCGCACAGCGACCCGATGACCGCCTTCAAGGACACCGACTACGCCCTGCTGGTGGGCTCGCGCCCGCGCGGCCCCGGCATGGAGCGCGCCGAGCTGCTCGCCATCAACGGCGCCATCTTCACCGCCCAGGGCAAGGCGCTCAACGCCGTGGCCAGCCGCGACGTCAAGGTGCTGGTGGTGGGCAACCCCGCCAACACCAACGCCTACATCGCCATGAAGAGCGCGCCCGACCTCAAGCCGGGCAACTTCACCGCCATGCTGCGCCTGGACCACAACCGCGCCGCTTCGCAGATCGCGGCCAAGACCGGCAAGCCGGTCGCCAGCATCAAGCAACTGGCCGTGTGGGGCAACCACTCGCCCACCATGTACGCCGACTACCGTTTCGCCACCATCGATGGCGCCTCGGTCAAGGACTTGATCAACGACCAGGTCTGGAACAAGGACGTGTTCCTGCCCACCGTGGGCAAGCGCGGCGCGGCCATCATCGAGGCGCGCGGCCTGTCGTCGGCCGCCTCGGCCGCCAACGCCGCCATCGACCACATGCGCGACTGGGCGCTGGGCACGAAGGGCGAGTGGGTGACCATGGGCATTCCGTCGCAAGGCTGGTACGGCATTCCGAAGGACATCATGTTCGGCTTCCCCGTCACCTGCGAGAACGGCGAGTACAAGGTTGTCGAGGGCCTGGAGATCGACGCCTTCTCGCAGGAATGCATCAACAAGACCCTGGCCGAACTACAAGGCGAGCAGGACGGCGTCAAGCATTTGCTGTGAGCGTGAGCACCCCCTGCGCCGCTTCGCGTCTTCCCCCTGAAGGGGGACCACACCTGCGGCCCGGCAAAGCCGGTTCCGTGGTGTGTGCTGGAGGCAGGCGGTGCGGGTTGGCTTTCGTAACCACCTCGTAACTCACTCGTGAAAACCCATCCGCGTTCCATCCTTCTTGGTGCCCAGGCCGGCGCGTTCTCGCTGCCGGTCTGCGACCACTACAGCGGCGTGGAAGCGCGGATGCGCAAGAGCCTGCAGTTGCAGGCCGAGATGGCCGCCGAGTTCGGCACCTGCGTGTTCGACGTCACGCTCGATTGCGAGGACGGCGCACCCGTGGGCGGCGAGGCCGAACACGCCGCGCTGGTGACGGAGCTGGCGCTGGCTGCCGCGCCGCAGGCTCGCGTGGCGGTGCGCGTGCACCCGGTGGACCACCCGGCGTTCGACGCCGACGTGGCCGGCATCGCGGGTCGGGTCGGGCGGCGTCTATGCCACATGATGGTGCCCAAGGTCGAGTCGGTCGCCGACGTGCAGCGCGCCGTGGCCGCTCTCGATGCAGCGGGCGCCACGGCGCTGCCGCTGCAGGTGCTGATCGAGTCGCC
>CAZFOT010000321.1:0-3351 GCA_964520365.1 uncultured Hydrogenophaga sp.
TGAACTTCGAGTCTCAAAGATACAAGGGGGGAAGCCGCAAAGCGGCGCAGGGGGGAGTCCCTTCTACCCCGGCAGCACGATGACGGCGCGCAGGCCGCCTTCGGGCCGGTTGTGCAGGCTCACCTCGCCCCCGTGGGCCCTGATGCATGAGCGCGCGATGGCCAGCCCGAGGCCGGCGCCGCCGGTCTCCAGGCTGCGCGCCGGGTCCAGGCGCGCGAACGGCTCGAATGCCTGTTCGAGGTGTTCGGGCTGGATGCCGGGGCCGTTGTCCTCCACCTCGATGCGCAGCTCCTCCTGCTGCGGCCGGCCGGGCAGCACCCGGACCGAGGCGTTGCCGTAGCGCGTGGCGTTGTCGACGAGGTTGTTCAGCGCCCGTTTCAGGTGAACCGGACGGCAACGGTAGAAGGTCTCGGGCGGGGCCGTCCAGGCCACCTGCCGTCCCAGCGTGCGGTGCTGCTCGACGACCTCACCCACCAGCGCGCCGATATCGACATTCTGGGTCGGCTCGCGCGTGGCATCGTCCTGCGCGAACTGCAAGGTTTCTTCCGCCATCACGCTCATCTCATCCAGGGTGAGGATCATGGCTTCGCGCAGCTCGTCGTCATCGATCAGTTCCGCCCGTATCCGCAGCGAGGTCAGCGGCGTGCGCAGGTCGTGCCCGATGGCGGCGATCATCCGTGTCCTGTCGTTCACGAAATGGATCAGGCGTTCCTGCATGTCGTTGAACGCCTCGGTGATTTCGCGCACGCCGCTGGGCCCTTCGGGCCGCAACCGGGCCACCCGCTCGCCGCGGCTGACGCGCCTGGCCGCTTCGGTCAGTGCCTTGAGCGGACGCATGATGCGGCGTCCGAAGAGCACCGCGATGAAGATCATGGGCAGCACGCTGACGGGCAGCGAAAAGCTCAGCACGCGACCCCAGTGGGGATGCATCATGGAGGGCCAGTGCCGGCTGCGGAGCCATCGGCCATCGGGCAAGCCCACTTCGATGTCCAGTATCCAGGCGTTGCCGGAGTCCAGCAGTTTGACCAGCCAGTTCGGCGCCTGGTCCGCACCGGGCGGGCGTTCCAGGAGATCGTATGGCCGCAGATGCGCCTTGATTTCGCTCCCGGACGGCAAACCCAGCCGCTGGCGAAGCCCCTGGGCCAGGGCAGCTTCCTGGTCGTCCATGCCGGGGATGTCCAGGGGCGCCGACGCAAGTTCGAAGCGGGTTTCGGGCAGACTGAGGTTCTCGAGCAGGGATTGGGCGTCGGAGGGATGCCCGCTAACCGCCCGGTAGGTGGAGATGACGCGGGCCTCGATCTCGCGCAGGGACAAGGGATGGATCCGGGCGGCCGCGCCCCACTGCGACAGCAGCAGCACCGCGATCAGGTGCGCGACCACCATCGCCAGCAGCAACAGGGCCAGCAACTGGCCCGCCATGCTGCGGGGCAGCCACCTCATCGTCACGCGGTGACCATGACGTTGGCTGCGAACAGGTAGCCGTCGCCGCGGGCCGTCTTCAGCAGGCTGGGACGCCGGGGGTCGGTCTCCAGCTTCTTGCGCAGGCGGCTGACCTGGCTGTCGATGCTGCGGTCGAACACGACGTTCTCCGTGCGTTGCGTCAGGTCGAGCAGCTGGCTGCGGCTCAGCACGCGGTTGGCATTCTCGACCAGCACCCACAGCAGGTGGAACTCGGCCGTGCTGAGCGGGACCTCCTTGTCCTGCGGGTTGCGCAATTCCCGCTTCCGGGCATCGAACAGCCAGCCCTCGAAAGTGAAGCATTTCTCGGGCCTGCGGGCTTCGCGGGCACCGCCGTCGGGCGCCGGCGCGGCCTTGGGCCGGGTCCTGCGCAGCACGCTGCGGATCCTGGCCACGAGTTCACGGGGATCGAACGGCTTGACCACATAGTCGTCCGCGCCGACCTCGAGGCCCGCGATGCGGTCCGCCTGTTCCGTGACCGCCGTCAGGAGGATGACCGGGATGCCCAGGTGCTCGGACACATAGCGGCACAGCGAGAGGCCGTTCTCGCCGGGCAGCATGACGTCCAGCACGATCAGGCTGAAAGTGCGGTGCGCCAGCAGGCTGCGCATCGCCTTGCCGTCTCCGGCGACCTCCACGTCGAACTCGAACCGCCGCAGATACGTCGACAGCGGGTCGCGGATGTTCTGGTGGTCGTCGACGATCAGGATGCTGGAGCGCGAACTCATGGTCTCTGGCGGAATGCGAATGATGTCTTTTTAACCGATCCGCCGTGCGTGTGTTTTCCCGGGGGCGTGCGAGGGCATGAACCCGCCGTGCGCGCGGCGGTCCGCTACCGGTCGAGTTCGGCCAGGCGCTCGGGTGTGCCCACGTCGGTCCAGGCGCCGGTGTAGAGCTCGGCGCTCACCTGTCCCGCGCCGATGGCCGCGCGCAGCAGCGGGGCCAGGGGCTCGGCCGTGCCCTGCGGGTTGCCCGGCAGGATGTCGCACCACGGCGCTTCGAACAGCGCGCGCCGGTACAGGCCCACCGTGCTGTAGGTGTGCCGGGCGGCGGCCTGATTGAGCGCCAGGCCGTCGGGCGAGAGGCCGAAGTCGCCCCCGGGGTTGTGCGGCGGGTTGGGCACCAGCCACAGGTGGGCGAGCCGGCCGCTGGCCACGAAGCGGTCCACGCTGTCCTGGGTGAAGGCGAAGCCGGGCATGTGGACGTCGCCGGCCAGCACCCAGAACACCTCGCCCAGCAGCCCCAGCGCGCGCGAGATGCCGCCGGCGGTCTCCAGCGCATAGCCGAAGTCCTGGCCTTCGTGGGAGAACGCGATGTCGGCCCCTGGCCAGCAGGCGAACCGCTGCTCGATCTGTTCGCCCAGCCAGGCGGTGTTGACCACCAGGCGCGAGAAGCCGCCCGCGAGCAGGGCCTCCACGGACCACTGCATCAGCGGCTTGCCCCGCACGCCGAGCAGCGGCTTGGGCGTGGTGTCGGTCAACGGGCGCATGCGCATGCCCCGACCCGCGGCCAGGATCATGGCCGGCACCGTGGTGGGTGCTGGATCGTTCGGGTTCGTGCCTCCGCGCCGGGTCATCCGGTGAATTATGGGACCGCGCCGCGCCGCCGCAGGGCGCGCGCGGCGCGCACCGATAAAATCAGGGGTTTCGCGCGAACGAACGTTCTCCCCTTCCCCACCCCCCGCTCTTCCCGAGCAGTTCTTCCCATGCCCGACGCCTCCAGCCCCTCCAGCACCCTTGCCCCTGTCGCCACGCCGGGCGTGTCGCCCCAGGTCCAGGCCAACGCCATCCGGGCGCTGGCCATGGACGCGGTGCAGCAGGCCAATTCCGGCCACCCCGGCGCGCCCATGGGCATGGCCGACATGGCCGTCGCTCTGTGGGGACGCCACCTGCG
>CAZFOT010000322.1:0-3315 GCA_964520365.1 uncultured Hydrogenophaga sp.
GTGCACCTGTCCGACCTGTCCTGGAACGAAACCGGCGAAGCCGCCGTGCGCAACTTCAAGAAGGGCCAGGAAGTCGAAGCCATCGTGCTGGCCATCGACGTCGAACGCGAGCGCATCTCCCTGGGCATCAAGCAGCTCGACGGCGACCCGTTCACCACCTTCGTGGCCGTGAACGACAAGGGCTCCATCGTGACCGGCAAGGTCAAGACCGTGGATGCCAAGGGCGCCGAGATCGACCTGGGCGAGGACGTGCTGGGCTACCTGCGCGCCAGCGAAATCAGCCGCGACCGCGTCGAGGATGCGCGCAACGTGCTCAAGGAAGGCGACGAAGTCAGCGCCGTGGTGACCAACGTGGACCGCAAGACGCGCAACATCCAGTTGTCTATCAAGGCCAAGGATGCCGCGGACCAGCAGGAAGCCATGGCCAGCCTGAGCCAGCAGTCTTCCCGCGAGAATGCCGGCACCACCAGCCTGGGCGCCCTGCTGCGCGCCAAGCTGGACAACAACCAGAACGGCTGAGAGCCAGAGGTTCGGCGGCGAGCGTGGACATCCACGCCCGGCGCTGAACGCTGAACGCTGAACGATCCCATGACACGAAGTGACCTCGTTGAAGCCCTGGCGAGCCGCTTTGGCCAGCTCACCCACCGCGACGCGGAATTCGCCGTCAAGGCCATTCTCGACGCCATGGGTGACGCGCTGGTCAAGGGCCACCGGATCGAGATCCGCGGTTTCGGCAGCTTTTCCGTCAACCGCCGCTCGCCTCGCATCGGGCGCAATCCGCGTTCCGGCGAGAGTGTGATGATCCCCGAGAAGCGGGTCCCCCATTTCAAGCCGGGCAAGGCGCTGCGTGAGCAGGTGGACGCCAGGACGGCCGAGATCATGAGAAAGGATCCGCTCAATCCCAACTGAGGCGCCGACCTGATCGCGCGCCCGGATCGCTACAATCGTCCCACCACAAAGGGGACGATTTGAGATACCTGATGTGGCTGCTCAACGCAGCCATTTTTTTTGCGCTGTTCGCGTTCGCGCTCAACAACCAGGACGACGTCACGCTGCGCTTTTTCTTCGGCGCGAGCTGGCAGGCGCCGCTGGTGCTGGTCCTGCTGGTCACATTGATCGCCGGCGTCTTTCTCGGGGTGGCCGTGATGCTGCCCCTGTGGCTGCGCGCGCGAAAGGCCCGGCGAGCCGGCGCACCGGCCGCGCAACCCGCCGAGCCCGACGCGAGCCAGTTCTCCGAGACCCACGACCCGCAGCATGGACTTTGATTTCACCTGGTTGCTGTGGGGCCTGCCCCTGGCGTTCGCGCTGGGATGGATCGCTTCCCGGCTGGACCTGCGGCAATGGCGGATCGAAGGCCGCCAGGCGCCCAAGGCGTATTTTCGCGGCTTGAACCATCTGCTCAACGAGCAGCAGGATCAGGCCATCGACGCCTTCATCGAAGCGGTGCAAGGCGACCCTGACACCGCCGAGCTGCACTTTGCCCTGGGCAACCTGTTCCGCCGCCGCGGCGACTACGACCGCGCCGTGCGCGTGCACGAGCACCTGCTCTCGCGCGCCGACATCGGGCGCAAGGAGCGCGACCGGGCGCAGCACGCGCTGGCGCTGGATTTCCTGAAAGCGGGCCTGCTGGACCGGGCGGAAACCGCCTTGCACCGGCTGGAAGGCTCGGCCTTCGAGTCGGAGGCGCTGCTCGCCCTGCTCTCCATCTACGAGCGCTCGCGCGACTGGCCACAGGCCAGGCAGATCGCCGAGAAGCTGGAAACCGCGGAACAGGGCAGTTTCGCCAACCGACTCGGACACTACATGTGCGAGGAAGCCGAACAAGCCCAGCGCGCCGGCGACACCGAGGCGGCGCTGAGGCTTCTGACGGCGGCGGTGGGCCGCATGCCTCAACTGGCGCGGGGCTGGGTGGCGCTCTCCGCCCTCAAATCGCAGATGGGCCAGGCCGGCGCCGCCTTCGATGCGCTGCGCGAACTCCAGCGGCATGCGCCACAGGCCATGCCGCTGGCCGCCCGGTCCCTGGCCGATCTGGCCCAGCACACCGGCAGGCAGGCCGAGGCGCGGAAGATGCTCGAAGCCAGCGACCAGCGCGCGCCGTCGATCGACGTGACGGAAGCGCTCGCCGCTCTTTGCGAAGACCCTCGGCTCGCGCGCTCGCAATACCTGGCGCACCTGGCCCAGGAGCCCTCGCTGGTGGTGGCCACGCAGTGGCTCGCCGGCGAACCGCTTTCCGATGCCTCGGCGCAAGCGCACGTTCAGGCCGCACTGGCCCAGGCCAGCGCCCCGCTCAGGCGCTACCGTTGCGCGGCCTGCGGCTTCGAGGCCCAGCAGCACTTCTGGCACTGTCCGGGATGCCAGGCCTGGGACAGCTACCCGGCGCGCCGGGTCGAGGAGTTGTGACTACGGGCTTCCATAGCCGCCACCGCCCGGCGTGTGGATCTCGAAGATGTCGCCCGGCGCCATTTCGGCCTGGCCGATGTGCCCCAACGCCTCGATGCGGCCGTCGGCGCGCACCACGCGGCTGATGCCCACCTGCCCCGCGTGGCCGCCGGCCATGCCGAAGGCACCGTGCAGGCGGCCGTTGGACAGGATACTGGCCGTCATGTGCTCGAGAAAGCGCACGCGGCGCACGCCGCCGTGGCCGCCGTGCCAGCGGCCGGCGCCGCCCGAGCCTTCGCGGATCTCGTAGCTCTCCAGCCGCACCGGGAAACGGAACTCCAGCACCTCGGGGTCGGTCAGGCGCGAGTTGGTCATGTGGGTCTGCACCACGCTCGTGCCGTCGAAGCCTTCGCCCGCGCCGCTGCCGCCCGATATCGTCTCGTAGTACTGGTGCGCCGCGTTGCCGAAGGTGAAGTTGTTCATGGTGCACTGGCTCGCGGCCATCACGCCGAGCGCGCCGTACAGCGCGTTGGTGATGCAGCTCGATGTTTCCACGTTGCCCGCGACCACCGAAGCCGGCGGGTCGGGGTTGAGCATGGAGCCCGCGGGAATGATGACCTTGAGCGGCTTGAGGCAGCCTGCGTTGAGCGGGATGTCGTCGTCCACCAGCGTGCGGAACACGTAGAGCACGGCCGCCATGCACACCGCCGTGGGCGCGTTGAAGTTGTTGAGCTGCTGGGCCGAGGTGCCGGTGAAGTCGATCTCGGCGCTGCGCTCGGCCGCGTTCACGCGCACCGCCACCTGGATCTGTGCGCCGTTGTCCAGCGGCAGGGTGAACTGGCCGTCCTTCAAGCGCGTGATCACGCGACGCACCGATTCTTCGGCGTTGTCCTGCACGTGCCGCATGTAGGCCTGCACCACGTCCAGGCCGAACTG